>CAZIXM010000019.1:0-47812 GCA_964543345.1 uncultured Muribaculum sp. | reverse complement strand
TATGTCTCAATCGCATACCGGAGATAGGCGCTGTGCGCCAATCCCCGGCTACACAATTTTGGGCTTCTTTCAGAAGCAAAATACGTACACCGGCTACGCCCATTTAAATAATGTATTCCGAATCTGGAAGATTCGTAAAGCTGTGTGGCCGGGTAAAGCGGTCGTCAGACCGATTTGCCCGGAAAGGTTCAAGGGAATGGGGTCAAATCTGCAAAGATTTGTTGTTGATTTACAAGTTGTTAAATCTTTCAGATTTTTATTTATGTCTCAATCGCATACCGGAGATAGGCGCTGTGCGCCAATCCCCGGCTACACAATTTTGTGCATCTTTCAGATGCGACTTTAATCCAGCCTTATGGCTACATAGTTTTGGGCTTCTTTCAGAAGCGACTTAAATCCAGCCTTACGGCTACATAGTTTTGGGCTTCTTTCAGAAGCGACTTTAATCCAGCCTTACGGCTACATAGTTTTGGGCTTCTTTCAGAAGCGACTTTAATCCAGCCTTACGGCTACCCAATTTTGGGCTTCTTTCAGAAGCAACTTTAATCCAGATTCTCCTCATAGCCGTAGGCTTGGCGATGTAGCCGGCGCAGATGCATAGCCACAAGCAAGGTCGCCGTAGGTGGCCGGAAAAATGCAATAAAAAAGATAGATGCGTCATCGCGACGCATCTATCAACGCTACATATAAATGCCGCGCAATGGCGGCTATTTCAAACCTTCTTTACTGTCATTATGAATGACTAAGTGCATCATAGTTCTTTGTTGTCACACTTGTATATCTAAATGCCAAAATTGGCATGTCTAATCAATATCGCGCACACACTTAATGTACATAGAAAATTCCCTGTTTGGATTATATGCACACGTTTGCGACTTTTCTACAGAAATGAATCTGCGTTCGGTGTCAAGATGCGTTGCATCGGGTATATAGCCGTTTATATCGAAGTATTCCTGAGTACAAGTCATATAGTACATACCAGACCCCGGTAGTTGGCCGTTAACCGCGTTTCTGATGATTGACATCTCTTTTTGGTTGGGCACACGCCAATCGTTATGTCCATTGTAGTTTGCGTCGTTCAGCGTACTGCACGGATTGCTGCTTATCCACGTTTCTACTTGGGCATTTGTTGCCGCGTAGGAGTAGGTGTCTTTGCCTGACCGCCGGCTATACCGAATATCTTGAGTTGAGTCGGCATATTCAAAAGAGTGGGCACACATGTTCCAATCGCCCGACACGAGCGCGCCGTCGACTATGCGTGTGCTATTGATAAAATGTATCGGCAAGCTTCCCGATACGTCGGGACGGATTGATTCAGCGTCGTAGTGCGACATCGTTATAGTTCTGTTGTTGGCATCTACGGTGTAGGCTTCTTCGGTTCCGTCGCTGTTTACGTTGCCGTTAACGTAAACATTTGCGAGGTTAGTTCCTAAATTCCTTACACATCTCACTTCCCAAAATCCTACACTCCAACTTTGAGATAATTGGCTGATTGACATGCCTTCATAACACCATATCACTTCACGGGTACTCGAAAACATTTTAAACCGAGTGTCATTTTCCTTTCCGTCATGTGATGTTTGATTTCCTGCGGTGGGATAATATAGTTTGGACGTAACGGAGTTATAATCCATAATCGGCGTTGACAGAGAATTTCGGCCCAAAATCATGCGCAGACATTTACCTGTCGAGGGAACATACCATCTGACTTCATCTGCATCAATCGTTCCGTCACCGTTATTGTCGCGGTTACGGTTTGTGCAGGCGTTCATCGCCTCCATATATTGATTGATATTGTTGCTGACAGTCAGGTTCGGTTGCGGGTCGTATTGGCTCGTGCTCAGTTGAGTTGAGCCGATGGTATTAACCAATGCAGGCACGAAGAGCATGTTGGTGGAAGCCGTGTGAGCCGGATAGTTGGCTCCTTGTGCTGTGATAGCCGGTATGGTCTGCATGGCGGCAGTGTTTACGACGCGTGACCATGTTGAGCGACCTCCGGCGTTGGCGGTAAGGTAGGAGTTGACATTATAGCGTCCGTTGTCCTCCTGCATCTTGTCTCCACCGTTAACTTCCGTGCCCGGATACATGCTGCGCAGGTTCAGTCCCTCCGATTCGTCGACATGCTCGAGTCCGACCGCACCTCCGTCCATATCCGTATCGCTTAAGTCGTAATATGTCTGTATTGACTTTTGTGTGAAGGCATATTTAGATGTGATATAGATGCTCTGTCCGTCAGGCGACGACTGTTGCACGGTCTTGATCCAGCATCCGCGCTCGGGCTGATTGACATATCCGCGCCAACGGTCATCTGTTTCGTCAGTTGATGTCTGATAGACATATTCATTGACGTGAACGGTATAGTAGCGTTGAGTTTGGTCGTTTTCGTTCGTTCCGGTTCCGGTCGAATGCGGATAGCGCAGATTGCCGTTGGCAAGCTTTTCGCCCATTTGGTCGAGTTTTATGACGTTGTCAGGATTGTAATCCGCGAGTACGGTCGCCGAGGTTGTAGGAATAAATTCAACCCAGTCGATATATTGGCGCATGTCGTCCGATACCACGTCGTTTTCATCGTAGCTGTACTGTTCGCCGGCTTCCCAAGCCTCGATAATGTAGCCGAAGTCGCCCGACATGCGCTCGGCATCGGATAGGCTGATGTTGAATACGCCATAGTGGGCATCGAGTTCATATTTATTGCCCTCGGTGATTTGAGTTACCGACCCTTCAAGTCCGGGAATGGTTTCATCGCCAAGCGAATTCTGGAGCGCTTCGACGCGAATGTCGTCAAGGCCGTTGATGGTCACATTGTAGGTATACTTTGAATTGCGCAGACAGTTAAAGTCGGTTGCGTCGTTGTTGACATATCCCAGGTGTACCGTAATGATAGCCGTTCCGAAATTGTTTGAGGCGTTGGCATCATTAGTTTGGAGGTTTGCAGGGCTGACATTGCATCGGATTTCCACCATAGTGGCCGTATTATTGTATTCCCAAGTGGACCCTGAGCAAAGGCTCGTGTAGATACCTGAATTTGTGCCTTCGCCGTCAGAATCGGGCAGAACGGCTCCGTTACTGTCGACTTTAACCTCCTTTTCGCGCTCATTGTAGGTGGTTGAGGTTCCGGTGTGCTTGTTTTCCATCTGCCAAAAGTCAAATGAATAGCTTCCGGTGTATGCCGTAGGTCCGTCGTAGAAACTTGCGCGGGTAAATATTGCCGGCTGGAAGAAACCGGTGTTCAATTGCGACTGCTCCTTTACCAACATTTGCGTAGAGTTAGCCATGTTGAAGTCATCGGGCACGTATGATGAGGTGGTTCCGCCTGCACGGTCGAAAAGCCAGCTGTCGCGAGGAACATTTCTGACGCGGTAGCTCTGCGGAGTGAGCGTCACCCCGTTGCCGGGAATCAAATTAAACTTGACGTATGACGACAGACGGCGCAGGTGTATGGTGCCCGGCAAAGTGTATGTCCTATTTTCAGTTACGGGGATGAAGAACGGCGTGTTGTTCAGCTCCGACCAGTCGAGCGAAGCCACGTGGGCCACATCCCCGGCATAATATATTCCGCACATCGGCAACAGGTCGAGCGGCACGGTGACAGAGGGAGAATTGTTGAGAGTGTGTGTCAGAGCCGAAATGGCGCAGAAGTCAGTCCAAGTGTTGGCGGTGGCGAGAAGATCGCGCATTGTGCCTGTCGTGTATGTGCCGTCGGCGTTATATTTGCGGCCTTGCAGGTCGATGTTGGCAACTGCCACGATGAAGCTTGAGCCTGAGCGCGTGGCTATGTCCGGTAGATTAAAAAGCGTGTGCGCGGTGTTGTTGTTAAGATTGTCAAGCACGTATTGTTCCGAAGTGGCCGCTCCCGTGTTGGCGTTGTACACTCTGACCCAAAGCGAAGTCACGCGGTTAGCGTTCGCGTCCGAGAGGTCGGCGCGCGACTGCACCTCCATGTTCGGCACGGAGACGCTGACCGAAATGCTGGCAGGCTTTCCGGTGGTCGAGAAGTCAAACGGCACTTCAAATTCTGTGTTATCATTGCATCCGGCCATACCTCCCGACAGTGCCGATATGATCAGCACTGTGGATAACCGGTTTATTATTTTTGATAATTTCATCAGATTGAAATCAATAATATTATAGTTAAACTAAAGGTCAGTTAAAAGCAGGAATGTTCACCGTGGCTGTGTTCCATTCGCAGACTGTCCAGGTTCCCTGAAGGAGGTCTGACTTTATGGCGTTTATCTCATACCGATAGATGTGGTTGCGCAGCAGTTCGTCGAGATCCGCTCCTGCAACTCCTTCGTCGGAATATTTTGCGAGTTTCATTTCCATAACGGCATTATTGTCTGAACCGTCATTGTTTGACAGCGTGACGGCGAAATATGGCTTCACGGCCGAGCCTATTCCACTTTTTGAATATTCGGTGATGTAAGCTGAATACACCGGATAGCCGTCGTTGTTTTGCGAGGCCACCGTGTCTTTAAAGAACATTAATGGGTCATAATTGCCGTAGCTTGACACTACGAATTCGCCGGGATATGTATATGTGTCAGTGCTCGGCAACGTGGGAACGGTCACGTTGTCAGAGATGTAGTTCGGCCAGCTTCCCGTCACTCCTATGGCAGGCAATATTGTACCCTGCTCATTGTAGCCGACCAATTCTACCTTTTCCACAAATACCCTTCTAAGAGCGGGATCGTAGCTGTCAGGCATGTCGATTTTGTCGATAACTTCGATTTTAGCCATGGCGCGTAGCATATTAATCTCTTTTGGGTCAGCGATCTGAATACCTCCGGTGTTGGTGCCGGATAAGTCGACCGGGTTGTCGTATGTCGACGCTTTAAGGTCGCTTGCGGCTACAACGAATTTCTGTAGTCCGGCCATGGGAATGTATTGATGTCCGTCGATTGAAGGCGACCACGTGGCTATTACGTTCCATTGGTCACGGCGCGGAGCCAAAGTATATGTACGGCGTTGGTTAGCTAAGTTGCTTATGGTGCTACTTCCGGGCGACATGCCTATGTTTTGTCCGGAGAGCGACGAGGTGTTGGCAATGACCATGATATAGAAGGTGACTGATTCGCCGGCTTTGACCTTTTCAGTGAAGTATTTCTCGGTGATTTCGGCCTTGACGCTGTAAAATGTGTAGCTTACATTGTCGGTGGCGGTTACTTCGGGGAATATGGGGCGGAGCAGGGTTCGGTCGGAATCAAACAGCAGGAACTGGCAGTCAGACATGTTGATATAGTTTTCGGCGGCCGAGCCTTCCTGTTCGTCGTCACAGTCGTCGGCTCGCGATTCGGGAGCCGAAGCCACCGCGCCGGTGCCGTTTTGAGTCACGACCGTGAATGCCAGCGTCACGCCCTCAGCCGAATCGACGGGTGTCTCGACAGGACAGGGCGAGTCGTCGTTTACACAGCCCGTGAGCGACAGAGCTATGGCCGAGGCCGCGATAAGGATGTGTCTATCTAATCGAGTCATTTTTATTTTCGTTCAGTCAATGATTGAGTTTGTCAGTGTCCGTATTACTAATTTTGTTAAAGGGTGGCATCCTGCGGGGGTACAATTCGCCAACCGTTGATGTAGACTCCGCCGGCAATGTACCAGTTGTTGTCCTTGTCGACGAAGAACATCATCGTGTAGGCATCCTGTCGGTCGAGGTAGTCCTGGTCGGTCATTGACTTGTTGTATTGGCCTTTGACCATCAGCAGATACTGTATGAGGTTGATGCGGATAATGTCGATGCCGTCGGTGTTGCGGCGTATCACCAGCCGGGGGGTACGGTCGGCCATAAGGCGGCCTAAAGAAAACTCGGCGAGCATACCGTTGGCCTCTGACTGCGCTCTTGCGGGAGCCGATTCGGGCTCGTCAAAGGTGGCCGATGTCATGGTTACTGACCAGGGGCGGTAGCCGAACTCGGTGTCGGAAACCACCGTGTTGAGGTAGTCGAGGCGGTTATTGTCGGCGGTGATGTAGAAGCTGAAGTCGCTCTCCTCGACCTCGGTGCCGTCGGTGTTCTGCAGAAGCACCTGGATTACGTTGGTGTCCTTCATCAGATCCACCGGCCCGATGGTGATGGTGCCGTAGGTGTCGGGGAAGTCGACCGACCGCTCGATGCCGTAGAACAGGGGCGTAATGTCGCGGTCCACGTAAAGTCCGGTCTCGGGGCTTACGGTGCCGCTCTCGCCGCTGAGGGAGAGTGTGGCTCCCATGGCGCTCATAGCGGTTTCGGGCGAGGCTGTCGGTATTGCGAATGCTGTCGGGTCAGAGCCGGCGGCTTCGCCTTGTGCCCAAACGAGCATGTCATACTTGCCCGGAAGCACCTCGATGTCCATATAGTAGTCGGGCGATGCGAGCTGTTGTCCGGAATCGGTCTTCGACGTGACAAGAGCCCCGTTTGAGTCAAAGAGGTAGAGCGTGACCGACTTAACCTCGTGTGGGAAAGCGTCGGCAAACTTCATGTTCATGTCATAGGTGAAGGTGACTCGGTAGTGTACCGTACAGTCGCCTTCGTCGTCGTAGATGGCACCGTCGCAGGCCGGCAGAGCCGCTCCGAAGGTCAGGAGCAGAGCCATGGATTGCAGCAGGCGTCTCATGCAAGTAAGTTTCATAACGGTTGGTTATATATATCTTTGTTGTTTTATTTAATCATATCGTCAGGGCGCTGTGGCCCCGAGTGGCGGCGGAGCGCGCTAAAGTGTTAGCGTCGGCCGGTTATATTGTCGACGGTCAGGCCGTCGGTTGAAATTTCAAGTTAAGTGGATGTCCGTCTCTGCGGCCATCGGAGTTGTCCGGGCCATAAACTGCCCGATTTATGTTGGCGCCGCGTTACAGCGCCGGAATAGCGGTTGGGTAAAAATGGCGGGCGCCCACCTCGGTCGCCAGGGTTTAGAGCGCGTAGGCTCCGCCCGCCAAATATGTTTCAAATCATCGCGTCAAAGTGCGCGATTTAAAGGGATCTGATTAGAGTTCTACGCTCTGAGTCGGAACTATGCGCCAGTTAAGGATGTCGAGTTTAGCTGAAATGTAGTATGTTACATCGTCAACTGGCGGAACGATTGGCTGATCCTCATCGTAAAGTGCGGTAGCAAGACCGGAAATCTTGGAGATGCTGATGTTGTAGACGTGGTTACGAACAATGCCGAATGAACCGGTCGGGCAGCTTTCCCAGACGTACTCACCGTCTTTTTTGGCACCTTCCACGTATGTGCCGGTTGAGCCGCTGACAGTTGAATTCTGGTAAATACCGAGATGCTCGATAGGAATGTTGAAGTAGCACTTTCCGTGACCGTACTGACGTGCATAGCCGGCGGTCAAAAGGTCTTCGTTAACTTGAACGACATTGCTGGCAGTAACTTCAACATAACTGCCTTTTGTGCTGTCGTAGTAGTAAAGATTCTGTCCAGTGAGCTTGTCTGCATCGAGTTGCAGTGCGGTAAGACGGCCTGCAACTGTTACGCCTGCTGCTTCACGAACAGCCTGAGAGGGGTGTTCTGCTTTGAATACTCCGGAAGCGTAAGTTACGGTCGAGCCTTGTCCGTCGCCGACAGTCACAGTCTGATAGATAGGAGTCTCATCTTCGGCTGCAACATTTTTAAGCACGGTGTTCTGCTGAAGTGCCATTGCTGTTACCAATGCTTGTTCAGAAGCGTAGAGATTCCATTTGCTTCCGGATTTGCCATAGAGCCAGAAGGTATCGCCGGTATTTACTGTGGCTTTGTCGCCTGTGGCTGTAACTTCATAGTGGCCAACGATTACGGCAGAAGCCATTACTGCAAGGGGATTGTAGCTGTTGTTGGTGCCTTGGTTCCAAGCTGATGAGCTTGCGGTGGTTTCGCTGGCATAGAAGGCAGATTCGTTACCGTCTGCATCGACAAATTTACCGTCAGTTGCGCTCCAAACCATCGTTTTATTCGTATCTGCACCGTTCAGTTTGTTGTTCTTTATCTCATTGTATGAGAAGTAGTGTAGAAGGTAGCTGTTCTTTTTCTCCGTTGTTGAACCCTCGGCAAGGTCGGTAACGTCGTCGGAAACGGTCGGGAAATCGTTAGCGTAGTAAGAGGGTGAAGCTGCCCAGTAGCTGCGGTATAAATTTGCGTCGTTCCACCAGGTGCGGTTGTTGAAGTTGGCTACCATTTGGGCGTAAGTGGGTTTGTAGTTTGTCACGCCGTTTTCAATTACACCGTAACGCTTAACCACGTAGGTCTTCTCGTCGATAGCGTTTGTGCGCCAGTATTCGGGCACGAATTTAAGTTTGTAACCGTTAACTGCATTTCCGGTTGATGCGTCAATCTCGTCAGAGATAGAGTTGGCGGCAATAGTAAGATTTACCTTAGCGGCATAACGCTCAACGTAGATGTCCACAGATGAAGCACCTTCAGCGGCGGCCTCAGCCTCGGTGTTGTAAAGCTGCGATGTGGTGACCGGAGTTGCTACCATACGTACGTTAGTTTCACCGGAGATGGGGTCGTTGCCGTAATAAACTGAGTTGCTCATCGGGAAGTGGTTGTCTGAGAGCTGAACCAAGTTTCTTGTTTCATCGTCGAGTACACTAAGTGTCTTGGTTACAAGGTCGGCTGAGCTGACCGGGTTGACAAAAGCCATTACGTAAGAGGGAAGGTTGGCGCCTTGAGCCAACTGAACCGGAATGACAGATGTCCAGACTTTGCCTACATTTCCTGATGTATTTGTGGTAAACGCTCCTGTTACTTTGCCATCGTCTTGGAGGTTGTTTGTTCCGTCGCTGTTGTTTGCGTTGTCTGAGAAGCGTAGGTGATATGATTCACCGGTAGGAACGCCGGCAGCGTCGTAGAATACGAAGTATAGGTCGTGTACATAGTTTTCAAGGTCGGTGCCTTGCTCGAAGTCGGCGTCGGCGGCTCTTGAACCATTAGAAGGAGGATTTCCGATGGTCACGCTGAGGTAGCGGGTCTGGTCATACTCCGCTACTCCATTGTCGATGCCTTGGGTAGGCATGTCGTCGGAACAAGCTGTGAAAGCTCCGCCCATTGCCAAGGCGGCTACTGCTCCGAAAAGAAAATTGGATTTTTTCATTGCAATTAAATTGAATTAAAAAAAGTGAAAGTTATTAATAAAAAAGTTGTTGTTCAGTTTATTGTGGGGCCGCACGGGCCGTGCGGCCAGATGATTATTGGATGAATCCGAACTCACGGAGTTGGTCGAGTGCGGCCTGAGCTTCGGCAACGCTCCGGGCGGCTTCAAGGTAGGGCACGGCGGCCTCATAGTTGCCGGTCTTTGCCTCGAGGATTCCGCGGGCATACTTAGCCTCGTCGGAGTCGCCGGCCTTTGCCAGATAGTCGCGGGCCATGTCATACTCGGCGTGGCCGATGGCTGTCATGGCGGCGTTGAGGTTGGCCACGTCAGACTGCGGGTACATTCTGACGGCAATCTCCATGGCCTCCTTAAACTCGGGCGAGTCCTTGTCGAGGCTCTGGGCATAGCGGAAAATCTCTTCGAGCGACAGCTTCTGCGGAGCCTCGAAAATGACGGCAGCTATCTCGTCGACCGACACATAGTTGCGCACATTGTAGTTGACCGAGTAGTCGGAGTGGCGCAGACCGGGGTAGACCTCCTTAAGCAGGAATGCATACTGCTCGGGATAGCGCGACTTTAAACGCCATTCGCGCGCGTCGGGCTGGAGCGAGGTGTCGGTGATAACGGCCATGATGGCGTCGCGGTCCTTGAGGTCGGACGATTCGACGTAGCGAATCAGGCCGGCCCAGTCTTCTGCCTCCCAAGAGGTTGACATGAGTCCGGAGGGGAACCGGTAGAGGTCGCGCACGTAGTCGACCAGGGCCTCGGTACGTCCCTTGGCCAGGCGCTCATTGTTGGCGTAGGATCCTTCAGGCGAGGCGAAACCCTTGATGGCGAGGCGGGTGATGGTCACGTCCTTGTCGTTGCGTACAGCGTCGATGGTGGCGCGTATGGTGGCCAGTTCCTCTGGATTGCGGCGGTAAGTCGGGTCGATGTCGGTGCGGTTGACGCGGAAGTCGATGTAGGCCGAGCCGTGTATCTCGCGGGTCTTGACGCTGTCGGCCTCAGGCTTTACATATACTAATATAGGCTCGAATACGCGTGGACGGAAGTCGAGCACGGCGAGGTCGGACGATTCGGTTGGGGCCAATGCGTCGCCGCAGCATCCGTCGACATCGCGCTTCATCACGAGCGTCGACATCTCCATCCAGTCCTGATAAGGCACCATCTGCGAGTATTCGTAGGTCTCGCCCTGTCCGGAGCGCATCATAATGTAGTCGGCGGGGTCGTTGCCGTCGCGGCGCAGGTGCTGGTAGTAGCGGGTGCGTCCGGCCAAAACCACGGGGCGCAGCCAGAGCGAGTCGGTGCCGTCGGTGATGAGCGGGCGGAGCCACTCTTCGCGGTTTGACTTCGACTCGACTGCCGTGGGGTCGACTGACATTTTTACTATTAGATTGCTTTCCGACCGCTCCACGCTTATATCGCTGACCGGATCGGCTGCCCAGGCACTCGTTGCGCCCAGGCCCATTACTATGCTGAAAAGTAGTTGCTTCATAATCGTTTATGCGTGGGGGTTAGAAAACGTAGACGAGACTGACGGCGGCTTTGGTGGGGCCGACATAGTTGTGGACTTTGTCGCGGGCCACTTTGCGGCCGCAACCGGCACACTCGAATGTGTCGTAGCGTGTGTAGATCCAGCCGAGGCCTAACTCGGCTTCGAGGTTGAAGTGCTTGCTTAAAATCCAGGAGTAGCCGTAGGCCAGGCCGAGCCCTCCGTACCATCCTTGATAGCGGTGGTCCTTAAGGCCTTTGAACGGGGAGCCGAGGAAGCTGAAGTCGCCCAGGTCGATGTGTCCGAAGTTGTATTGGCCTGCGAGGGCATGGGCGGCGACGAAGTGTCCGGCGAAGGCGTCGCAGAACCAGTAGCGGATCTCCGGCTGCACGAGCCAGTGCTTCCATTTCTTGCCGTGCGACAGGGTCCAGGCGTTGAAGTTGCCTGAAATGTCGGCCGACCATTTCGGTGCAAGTCTAACCTCTGCTCCAAGGTTTACGTTAAGCAGAGCGTCATAGAGTAAGTTAGTCTTAACAGCCACATCTTGCGCTTTGGCCATTCCGACCGTGGCCACAAGAGCCAAGAATAAGATGATAATCTTTTTCATTTATATATTCACTATGTTTTTTCAGTTTTCGTGCCTCCGTGCAAACAACTTATGGCGAAGAAAATCGGTCCTATAGCATTTTCTTTGTGGGGATAATCGCTTGAAGGTCAATAGCTTACCCCCCCCACAATTCGGTAATTTTCCAAGTTGGTCTCTTGGCGAGAGATACTTTTCGTTGGCAAAATTATGCAAATAATCTAAACTATACAAGAATTCCGGCAGATTTTAATGACCTTTAAAGATGGAATTTGATAGAGAAAGAGGTAATTTGGGTAAAAATCGGCATTTGTTCGACCATGGCTAAATTTGTGGATTGCAAATTGCAGATAGTCAATAAGTTACAAACCGACGGTAACTCTCGCCAAGAGATCGCATTCCCCCGGATTTGTGTTGTCCGGCTACTCCGTAGCCGATGGATAGAGGTGTGGGGCTCCGCCCCACACGTTGCACGCGGCTCCACCGCGTTTACGTGTGGCTATGCCTGTTACGCGGCTCCGCCGCTCCCGGCTCCGCCCATCCTCCCTCGGCCACACAAACCTCGCCATCCTCCGGATCATTGCGTAGCTCCGGCCATTTTGCGCCGTAGGCATGGCGGTGTAGCCGCCACAGATGCATAGCCACATGCAAGGACGCCGTAGGTGTCCGCAGCTTGTGGAACATGGCCACCCCCCTCTACACCGGCCGCATCGCGGCGGCACAACTATTTGCTCATTTTCATTTAATGCCGTATATTTGCACAAATACTCTCTCCCGATGGCAAATACATATATAAAAATTTACCTCCACCTCGTATTCGCGGTTAAAAATCGCGAATCTATGCTGTTTCCTTCATACCAACCGCGAATTCATGCCTATATGGCTCAGGCCCTGCTTGGCATGGGGCATCTTCCTGTGATTGTTGGCGGTGTGGCCGATCACATACATATATTAATGTGCTATTCCGGCAAACAATCTCTCCCGGACATGGTGCGGGATTTGAAAATTAATACGGCGAAATTTATAAACGGCCAGCGAATGACGGGCTGTCATTTTCAATGGCAAAAAGGCTACGCGTGTTTCTCGTATTCCCATTCGCATGTGCCGGCGGTAAAGAATTATATATTAAACCAATATGAGCATCACAAGGGGTGCACATTTCGCGAGGAGGTCCGGCGAATGTTGAATTTGTACGGAGTTGAATACGAGGAAGAATATTTGTTTGAAGACGTTTAGTTCGGCTACGCTGTAGCCGATGGATAGAGGGGTGGGGCTCCGCCCCACACGTTGCACGCGGCTCCACCGCGTTTACGTGTGGCTACGCATCTCACGCGGCTCCGCCGCTCATGGCTCCGCCATCCTCCCTCGGCCACACAAACCTCGCCATCCTCCGGATCATTGCGTAGCTCCGGCCATTTTGCGCCGTAGGCATGGCGGTGTAGCCGCCACAGATGCATAGCCACATGCAAGGACGCCGTAGGTGTCCGCAGCTTGTGGAACATGGACACCCCCCTCCGCCTCGGCCGCATCGCGGCGGCACAAACTCCGCCATTTATTTGCGGGTGAGGCGGAGGAGGCGGCGGCAGGAAATGACTGTGATGGCGATAAAAATGATGGCGGTGACGACATATTGCGCCGTCCCGTCGGAAACCATGACGGTTATGAAGGCCGCAAAAACAGCCGTGGCGACGGGCGCTACGGTGCGTACCGTTGACGGCCGGACACGGTAGGCATATCGCCGATTGTTGACGGCATAATAGATGGCGAGGCTCAGCAGATACGTGACACACATGGCGGCACCCAGGCCGATAAGTCCCAAAAGATAGTAACACAGACAGTTGGCAGTCAGATAAATGACATTTCCGACCACCCCTTCGAGGATGAAAAACAGACGCTTGTCGCTCTTGGCGAAGGCGATGTAGCCGGGAGGGTAGGCGAGCGCCCGCAGAAACACCCCCATGCCGAGCCATTGAACAAGCGGGATGGCCTGATCAAATTGTTGGGTCAGGAATATGCGTATCAGCAACGGGGCCGTCAACATCAGCAGAACCATCAGCGGGCCGATAATCAGCGCGATTATCTCCGTCTGCCTGTTCACAATGTCGGTGACTTTGGCATTGTCTGACGCCACGCCGACGAGGCGCGGGAAATAGTCGACAGACATGGCCGCGAAGATTACCCCCGCATATTGGTTTGTGATGGAGTTTGCCGCCTGGAAATATCCCACGTCGTCGATTCCGCCGATGTAGCGTATAAATGCATTTGAGAGATATGTGGCGAGCGTTCCGATCAGCGACCCTGCCATCAGCACCAATCCCAACGTTACCAATCGGCGCATTATCAGCCGCTTGACTGCGCGGTCGACATCGCGCTTCCTGCTTTTGGCCGCTTTTGACGAATAAAGTCGATAGAATATGTATGTGGCGAGCGACACCGCTATCATGCCGGGGGCTATGCCGTCGTTGCCCCAGAAGTAGTAAAGCGGAACCCCTACGGCAAGTCCGGTCGAAGCTCCGACCACTGACGACCATGACAGACGCTTTACTTGATGAAGCCCCTGGAGAATCGACATTTCACCCGAACCGAGTATGCCAAAGAGCACCGCCAGGCTCAACACCGCGAACTGCCACGAGAAAGCCCCATCGCCGAACGTCCATCGGCTGAGCAACGATGAAAACAAAATGCAGATGAGCGCTCCAGCGAACGCCGTGATCAGCGTGGCTGTCCGAGCCGCTTCTATTACGGCACCTTTGGTGGCGTCGTCTTCGGCATCTTCTGCCGAAACCTCTTTGACTATTGCCGTGGGGAGGCCGAGCGAGGCAAGCTGGCGTACGGTGTTGGTCGACGAAGTAAGCAGCGACGATATGCCCATCCCTTCCGGGCCTAAAAGAATTGCCACGAACTTCCCCCGCACAAGATTAATCAGAATCTGAAACACCTGTGCGCCGCCAAAGAACGACATGCCTTTGAGTATGCTCCTATATCCGTTGTTTTCCTTTTCCAATTGCGTTGAGAAGTCTAAACAAGTAAGTTACTGCCGTCGGGCCGCCAAACAGAGCCAACGTGCGCCGCAGGCCCATACGCTTCAAGGCGCCGCTTATATCGGCCGCTTTGTATGCGCGGTCGAGCATTTCTCTGACCTTACGACGGTCTGATTCCGTAGCGAAGTCAAATCCGGCATATTCCCGCAGACAACTCCAGAGGTCGGCCACAGACTGATTGTTGACCATGACGCGCTCGGCAGCGCCATCGGAAAAATGCATGTCAATGAGCCGGCGAAGCCGAAGATCGGTGTCGAGAACGTCAAACATCCGGATGCTCTTCTGCCGGGTCACGGAGTGAGGATTGACTCTATAAAAATATGTCGGCGTAACGAATGCGACTTTGTCGGAGTTGATAAGTATTATTCTGGTCAGAAGCTCATCGGCTGACATTGCCCTTCCGTCAATGGCCTGACTCTGACACGACCGCAGATAAATGTCGCGCCTTATGGCTCCCTTACAGCCGTCGCGCCATCCGTCAAGCGTTGACTTAAGATAGTCGCGTCCGGCCACCACCGACATGCGGTCGACGCTCGAGGCTAATGGCTCACGGCTTCCGTCGGGGCGGAGAAAAGTCATGTTGCCAAACACGGCATCTGCGCCGGTCTGTGCTATTCTGTCGGCTATTGCCTGCAGATAGTCAGCATCAATTAAGTCATCGGCATCTAACTCAACGACATATTCGCCTTCGGCCGCGGCTACGGCTTCCGTGCGTGGAGTGAAAGCTCCCCCGCTGTTGTCGGAGCGGCAAATCAGGCGGATGCGCCGGTCTGATTCGGCAAAGTCTGCCACTTTCCTGCACGTGGAGTCGGTCGAGCGGTCGTCAACGACTATCAGCTCCCAGTCGGCATACGTCTGACGTTGCAGGCTCGATATGGCGTCGCCAATGTGAGTCGACGCATTGTAAGCGGGCATAACTATTGACAGCAGTCGTGACATGGCGCAATTAGTTATTTCACCCACAGTGACGGATTGAGCTTCTCCTTCTCCTTGCGGATTTCAAAGTGCAGAATTGAGCGTCCGTTGTCGTCCGGGTCGGCATAAATCTTTCCGATGGGCTGACCCTGTTGGAGTTCGTCGCCGTTCTTCACTAAAAGATCGGTGATGTTGGCGTAGATGGTCAGATAATTACCGTGGCGAATCATCACGATGGTGTTGTAGCCGGGTTGATGGAATATGGCCGAAACCTTTCCGTCGAATATGGCGCGGGCCTGGCCGCCCGGTTCGGCTTCGATGTCTATGCCGCTATTGTCAGTGACTACGTATGGCAGGTCAGGGTGTTTGTGTCGTCCGAACGGGCGCACAATTTTATACTTTCCGCTTACCGGGAAGAGCAGACGTCCTTTGTTGCTCTCGAAGGTGCCTGTAAGTTTGCGTGTCGTCTCGGCAGTAGCGGGGGACGTGGTAGTGGTGTTCGGTTTTTCCACCGGTTTCGGCTCCGGCTTAGTTTCAGTATTGGCGACAGTGGGATTCACAGTGATGGGAGCAGTCTGTTTGTCAGATTTTTTCTCCTTTTTACTCTTGCTGTCTTCCTTACTTTTCGCTTTTTCGTTTTTCTCCTTTTTATTTTCCTGAGCTTCTTTCGCTTTCGCGGCTTCGGCGGCTATCCTTGCTTCCTCCGCTTTCCTTGCTTCTTCCTCTTCTATGCGACGTTGTTCCTCGGCTATCAGGCGTTCAAGTTCTGTGTCCAAGGCTTTGGCTTTGGCCTCCTGCGCCTTAAGTACGCGCTTTAGCGATGACCCTTGTTGCTTAAGTTCGGATACTAATTCCGCCGTTTCGGCCTGTCGCTGCCCAAGTTCGGCCTTAGATGCATTGAGCGATTTAAGTTTGGAAGTTCTTGATGCGCGGATTTTATCAAGCCGCTCCTTCTTGTCGTTGAGTTCGGCCTGCATTTTCACAATCTGCTCACTCTTGCGACCCCGCCATTCCGAAAACTCTTTCAGATAGCGTGACCGGCTGTAGGCCTGGCGAAATGAGTTGGCGGAAAATATGAATGCCAATTTCGACGACTTGGCTCTTTGTCCAGTCTCGGTCCGACGCACAGCTTTGGCGTAAGTGTCACGCAGTTGTTTCAAATTGTCGTCGAGCGCTGTTATGGAGTCGGCCGTAGCCGCTATCTGTCGGTCGGCAGAATCTATTTGCTGTTCGAGCCGGCGTATTTCGCCCTCCTTGATTTTCATTTCGGCGTTGAGCGAGTTCAGCGCGTTTAGCGTCCGCTCCGTGTTTTTAGCATTCGCTTCGAGCTGTTCGGCAGTCTGTTTGATGGCGCGTTTATTATCGTGTTGCTCTTTCTTGACTCCCGACACGGTGCGCTTGCGAGGTTTGGCCGCCGACAAATCGACAGCCGAAATCAGGCAAATCAGAAAGAGAATCAAGACACTGCGTTTCATAATCGTGGAGGTGGTCAGCAGGCTCATTTAAAAAGCTCCTTTCAGCAAGTCTTTTGCCAATACGCGCTTGTAACCGTCAGGAACCGAAAAGTCAGACACGATTCCGGAGTTCCATTTAGCACTGCTCCATTTCCATGCAAACGAAGCTTCGTAAGCGCCTTTGGGGGTGTCTACGGCAATATGTGTGTCAGTTGCCACCACACCGGCAGGCGTGCTTTGGGCATGTCCGCTGTAGGTGACTTCAGCCTTAAACGTTTCGGCTCCGGTGCTTACCACTATTAGTTTCTTGAGCAATTCTTCCAAGTCGGCGGCAAAGCCGTATTGCGCCATGCCGGGCTGCTTTTTCGGAGTAATTATCAGCCCGTTGTCGACAGTCTCGACCGATACGAGCTTTTTGTCGTTATTTGTCATAGTTGAGTTGCCGAGAATGAAGGGTCTGCCGATAAGCAAGTCCTGGATATTTTCGGTGGTAAAAGTCACGTACTTTGTCAACTCGCTGAGACTTTCTGCCATGTAGGTGCGCTTTGGCTTAATTACCACGAACGCCGAGTCGCGGGTTATGAAAGCCCTTCCCATCTCAAATCCGAGCACACGGAGGCTTATGTCGATAGATTTGCCTCTGACCAGACTGGCACGTCCGGAGATGGAGAACTTCGATGGCTTGACCAACTGTATGCTGACCGGAACGTTGACATCGGTCCACTGTGAGAAGGATGCAGTCATAAGGTCAAACGGGTCAGCGTTTGCCGTCGATTCGGCGACATTTACCCCTGACTGAGTGCCGCGGTTGTCTGAGACGTTTTTTGACGAGCGACATCCTGCCAACAATGTGGCAGTGGCGAGAAATATGATGATTAGTTTAGACTTCATGTTCGATTAACGGTTTTGCTATTCGTAAAAGTATGTACGGTGCTTGACTTTTCTCTTCAACAGTTCATTGTCGGGAGCTAACTCAAGCGCTTTTTCCCAAAATTCGATGGCTTTAGCGTGGTCGCCGGTAAAGAAGTAGATGTCGCCTGCATGTTCATACAGTTCTTCCGACGGTTCCGGAGTATTGTCGAGTGCCTTCTGGATGTAAACTTGGGCTTGGGTGTAGTCTTTCTTTCGGAACTGTATCCAGGCATACGTATCGAGCGAGGTTGCATCGTCGGGCCGCTCCTTTATTGTAGTCGCGCTAAGCCTTTCCGCTCTGTCAAGGTCTCTCCCCTCCAGGGCAAGATGGTAAGCGCAATTGTTCATTGCCAACAGATTGTAGGGATTATATTCGAGGGCTTTTTCGTAGTAAACAAATGCGGAATCGGGGCTTCCTGCCGCGTAGAACGAATCGCCTTTTGACGAATAAATCTGCGACAGCAGCTCGCGGTCGTTGGCGCCGGTGCTTTGAAGCGCTTTATCGAGCACGCTTTGGGCACGGTCAAATTTCTTGTTCTGATTATAGACGGCCGACATTAGCAGGTCGAGCTCAGGACTGTCGGGATAATAATGCATGGCAGTTTCACCGGCCTTTTCGGCTTCATCCGTCTTCTCGGCCCGCATATACAGACTGATTAATGTATGCCAGTTTTCAATATTGGCCGGATCGATGTCGAGGGCGTATCCCATCTGTTCGGCGGCACCGGCAAAGTCGTCGACTACGTAAAGATAAGAGCAATAAAGTTCGCGCACCTTGGATTCGTGGGGGTGCTGTTGAATGAGTGACCCGAACAGCTCTTCGATTCGAGGATGCTGGCTCTCGTCCTCATAAAGTTCGCGTATGTATCCGGTCAGAAGCTCCAGCTTTGCGTCAAGGTCAAGGCTCTCCTGCTTCAGGGCATTAAACACCTCGCGGTCGTATGCCAGACTGTCGCCGACCGATTTGTAGAGTGTGGCTCTCGAATAGTAGGCGGCTCCCGACGAAGGGTCGAGTTCACACGCGCGATTATAGTAGACCAGAGCGGTGTCGGGCATGTCGAATTTAGCGTATACATCGCCGGCAAAAATGTTGTTGTCAACGTTTCGTGGCGATGTGGCGATTAAGTCACGCACTTCGTTGAATATTGCCACCGTGTCGTTCGACGGCAGATATGTGCGTATTTTATTGAAAGTTAAAGGTATGCTTTTGCCTTGCACTGTCTCGATTCTATTGTATATGGCTTGAGCCTCTTTCAGCTTGGCTGAATCGCGTGATGCTGAGAGCGCGCTTGCCAGATTTAGCGCCACTTCAATCTTATTGGGGTAGATGGAGTCGAGAATGCGCCAGACGCGGATTGCTTCACCGTTTTTCCCAAGCTGGTCGCTGATAGCTCCGTAAATACGGTTGTTGTAAAAGTCGGAAGGCACCTTGTTAAAGTGGTTCCGCATCATGTTATATCCTGATTCGCCCATGGCCGAGTCGGTTCTTGCCACAAGCATAGTGTAGAATCCGAGATAAAATTCTATGTCGCTTTCGTTCGGATTGAGTTCATGCGCTCTTCTCAGCAAATCGTAGTAGGCATCTTCATTGTTGGCAGAATTTTGGCGGAGTGCCTCCATAAAGATATAGTCGGCTTTGAGCTCGTCGCTGTTGTCCGATTGAGCAGGGGCTTTCTTTTTCGCGTATGTTGAGCCGCTCGGCATGATTGATGCCAATGCAGACAGCAGGATAATCAAGAAGTGTCGGGCGTTGATTCTCATTTTGCAGCTTAGTTTAGAGCTTGTTTAAGAACGAGTTTTAACACGAAAGCGGATTCTTAATTTACGCCGGTATGGCCAAATGCACCTTCGCCGCGCTTGGTCTCGTCGAGACGTTCGACAATTTCCCAATCGGCTCGGACATATTCTTTGATTACCATCTGGCATATACGCTCGCCGTCTTTTATCGTAAACGGTTCTTTTGACAGATTTATGACTATGACGCCGATTTCTCCCCGGTAGTCTGAATCGACAGTGCCCGGAGTGTTAACCAGACTGATGCCGTGTTTTAGCGCCAGTCCCGAGCGCGGTCTGATCTGACATTCGTATCCATGAGGCAGTTGCATATAAAGTCCGGTTGGAATGAGAGCGCGTTCGAGCGGTTGCAGTGTGATAGGCTCTTTCAGGAATGCGCGGACATCCATTCCGGCTGCGGAAGGTGTCTCATACGAAGGCAGTTCGTGGCCTGATTTATTGATTATTTTTACTTTGATTCGTTCCATAATTTGTTTTTAACCGAGTTAGAAGAGCTTTTAATACGCGAAAATAGTTAAAATGGCGCATTTAACATTCATAAATCGAACGCTTTTTTATTAAAACATCATAAATAGGCGTTAAGTTTCGTTGTCGGCAATAAAATTTGTTGCTCCGCCATCCTCTGTTTCAGTTAAGAAAATCTTTAAAAAGTGAGAAAACTTAACGCCGATGCACGTAAATTGAGTAATTCTGTGTAATTTTGGACTATTATGAATACCGATTGCCAAATGATGCATTGGGACAGGCTGATTAACGACAAGCGTTTCGGCCTCGAAGATTTCCACGACCCCAAGCGTGGTACAAGGAGCGACTTTCAGCGCGACTTCGATCGGCTCGTATTTTCGTCGCCATTTCGCCGTCTGCAGAATAAGACCCAGGTGTTCCCTTTGCCGGGGAGCATATTCGTGCATAACCGCTTGACTCACTCAATGGAAGTGGCTTCTGTGGGGCGTTCGCTTGCAAACGAGATAAGCACCGTACTGCGTAAAAAGTACGCGTCAGAGGCTTGGTGCGCCAAGCTTGAGGCCCTCGACGAGATTGTAGGTGCTGCGTGTCTTGCTCACGACCTTGGCAATCCGCCTTTCGGACATTCCGGCGAAAAGGCTATATCTACTTTTTTCAGCGAGGGGGCAGGGAAAGTGCTTGAGTCGGAGTTTTCCGGAGCACAATGGTCCGACCTTACACATTTCGAAGGTAATGCAAACTCGTTCCGTCTGTTGACGCATCAGTTTCGGGGACGTCGCGCCGGGGGCTTCGCCATGACATATTCAATGCTCGCGTCTATCGTGAAGTATCCTTACGAATCGCGTATGGCCGGAAAGAAAAACAAATTCGGCTTTTTCACTACTGAGATAGATACCTTCATGCGTATTGCCGACGAACTCGGACTTATCAGAAAATATGGCGATGACGGCGAGGTGTGCTATTCACGACATCCTCTCGTCTATATAGTGGAGGCTGCCGACGATATATGCTATCAAGTCATGGACATAGAAGATGCCCATAAACTTAAGGTAATATCTTTTTCCGACGTGTCCGACGTGCTGTTGTCGTTTTTCGGGAAAGAACGGCGGATGCAATGCCTTAAAGTGATGGACACGGTCGACGATCCGAACGAGAAGGTTGCATATCTGCGTTCGTGCGTAATCGGCACATTAGTAAAACAGTGCGCTATGGCTTTTGTCGCTAATGAAGACTGCATCCTCGCGGGAAGTTTTGAAGGTTCGCTTCTTGATCATATCGAACACATGGAGCGTGACGGCTACCATCGGTGTTCTGCTCTTGCCTGGGACAAAATATACCGTGCCAGCGATGTCGTGGATGTCGAGTTGGCCGGTAACAGAATAATATCTTTCTTGATGGAGAAGCTTATCCATGCCGTGCGGTATCCGGAGCTTAACTACTCGTCGTTGTTGCTCAGCAAAGTGCCTAAACAATACGATATAAACTCGCCGACTTTGTTTGGAAAGATTCAGGCCGTGCTTGACCACGTGTCGGGCATGACTGATGTGTATGCGCTGGATTTGTACCGCAAACTCAACGGAATGAGCCTTCCGGCTGTTTAATTAAAAGATGTTTCTTAATAACCGCTGAATAGACTATGATTTTTCGACGAATATTGACTGTTTGCACACTCTTGCTTTATGCGGTTGTGTCGGTGGCCGCCGCCGCTACATACAGTGTGAACGATGTCCCCAACATGCATTTGAGGGATCGGACCAAGTATGTCAGCAATCCCGATGCTATTTTGTCGGCAGCCACTGTGGCCACGCTCGACTCGATGCTCTATAATCTTCAGCGTACAACGACCGCTGAGGTCGTTGTGGTCGTTGTTGACAGCATCGAAGGGGGCGACATTGACTCTTTCGGAACAGAACTGTTTACGAAGTGGGGAATCGGTAAAAGTGACAATGACAACGGTCTGCTTTTCCTCGTCTCTAAGGACGACCGAAAGATGGTAATTCGAACAGGCTATGGCATGGAGGGGCTTATTCCTGACATAATAGGAGGCCGGCTTATCCGCAATGTGGCCTCGCCCCATTTCAAAGCCGGCGACTTTGACGGTGGAGTGTTGGCAACGGTGAACGAAATCAATAATATTATTTCAAATCCGGAAGCCTCCGGAGAGATTGCATCAAAATATGGCGCGGAGTCAAGCCGGAGCACCGACGACGGTTCGGCGCGCGAATTGTTCAATATGTGGCTGGGCGCCGGTGTCGTAATGGCAATCGTAGTTTTTGTCTTGTACATTGTTACATTGCGGCGTAACAGTAAGAAAGACCGCTACGACCGTTATCTCGCCTTATCTAAGATTGAGTTGCCGGCTTTGGTAATGTCTTTCCTCGGTATTGGAATCCCCTTTATATCGTTCTTTATAATATTGCTTACTATGAGACGTCTGCGCACCAAACGCAGACTTTGTCCGAATTGTCACCATAAGATGCATCGTCTCGACGAGCAAACCGACAATCAGTATCTTACACCGGCTCAGGACACCGAAGAGCGGCTAAAGTCGGTGGACTATGACGTGTGGCTGTGCGACAATTGTGGCGAACTTGACATACTGCCATACGTCAATCAGGCATCGGCCTATAAAGTATGTCCCGTTTGCGGTGCCAGAGCGTGTTCATTGCGTTCTGAGCGAGTAGTACAGCAGCCAACTTACCGCACGGAAGGGCTTGCCGTAAAAGAATATGTCTGCCACAACTGCGGCAGACATACCAATCAAAATATTAAGATTCCAAAACTTGCTCAAGAAGCGCCGATTATCATCGGTGGCATAGGTGCCGGACGTGGCGGTTTCTCCGGAGGCGGAGGCGGTTTCTCCGGAGGATCCTTTGGTGGCGGTATGACAGGCGGAGGAGGTGCTTCCGGAGGCTGGTAAAGGATAGTCGGTTAATTTGAGCCTTCTTCGTCCCAGGGGTAGCGTCGTCTCGGATTGCGCGGAAACCAGCCTTTGCGGACACGTTCTTGTTGTTCAAAAATCTCCTTAATGGTCCAAAACGACGAGAACCCTACCACACCTAACAGCGTAGAGCCAAGCACATCCTTGACCAAAAGCGACAGAATCAGGCACAAGGTTCCGAGTAGCAGAAACCACCACCAACATTTTGTGCCGAAATAATACTCGCATTTTATCGTAATCGGATGGAACACCCCGATACACAAAAATGTGCAGATGCCTATCGTAAGCCCAAGCACATGATACTCCTGAAGAATTGATGTTATGTTCATAATTTAGAGGGTCTGATTAGTGGTGAATTATCATTTCATAGCATTATATCCACATCACTGTTATCGTTGAAGCGAGGAGTATGCATCGACCCAAACGCATACAACTTGCGAACCTTATACCGACGGCATAAGGCAAACAGTTTTTGTATATTTTCAGTTATCAGATACATGACTCTATAATTTAACGAATTACAAAATTAGTGTTTTTATATCTATCAACCAAATCTGACATTTCTCCAATTCTAATAACGAGGGGGCATTATAAATCCTGTGTAGTTTAGTGGTAATTTTATACCGTCGGGAACGAATTTCGGGGTCAGATTCTTCCAATGCGGACAAAAGAGACAAGGGGCTGTTTCAAAATACAAAAGCTTCTGAAAGAAGTACCAAAATGCATAGCCGGCGGTGTGTCAAAATAGAATTATTGCATCTGAAAGATGCATAAAATGAATAGCCGGGGATTGGCGCAACGCGCCTATCTCCGGTTTAAGGTTTATAAAGAAATAAAAATCTGCAAAGATTTAACATTGCAACATTCTAATTGTCAAATCCTTACAGATTTAAATCCATTTCCTAACTCTTTCCGGGCAAATCGACCTAACGGTCTCTTTACCGGCTATCCAATTTTAGGCTTCTTTCAGAAGCTTTTGTATTTTGACACATCCTCTTGAGGGTAAATAGCTCGTGACGGCAACATGGATTGCCGGAATATGGGATATAGGAGTCTGAAAGTACCTTGTTTATTCCCACTCGATTGTGGCCGGCGGCTTCGAGGAGATGTCGTAGCAGACGCGGTTCACTCCGCGCACCTTGTTGATGATGTCGTTCGACACTTTTGCCATAAAGTCGTAGGGCAGATGTGCCCAGTCGGCAGTCATGGCATCGGTCGATGTGACGGCGCGAAGTGCAACGGCACGTTCGTAGGTGCGTTCGTCGCCCATAACTCCTACACTTTGCACCGGTAGCAGAATTACCCCTGCCTGCCATACTTGGTCGTAAAGCCCCCAGTCGCGCAGTCCCTGAATGAAGATGTCGTCGGCATCCTGTAGGATGCGCACCTTCTCCCGAGTTATGTCGCCGAGTATGCGCACCGCCAGCCCGGGGCCGGGGAACGGATGGCGTTTTATAAGATGTTCGGGCATCCCGAGCTCGCGGCCTACCGCACGCACTTCGTCCTTGAACAGCAAACGTAGCGGTTCGCACAGCTTGAGATTCATTTTCTCAGGAAGTCCACCCACATTATGGTGGCTCTTAATAGTGGTGCCTGTGATTGACAGCGACTCTATGCAGTCGGGATAAATGGTTCCTTGTGCCAACCATTTGACATCCTTTATCTTGTGAGCTTCCTCGTCAAATACGTCGATAAAGCCCTTGCCTATGATTTTGCGCTTACGTTCAGGTTCGGTCACTCCGGCCAACTCTGAGAAGAATTTCTCGCTTGCATCCACTCCGATTACGTTCAAACCCAGACATTCATAGTCGTGAAGCACATTTTTAAACTCATTTTTGCGGAGCATCCCGTGGTCCACAAATATGCAGGTGAGATTTTTTCCGATGGCTTTGTTGAGAAGCACCGCCGCTACCGATGAATCCACACCGCCTGACAGTCCGAGAACCACCTTATCGTCGCCGAGTTGCTCCTTAAGCTGTGCCACTGTGCTCTCAATGAACGAAGCCGCGCTCCAATCTTGATGAGAACCGCAGATGTCAACCACGAAATTTTTCAGCAGCTGAGTGCCCTCAGTCGTATGGTACACTTCAGGGTGGAACTGCACGCCCCAAAGCTTCTCGTTATCGGCCTGATAAGCCGCCACAGCCACCTTGTCGGTCGAAGCGATGATCTTAAAGTTGTCAGGAATCGACGTTATTGTGTCGCCATGGCTCATCCACACTTGAGTCTCGTCAGACAGCCCCTTAAGCAGGGGATTTTCCCTGTCGAACGTCATTAAATGAGCACGTCCGTACTCCCGCGAGCCGGCAGGTTCAACCGTCCCGCCGTTGGTATAGGCCATAAACTGTGCGCCGTAGCAGATGCCGAGAATTGGCAATCGGCCCCGAATTTTGCTTAAATCTACCTTAAACGCCTTCTCGTCGTAGACCGAGAAAGGACTGCCCGAAAGGATTACGCCGATTACCGACGGGTCGTCGTGGGGGAATTTGTTGTAGGGAACTATCTCGCAGTAAGTGTTAAGCTCACGGACGCGACGTCCGATTAGCTGTGTCGTCTGACTGCCGAAGTCCAGGATAATGATTTTCTCTTGCATATCGTCGTGTTTGAGAACAAAGTTTATCAGACTGCAAAGATAGTGAAAATAACCGACAATATCCCATACAATCCTCCTAACTCTTTACAATACACAACGGCAAACCAAAGTCCATGGCCTCTGTCAGCTCCGATGTAGGCATTCGCGTGGCAACAACCCACTGTCTCTGCCAAATAAAATATTACTGGTTGTCAGGCTTTGGCTTTGATGCGTCCGATAGTCTTGGCCGCTTCGGTGCGGACAGATTCGCTCTGAGTCTCGTCGGCGGCAATTTTCGCCATTGCGGCCTCGATTTCCGAGGCCTTGTATGAGCGGTCAAACCATCCTAAAGCTTCTATGGCCACTACTTTTATGTCGTCGTTGTCCGATGATTCTATTAATCTCAGAAGTTGGTCGACTTTAGTGTGTAAGTTGCTGTTGCGCATTCGACGCAGGAACGATGTCACTGCCTTGGGATTAGCGTCGGGTTTGCTTATCTCTGCCAAATCTTCCACGAAAGCAGCGTCGGAGAAGCGTTCGGCAATATTCTTGCGGTATTGTTCCGTCAGCTCCTGCTCGTTGAGCTCATAGCGGTAAGGACGTTGGTCGTCCAGCTCGGCGAGCATAGACTGACTGTCGAACAGTGGCATCGTCATTGTAAGCTGGAAGGCGACGCGTTCGCCGATATATTTATTGGCGTAAGCTTTGATTACAGCAGGGATAAGTTCGGGCGACCCGTTTTTGCCGGCAAAGATGGCTGCGAAACGGCGCACTATCTCATGGCTGTCGCCGAGACCGATTTTAATGGCTTCGACAAATTGAGGAGTGCGGTGGTCTGCAAGCAACCAAAGAGCATGTAGGCGCACCGTTGCGGCATCTGACGTGCGGAACATGTCGAGAATCTCATCCTGACTGATTTCACCTTTGACGGCGAGGGCATCGAGAGCTGCCGCGCGGACGGCCGCGTTTTCATCGTTTTTCATCAGCTTGCGCAGTTGCTTTGCGCTCAGCGACCCTGACACGAGTGCTTTAGCGTCGATATCCTTTCGCGGTGAGGCAAATATGAAGGTCGGGTCACCGATGACGTGGCTTTCAAGATATGGATTATGCTGAACAAACATGCCCAATGGCATACCTAATGCGAAAAGACCGATATTCTTGTCACACCATTTATCCTGCAAAGAGTTGACCGAATTGGCTATGGCGGCAATGCAGTCGCCGTCGCCGAAAATGTATGCCCCGGCTATGTATTCGTCGTTGTTGAACGCACCGTTATAGCAAGCGTCGAGCATAACCACTCTTGCCGAAGGCTGGTATGTGCCGAAATCGTAGAGGTGAAGATCCATTTTGTCGTCATAGATGGAGTCGGCCTTGACAGACGCGGGGTCAAGCACGTCGGTAAACCAAGAGGCCGGCACATCATAGTCGCGACAGTATTTTGCAATCACCGAATCGAGTTGCTGACCTCTGTCAACTCCGGCTCTGATTTTGCTTCGGAAAAAGCGACGAGCTTCGCCGAGCTGATCCTTGATGCTTCGGGGGTCGGGGTAACGGTTGATATACTCCATTGCGGGCGACCCATGGTGGTGTAAGAGCGCCAACGACATGTCGGGACGTTGCAATGCTCCCATCAGAGGATACTTCGCAAAACGGTCGCTTTTGTGGTCGATATATGTGAAGGCATTCTGCTGATTGCGGAGCATCGGAAAGTTTTCGCGCAATGCATCTATTTCGTCAATGCGCGACAGTACGGACTCTGAGTTGTAGCCCTGTCCGGAGAACATTAGCAGGTTGGCAAATGGTTCGTTGCGTTTTTTAACTTCAACGACCTTGCGCAAGTAGCGGCGAAGGTTTTCATATTTGTCGCGGCCATAGAAATCCATGCTTTTTATTCGTCCCGAATAAAGTTTGGGCGCAGATGTCTGTGCTCCGTCGGAAGTAAGGGTATAATAATATAGCAAAGGCTTGTCGGCATCGCGTTTGATAAACTCGAAGTCGAGCGACAGATCATCGTAGAAGCGGTCGGTCGGGCACGATGAATGTTCGGGGCGGCGGTCGCGGGTTTGCAGCGGTTTGAAAGCCGAAGACAGATGCTGGGCGTCAAAAACCATTGCAATAGGTATATCACCGACGAACACCATGCTTTCAATGGCATCGGCAGAAGCATTTGCCATTTTGCGCACCAGACTGCGGATAGAGTCGGGAGTGACATCAGGCGTGACTACCACAGTAATAGGCTTCAGGCCTTGGGCTTTCACTGAAGTTGCGTATGCGTCAACTTCAGCACGTGCGTTGGCATAACTGGCGCTGTCGACGAAAACGGCGAAGCCGTTGGCGGCCGAGGCTAAGACCGGCATGGCAATCCCGAGCAGAGCTACAGTCGCAATTTTTAATATAGTTTTATTCATTTGTATCTTTTAGAAAAATAGTCTAATGCAACCGCCGAATTTGCCGAGAGATTTGTCCTTGTAGGCCGATGTGGCTCCGTCGGTGCACACAAGAGCACCACCGTAAATCTCAGCACCGATAATCACATTGCCGACAGGAATGTCGGCGTTGATGCGTCCGATAGCGTCGAGCGACGAGGCCGACTCCCATACATACATCGGATATGTGTAGGCGGTGTAAAGTTCAAGACCGGATGCATTGATTGACGAGGATAGCTTTGCACGATAGGCAAAATCACCCTTAAGGCGCAGGATGACATTGCCGGCAAAGAACCGTTTCATGATTGAGGCTCCGGCTGTGGCGTGCGTAGTCTTGCGCGAGTACTTCTCGGGGTAATTTTTCGCGTCCATATTTTCGACTCCGGCAGATAGAATGGCTGTAAGCGAGGGAGTCCGCGCATTGTCAAGCCTGTCAAAGCGGTACGAAACGTTAGCACTGGCGGCTGTCTGTTTGTGTTTGATCGAACTGTTTACTATCTCATATTTAGTAGTCCCGTTTTCGGTTACGGCTTTCTGGTCGTACCATAGTCCTTTTGAATCGTCGTAACGGGCATTGATTTCAATGTTGTGGCTGTTGCGGCCGTTCAGAATCTGGAAGCGGTTATGGACACTGATGCGCTTGTCTTTCCAGTCGCCGCCGAGAAAGCGGTAAGTGCTTCCGCCGTCGGTAGCATTTTCATTCAAAGCGTCGTAGCGGATGCTTAGATAATCTGATATGCGGTCGTTGATGCGTAGTTTGGCCGACGGCATTGCAAACCATGACGTTCCTTTTACATCACGGTTATATGATGCGCCGCTTTGTGGGTAGAATGTACCAAGTCCGCCCATGAGGAAGAATCGGTACACTACAGCAGTCTGAAGACTGGAGTATTGTTCAGTTTCATTAATAAGATTGATACCCCCGGTAAGTCCGACTGATACCGGGCCGAGATCATATTCGATGCCGGGGTTAAGTATGAACCGCATACCTTTAGCTTCAAGGCGCGGGTCTTTTTCGTCGCTCTGCACTCCGACGTGATAGTCGGCGTTGATGCCGGCTCGCAGTCTGTCGGTGATGTCCCATGACAGGCGTCCTGCGAGGTGAAATTTCTCCTTGTTATAGTCCGATGGAAGAGAGTCGGCGAGAATAAATGGGTTTAGAGGTGATTGGTAGAGAGTAGAATTCCATTGTTTGGAGTCTTCGGCGATGTTGCTATAAGTGAACACGCCTTCGAATACAACGTTTTTCGTGCGGCGCAAACCGTAGGCTTCGACAAAGAAGTCTTCATTGCGTCGTCCGACGTCGGGGCTGTGGAAGTCGCCGTTCTGAAGGTTGTAGCCGGTTTTTATGACAGCCAGCAGTCCGAGTGGTGTCGCTGCGAGCGACGTTGGATTTACGCTTCCGTGGCGGATATTGTTGATATATCCGTATTGCTCGTGCTGAACCTGCCGCAGCAGGCTGTCGGCCACAACGGCGTTAGCCGCGGTGGCCGACAGTAGCAGTGCGACGAGAACAGTAAGGATTCTGTTGCTATTTACCATTGTCGTTCACAATAAGTGGATGATGATTATTCTGATATGACTCCGGGAGTCGGAACTTGGTCAGAGAGGAAGTCGTTGGAAGAGTTGTTGGTGTCGACATAAACGACACGTCCGTCAGCTTCGACGTGGTCTACTTTACGACGGATGCTCTTGCCTGTGTACATTCCTGAGAGCCAAATGCTGCCGGCATCTACTTCCGGACGCAGACGGATGACACGTTTTGATTCGTCGTAGTTGACGATGTTGATGCCGTCGAGCACATATTCCTGAGGAATAACAAGATATTTTGTGTCAGAAGTCTGGTCGGGACGTTCTTTGAGGTTGCTTTCATCCTGAGCGAATGCAAAGGGATCAACGGGAAGTTTGGCGAGTATGATCGCGTTGCCCGTGTAGGGGAGCATCCAATAGTTTTGTGTGCCGGTAGCATAAATTATTGACATGTTGGGCACATCGGGGTTGTCGATTGCAGTAGTGGGTTTGTATTCGCTTAGACAAACTTCGTAGTCGGCGTTAGAGAGGTCAACCGGCGAAAGCATCGCACCGTCAACGCTCGGGTCGTATGATTCCTGAGTTTCTGCGGTGTGGTTCTGGGCTTGGCTGGCAACCACTACGCTCTTACCGGGGGCCAAGGGATAGTCAGTGCCGCTTCCGCTGCCGACGAATGCCACCGTATAGTAGGTCAGGCCATATTCCTTCATCAGCTCGCCATTCTCCATCCATGCAGAAGGCAGAATGCCCTGGCTTCCTTCGAGGATGCCTAAAACGCAGTTGTCAAGATACAGCGTTTCGCCGGAGTTGTTGTAGATTTCCCAGAACTGGTCACGCATGTAGGGAGTCTTGCCGTTTGGCTTGACCATACCATAGTAAACCTCTTTGAGAATGAGACCGCCGGAAACGCCTGCTTCGAGGTCAACCACGACAGACTCGTCGCTGAAGACGCTGATGCCGGTCTTCGCGCCGTTGTAGCTTACTACTGTGCCTCCATCGTTGGCGTAGTACGAAGCTGTAACGTCATAAATTGCGCCGGGAAGGCTGAAAACTTGGCTTGACGCAATATTTTCAGAGGTGTATTGCGCGCCGGTCTGCTGATTTGTCACTACGACCTTAGCCGAAGTGATTGAGCTGATGCTAACGTCGTCGGGAAGTTGAACACCGACAGTGAGTGTGTAGTCCTGAGCTACATCATCATCATCGTCATTGCAAGCCACAAAACCGAGTGACATTGCAAAGATGCTAAATAGGAAAAGAACTTTTTTCATCGTTTTTTTTAATTATTATTTGGGTTATTAAATTTTGATTTTCAATTCTGCGCCAAAATAAAGAGGCGTATATAGTTGGCGGTATCCGCCAATTTTTGTCTGATAGTACATGTTGCTGAACTTCAAGAAGTTGTTAGCGACGAACGACAGGCTCAGGTAACGACCGATCTCTTTGGTCAGCTTAAAGTTGAGCATGAATGTCATCGGATATGTCTGCTTGTCGAAATAGCTTGTGTTGACTATTCTGAAAGCAAGTTCGTCGGGACGTTCCACCTCGTCGGGATTCCACGGGCGGTAGTTCATATCCTTATCGTAATATCCGATGGGCGACACTTGCAGCACTTCCGAGCCGTAAGAGCCGGTAGTCGTCTCGTAAAGCGGATTGCCGTTGGCATCCTCATATATGTTCTGATAGCTTTCGTGCCATACAGCCTGCAAGGTTGTCGAGAAGATAAGACGCACAGCCGGGATATGGGTGACGAAGCGGAAATCGGTACTGAAACGCGAGCGTATAGTCCCTTGCCCTTCGGGCATAACTGACATGTAGGAGTTGAACAGCGTGACAGCGCCGTCGCTTGATGTCCCTGAGGCTACTCGGCTCGAATAATAGCTCGGTGCTGTGGTCTTGCGGCGTATCCAGAACCATGCGCCGTCGATGATGAGCTCGGTCGAAATGCCGGGTATCCGGCCGAGATTAAAGGAGTATTCCACGCCATGTTTGTCGCTTGTGGTGGTGTTGGCTGGTGTAGAGTAGCTTTTGACCTCGGTCTGGCGCACGTATGGTGCATTGTGGAGCGTGCCGTCGGCTGTCGTGTACTGGAGCGCACCGTTGCTGTATGACGGTATGGTGGTTTTGTCCTGGTCGGCCGCGGGTATGTAGTAGCGGTTGTATGAAAGGCTGAACGGCACCGACATGTAGCCGAACTCATTTACCGTGTGCTCTTTGAAGAATGTAACCGAACCGGTGACACCGCCTGCGCGTCCGTTCAGTCCGACTTCAAATTTGTGGGCGCGGGCAGGTTTCAGCTCAGAATTGGCGGTGTTGGGAATGACTATGGTAGTCATAACGGCTATGTTGCGGTCGCTTCCGGCACCGGCGTAACTGTTATAGGAGGCATAATCAAAGTAGGCCGGAGTGGGATAAAGCGATGCGAGAGTCGGCATTTTGGAAGCTATGCCATAGCCGGCGGTTACTGCCAGACGCTTGAAAAGATTGTTGTTTTGCGGTGTGAGGAACTGCCATGAAAGATTGACGCGCGGATCGGCTGTCACAATGTCGTTGCGCAACGCTTCTGTTTCATCTATGAACAGACGGCTAACCCGTACGCCGGCCTGTAAGGTAAGTATAGTTTTGCTCAAGTCAAGCTCGGTCTGGTTTTCGACATATCCGGCAAGGGTGTTCATCGCCGGAATCGAGGCATAGGAACGTGGGCGCACCGACTGTCCGTCGCCTTGTGAGGGCGGAGTGCTCGGGTCGAATACAAGACCGTCGCCCTTGTTTGAGGCATGGTTGAAGTATGCGCCAAGCTTGATGTTTGACGACCCTTTGTCGAATATAAACATGCGGTTGGCTTTCAGCTGCGCGGTGATGTTGAGCGGTTTGCCGTCGATCAGGTAGTGGCAGATGTAGGTGGTAGGCAGGAATGGCACTTCCATTTCTCCCGGAGTATAGGAACTTGCGTATGGTACCACTCCGCTGCCTAAGCTTTTGTTGTATATGTCTTGCTGGCTGGCATATTGGAGCGATGCGTTGTAGTCCAAGTTAGATATCCATGGCAGTTGTAGTCTCCAAACGCCGTTGAGCGACACACGCACGCCTTTTTCGTCGTTTCGCAGATATTCATTTTTGAGCAGTTCCTCGTCGCTCTTAGTGTCTGAAATGTTTTCATAATAGCTTGCCCTGAAGTTGAATGTCATAGGGCGCGAGGTCTGCATGAAAACATTTGAGTATGCCACATTGGCAGTGATACGGTCATAGCCGAGGTAGCTGCGTCGGCGGTCGGAGTTCGACTTGGTGTAGTCAATCGAGAAGTTGAGCGAGCCGATTTTGCCCGGCCAGCGGAATCCTTTGCCAAAATAAAAGAGCTTTGAGTTGGGGTCAATCTTGGCAATGGCTTCCCACGGAGTGTAGCCGCTTTTGGTTTTGATGATTACCGCGCCTGATGTGAGGTTGCCATATTCGGCAGACGGAATGCCGCGCACAACTTCGATCGACTCTATATTGTCGGGCGACATCTGACGAAGGTCGACACCGCGTCCGGCTGTCGACTGGTCGTTGAGGGTATTGGCCTGAAGCGAGCTGTTGTTGCCGGAGCGTGCGGTGGAGATTATCTGTAAATTGGCATCGTTCGACACGGGCGCCCCGTCGATAAGCACCGCCGTACCGAGGGCGTTGTTGTCGTTGCCGTCGGAGTCAATCTCTCGGATTGAAGCTTGACCGGCTGTCGAGAGGTCGGGGTTCTTTGTCACCGCCCCGGGCTGAAGTTGCAACATGTCTTCGACGCTTTTTGCCTGAATATGTTGGATTGCGCTCTGGCCGATTTTTGAACCGGCGCCGAACACGTTTTCTTCTGCTGTGACGGTTATCTCTTTGAGCGAAAGATGTGTGGTGTGCAGGGTGATGTCCAATCTTGTCGGCTTCCCGTCGGTTACTGTCACTGTGCCTTTGGCGGTCTCATATCCCAGATATGAAAGCTCATAGCTGTATTGGCCTGCCTTAAGCTTGTCGAAGCGGAAATAACCTTTTTCGTTGGTCGATGCCCAGTCGCTGCTGTTTAGTTTGATGATGGCCATTTCGACTGGCTGATTGTCGTCGGAAGATATAACCCTTCCTTCAATGACAGCCGCGGAAACTGCCACCGGCAGGAGCATTATGGTTGCAAGCAGGAGGAGAAGACGGTTTATTATGTTCATACCTGTGTGTGACTGTAGATTGTGACTGTAGATTTTAAGGCGCAAAGTTAATCTATAATTTAAAACCTCAAAATACCTAATTTATAGGATTTTTTATTGCCTTGTGCCTCCAAAAATAATCAATTCAAAGTAAGAAAATAAGCGAGAAAGGGCTTACGATAGGGGTGCAGATGCTTAAATTCCAAGGCGTAAGCCGAAGAAGAAGCCGTGGATGGGCTTGCTCCTGAACCGCCTTTGTGTTGCGTCCCAGTGTCTGTTCACGTCTAAATTGCTTAGCGAATAGCCTATCTGTAATACAGGTATGCCGTTGATGGCTAATTGGAATCCTGCACGGAGATATGGTGCGGCCGGATGCGCCATATAACTCATCAGCCTTTCTTCAGTCGGAACTTTAATGCTATACGACGGCGTAATGATGATACCCGCCTGTAAGGTCGGAATCATAGCAAAACTATGTCTTTTAGAGATAATGGCCAAAGGGAACCGGATATTGAACGAGGGAGCTATATATGGGCGCTTCACAGTCAATGAGTCGCCTTTGGTTATGGCGTACTTATGCTCAAAATATCCTGCTTCCGCTCCTCCGGCAATCCATTTGCAGAACGCATAATGATATGACAGTCCTACTGTAAAGGTCTCGAAATCATCATTGATTACGGGATTTGCTGTAAATGCTATCGTGAAGTTTAAGTAGTCGCGTATATCTGTATAGTTCTGAATGCTATTGCAATCGCACATATTGGCATCGTTTTGGTCCGAGCTATATTGAGCATTGCACTTTTGGGTGGAGAGTGCCGCGATTAGCAATGCCACACAGAGAACGGCGCTTTGCTTCATTTGTAATATTTGGTTCGTTTTTGCCATTTACATGTGAGTTAAGAATGGGTTTCTAAATAATCAAACGATTGCTGTCGCCATTTGTAACAAAAGTGATGGAAATCTGCTGTAAAACATACGCCCGGATATGGGATTTTTCGACAAATTCCCTATATTTGCAAAATGTGCGACACAGAGCATCATTATCACCGATCAAATTACCATTAACCTCAATCGCCAATGAAAGTATGCCCGATTCTCGCCGCACTCGCCGTGGCTATCTTACCGCCCAACGCTCGTCTGTACGACCCCGTACTCGGGCGTTTCCTCTCGCCCGATCCAATGAAAAATGCAGTTACTATCGGTAATTTTATAGTCGGGCAGAAAGATTTAGTTCCCGATCCTAATAATTCGACATTCCAGCATGAGTACGGTCATTATATTCAGAGCCAAGCATACGGATTATTCTATATTTCAGATATTGCCATACCCTCATTAATGTCTGTAAAGAAGAAATATCATGGTATACAATGGTATGAAAGAGAGGCGAATATCCTTTCATATCCCTATTTTACGACTTTGAAAAGGACTTTTGAGTGGGATCACAAGCGTAATCCTTTCTCCACAAATAGTTATTAATTAAAGATCAATGTTGTTATGAATAGGAAGTTGATGCTACTGATATTTATGGTCTGTTCATTTGCAATGGCGGGATACGCATCGGAATCGGCAGATACCGTCGCTCATTCTGAAACGGAAACAACACGGATGAATTTCCAGCGATGTTTATTGTCGGTTGGAGCTATAAACCGACTTGACAGCCATATCGCAGGAAGTACATTTTGTGAAATTCATGTCCAATTGCTGAAAAATATATTTTTAGGATTGTACACCGGGATAGAGCGTGTTGCCATAGTGTGTTCGACTGAGAGCTATTCTGCACTTGTCGAGGGTACTGATATAGGAGTATCTATTTTGTATATGATGCCTCCAAAATTTAGGTGGAAACAAGCAGAAGTGGGGCTATGGGGACAGGCCTCCTACCATAAACTGTCGGGAAATCCAGATTTGCTATATGAATCAGATGAGAAGAGCTTTAATCCTCTCAAATATCATCTCAACCCAGATTTTTTAAAATGCGATTTAGGTCTATATATGAAATGGTATGGTGTATACGTAGCCGCATCATATTCGGTCAGCAACATTGACATGCATCCATACGGTACCGGTAAAAAGCGAGGATTGTTCCGCAAGCCGTCGCTCAACGGGCTGTCGCTGATGTTGAGGTTCGGCATATAGTCGGATCCGGTCAGCGACTTCCGAGTACCAAGAATGTCAGGCCTATAAGCAGGATACCTAAGTCTATGAGCTTAAGCCGGATGTGCTTCTCATGCAGGGCGATCACTCCGTAGAAGAACGATACGATTACGCTGCCCCGACGGATCATCGACACCACGGCTATCATCGAACCTGGCAAAGACAAGGCATAGAAATAGGCTATGTCGGCTCCGGTAAGGAAAATCGATATGCATGGTATGGCCCAGCTCCAGTGAAACGGCGTGCGCTCCTTCTGTCCGCGTAAAAGAAGCCCGATGGTAATGCCCATTATTATCAGCTGATAGAGCGAGTACCAGGCCTGGACTTCAAGCGGTTCGTACTGTCTGAGCAGATACTTGTCGTAAAGCGCGCTGACAGCCCCCATGAACGTCGCGCCGATGCTGAACCAGAGCCACTTGCTGTGCTTGAACGAAAACCCTTCTTTAATCCCCACGCGGCTTATGAAGAAGAGCGACCAAAAGCCGAGTATCACACCCGTCCACTGCATCAGGTTAAGCCGCTCGCCGAAGATGATGAGCGCGCCCACAAGCACTATCACGGGCCGGGCCGCGTTGATAGGCCCTGCGATGGTCAACGGCAGGTGCTTTATTCCAAAATAGCCCAACAGCCAAGAACTCAGCACGATGAACGCTTTCAAGATGATGCGTAGATGGCCGACGGCGGAGTCGCCAAGGCCTATGGAGCCGTGAGACAAGCACATAACGATCACCGGCGACATCAGCAGGGTGCTGAACAGCGTGTTGAGAAACAGCACTATCAACACGTTGTTTTTATTCAGCGATACTTTTTTGAAGATGTCGTAGAACCCGAGGCCTAAGGCCGATGCGATCGCTAATACTATCCACATGGCCGGCGAGGTTATTTGAACTGTTCAATGATCTTTGTGTTACCTACCAGCCATAGCACGTCGTCAACATTAAACACGCTTTGTCCAGTTGGATGCTCGTATGAACCGTCGGCCCGCTGGATGGCCACCAGGAGAATCTTATATTTGTCGCGCAGACGTGACGAAGCCGAGGTCTGGCCGATGAGAGGCGAGGTAGCCGAGAGCTGTATGTGGGTCATTTTGAAGTCATCGGCATTATTCTCCGGCAGTTGTTCGTCGTTCTTTTCAATGATAGGGAGTATTGATTCAATCTGCGGGTCGGTGCCTATGAGCCCGATCACGTCGCCGGGGAATATGCGGGTGTTGCCGTTCGGGACCTCTATCAGCGAACCTCCGCGCTGAATGCTTGCCACGTTGACTCCGAAACGCTGGCGCAGGTTGGAGTCGATCAGACGGTCGCCCACGAACGGGCAGTTGTAGCCCACTTCAATGAAGGCGAGGTGAAGGTCGCTGACCAAATTATTGTTTTTGCCGCTACGCCTCAATTCGCGTTCATTCAGATTGTTGAAAAACGTCGATTCGATGTTGCGCAGACGCTTCCTGAACCGCTGCGAGAAAGCTCCAATCAGCACGAAGAATATCAAGAATCCGGTGAGCCATCCGATTCGCATGGAGTGGATGGTGCTCAAAGTGTATATAATAAACGCCAAAGTAAGCAGCAGGCGGAACAAAGTCATCACTATCAGCGGTACGTCGAAATGTGCGTTTGCGGCGCGTAGTCTCTGACGCTCGGTGCGCTTTGAGGCGGGAGTGGCCAATGCCAACAGAAACGGGGCCATCGCCAGCAGAGCGACTATGCTGCATATAAGTCTTCCCCATGAAGGAGTAAAGTCAAGAATCCATGGCAGGAAGTAGCGCGTCGAGATTAGTATGACGGCTATCAGAACGCTCGAATAAAGAAGTATGCGCCAAAGATAGCGCTTCATTACCGACACCCAGAGTGCCCGAGTCTCGCTCTCGGTGGTAGCCTGGTCGCTGTAGCGTTCGATGAGAAAGTGCAGTTTCCGCGGCAGATGCTTTTCGACAAAATTATAGGCCGGATCCGCCATCTTGATAAAGTAGGGTGTGGTGAATGTAGTGATTACCGACACTGCCACGACGATCGGGTAGATAGTGCTTTCGAGCACCCCGAGCGACATGCCGAGCGAGGCGATGATGAATGCAAACTCACCGATCTGTGTCAGCGAGAATCCCGACTCCATAGCTATTCTGAGCGGCTGACCGGTGATAAGCATTCCGAATGTGCCAAACAGTATCATGCCGACAATTACCACTGCCGAAAGCAATAATATGGGTGATAGATATTCTACAATGATGTTCAGATCCACCATCATGCCCACCGAGATGAAGAATACTGCGCCGAACAGATCCTTGACCGGAGTCACTACGCTTTCGATGCGTTCCGCATAGCTTATGCCGGCGATTATCGATCCCATGACGAATGCCCCCAATGCGAGCGAGAATCCGCAGTAGACCGAGAATACGGCCATCCCGAAGCAGAGCCCTATCGACACGATGAGCAAAGTCTCGTTGTTGAGATAGCGACGGATAGCGTTGAGTAATGTCGGAAGTATGTAAGTGCCAACGAGAAACCATATTACCAGGAAGAATCCGAGCTTGCCGATGCTGAACAGCATCTCCGACCCTTCAACACTCTTGTTGATGGCTATCGACGACAATATAACCATCATTAACACGGCAAACAAATCCTCCACGATGAGGACTGCAAACACGAGCGAGGCAAATTTCTTCTGCCTCAGGTTCAAGTCGGTAAATGCCTTTATGATAATGGTGGTGGAGGACATTGACAGCATTCCACCTAAAAACAGACTGTTAATATGCGAGAAGTTCAGCAGATGGCCCACGGCGAATCCGGTGAGCATCATGCCGATGACGATGATTAAGGCAGTCACTATGGCGGATCCGCCTACGTTAAGAAGTTTCTTGAAGCTGAATTCGAGCCCGAGCGAGAATAGAAGCACTACGATGCCGAGCTGTGCCCAAAACTCAATGTTGCTCTCTGTGGTGACAGATGGGATGTATTCGAAGTGCGGACTTGCAAGAAATCCGGCAACGATATATCCGAGTACTACGGGTTGCTTAATCCATTTGAACAACACGGTCACAACCGCTCCGAGGAGCAGTATGAACGCAAGGTCCGACACAAGATTGTCGACCTGCAGATTCGTCAGCGCTTCTCCGTTTTCGGGGGTGGCGGCTTCTGTAGCCGATATTAACAGTAATATAATATTTTGAACCATAGAGCTATACGATGGTGATTCAGTTCTCTGTCTTTGCCCGCGCAGGGGCTTTTATCTGATGGCCTTTTTTACGCGTAACAGGATTTTTAGATGCTTACTTGATTTCCCAATGAAATGGCGAGTGTTGGTTTGACTACGCGCAGTTCGGCAAACAAGGTCAAAAAGTCGGTGCGTTCGCGCACGAGCACTACGAGGTTGAGCCTTGTGAGTTGCGATTCGTAGTCATATTCCACATATACGTTGCTTAGATGTACGTGATGGCGGTTGAGCACCTCGCGGTAGCCGTCAATATCCTCGGCTATATCCGCCAGCTTTAGCCGAATGATTCTCGACTCAACGCCGGCACTGATGCGGTGTTCCCAACGTTCGATTAGCACTAAGACCACTAAAATCAGAGCCGTGGCTACGATGGCAAGAGTGTACATGCCCACTCCGACAGCCATTCCTATGGCGGCTATCATCCAGATTCCGGCTGCCGTGGTCAGTCCGCGCACCGATCCTTTCATCTGTATGATGGCGCCGGCACCGAGGAAACCGATCCCGGTCACTACCTGAGCCGCGATACGCCCTGGGTCGCCGTTCTTAAGCCCGAGGTATTCCTGAGGGACATAGATTGACAGGAGCATGGCCAGTGTTGCACCCATAGAGATGAGCGCGAATGTGCGCACTCCGGCAATCTGGCCTTTACGCTTGCGCTCAAACCCGACACAGCACCCAAGAATCAGGCTCAGGCACAACTTGAAAATCGATGACGCCGTGGTGACTTCGATTGAGTTTATGTCGGTTAATATGTCAGTCCAAAATGTTGACATCTTATAGGCAAATGGGTTAGTGCTCGACTTTCGGTGACCCCTTATTTCTTGAGGGTGAATTTACGGGAAGTCAGTCGATAATTGTCGGCAAAAAGTTCGACAGTATAATCGCCGGGAGTAAGCGTGGTGTTTACGTCCCAATAAATATGTATTCCAGAAATCTCTTCACCGGCATATTCGATGGTCTTGCGCGCAGTGCATGGCACAGATCCGCCCTCGAAGCTGAAGTTTCCGGCATTTCCCAGAAGCGAGCCTTCAGGGTTGGTGATTCGCAGATAAATGACTTTTTCGCCTACCGGAGTGGAATTGTTTTGGGGTATGGTGAATGTGACCATTAGTTGCTTGGCCTTGGTGACATTCTTTTCGGTTTTACCGTTCTTTTTAAGTGCGGTAAGCGATAATCCGGTGACATTTAGCTTTTCGGCGAGCACCATACGCTCCGACAGAGCCTCGGCGCGTTTCGTCTCGTTGGCTACGCGGGTCGACAGTTGCTGGTTACGCTGTCTGATTTGTGCGTTTTCTGAGCGCAGGTTTGCATTTTCTTTCCCGAGCGAGTCGATTTGAGCTACGTAGTGGCGAAGGATGTTTTTAAGGGTTCCGATTTCGTCTTGAAGTTGCTTGATACGTTGCGCGCTTTTCTGCTTCTCCGAGTTAAGTTCTTGAAGAAGTTTTTCTACTTTGCTTTTTGCGGCCGCGTATTTTGACACGAGCGAGTCGTTGGCCAACAACCTCGATTGGTCTTCATACTGTGCAAATTCGGTATTGAGAGCCTGATATTCATTCGACAGCTGAAGTTGCTCGTTGGTAAGTTGCAGCTGTTCGTTGGCTATTTCCGCCGCTTCGATCTTTTTATTCATCGAATTGGTAGTGAATATGAACGCAAGAATCGCTCCTACGAGCAGAACTCCTAACACGATAACGCCCGTCTGCAGGCTTTTTGACTTCTTTTCGTTTCCTTCCATAGCTGTTTTACAATGTCATAGAGATTGTCAAATTATGCGCAAAATTACAAAAATTGCATTAAACCCCCAATCCATTTGTTGAAAAATCGCAAGGACTTTTCCACAAGGACTTTTCCGGTCTTCCCTCCCAAAGGCTAATTGCGCATGCTATTAGAGCGGTCGGTTAGCGTCGTTTGGTCTGAAGGTTTCTGTTGCGTTTGCTGTTTTGACTTATGCGGTTCAGGCGTTTGACTATGGCTTTGTGCCGGTCGTTTTTAGTCAGGGGTTGATGTGCCGGTCGTTTATCCGCCGGGCGATGCGGTTTCGGATTGTCGCCGATTTCTATGCGTAGAGCAGGCTCTTTTGGTGTGGATGCGGTTGTGGTTGTAGTTGTAGGCATTATTACCGGAGCCACATTCGGGTGTGTCGTACTTTCCTGTGCCGGAGTCGCTTCGGTTTTAGCGGTTTTTTCGGCTTGGTTGTTTGGGGCGTGTCGGCGCATACGGGCGCGTCGCTGTTTCGCGCGGCGGTCCACTATCTTCTTTATTAATAGGAATGCCATAGTCTCGGCTCCCTCAAGACCGGTAGGTTCGGTGCCATGCAGTTGGTAGTCGCGGATGGCTTTCTCCATCAAGGTTTGGCGGTGTTCGAGCAGCAGGGCTATCATCTCTTTCCATTCGCGGTCAAAGCGCGGGGCGCGTGTTGCAGTGTGTTTCATTATTTTTCTTTTTTAAAGGTTAAACTTTTGCAAAGATAATGCGCCTTTTAGCGATTGATACTGCGAAATTGGGGTAAAATTCCTGTGCAATATATTAAGTGCTGGTTATCAGTGGATTAAAATGGAGAAGCCAGGAGCGGTGGAGCCGCGTGTGATATGTCGTTCAGATAATATGGCATTAAAAATAATAGAGGGGTGTCGCTCAATGAACGACACCCCTTGGGGTGACTCCTACAGGATTCAAACCTGTAACCTTCTGATCCGTAGTCAGATGCTCTATTCAGTTGAGCTAAGGAGCCTCTTTTTGCTGTTTGCGGTTGCAAAGTTAAACAGTTTTTTTTGCTTATGCAATAGTTATTGCCAAATTTTTATAAAAATTTTGTGGCGATTGCACAATTTACGGATTTTGAGTAATTTCGTATTCTAAAGATTACAAAAACGTTTGCGATGAAACAGATTAAGCGATTTTTCACGGTTGGACTGTTGTGCGCGACTGCTTGTGTCAGCGCATATTCCGACAATCTTGTGATACTGCATACGAACGACACACATAGCCAAATAGACCCTAACGACAAGGATCAAGGGGGCATATTGCGCCGCAAGGTGTTGATAGACAGTGTCAGAAAGGCTGAGCCCAATGTCGTGCTGATAGATGCGGGCGATGTTGTCCAGGGCACGCTCTATTTCACATTGTACAATGGAGAGGTTGAGCGGAAGATGATGAATGCTCTGGGTTATGACATTCAGGTGCTTGGAAATCACGAGTTTGACAACGGTGTTGAGTCGCTTGCGGAGCAGTGGCGCGAGTTGAATGCCGATAAGATAACATCTAACTACGATTTGCGCGGAACGGCTCTCGAAGGTCTGTTCAAGCCGTTTACTGTCAGGCGATTCGGCGACAAAGTGGTTGGCTTTTTGGCCATCAACCTCGATCCGCCCGGAATGATTGCGAGCGACAAGTCGGAGGGGGTTATCTATCTCGACGGCATTAAGGCGGCTAATTCCATTGCATGGTATCTTAAGAATGTCGAACATGCCGATTTGGTAGTGGCCGTTACCCACGTCGGATATGAAACAGAGAATCTTCCTACGCCCGGCGACATTGACATTGCCGGAGCTTCGGAAGACATTGATGTGATAATCGGCGGACATTCCCATACTTTGATTGATCCTACGTTGCCCAATGCCCCTCGTTGGATGGTGCCGAATGCTGTTGGCGACTCGGTGCTTGTGGTCCAGACCGGCAGCCGTGGCGTAAACCTCGGTCTTATCGACATAGACCTCGACACAAAAGCCAAGACCTATCGGCTGCTGCCTGTCGACAGTCGTCTGGATGACCGCATTGATCCTGCCGCCGCCGCGATTTTGGAGCCGTACAGAGCCGGGGTGGATTCGTTGATGAACGTAAAGGTGGCTCGTATGGCTCAAGAGATGCCCCAAAGCAGTCAGTTGATACTGAATTGGGTAGCTGATGCGATGTTTGCCATGGGAGCCGATTTTTCTGACCGTCCTGTAGACCTCGCCATAGTCAACAAAGGAGGCATAAGGCGCGGACTTCCGAAGGGCGACATTACAAAGGGCATGATAATGACCATGCTTCCTTTTGACAATAAGTTGGTGGTGATGGACATAAAGGGGTCAGACCTTACCGATGCGTTTGCGGTTATGGCGCGTCGGGGCGGTGACGGATTCAGTGCCGGATTTGACTATAAGAATATCGAACCCGACCGAACATATCGGCTTGTCACGATAGACTATCTTGCCAACGGTGGCGATTACATGGAACCTTTGACTCACGGCACCGTTTTGGCGCACAGCCACCTCCGTCTGGACGAGACCCTGATGGAGTATCTTGAACAGAATAAAAAGAAACTGATAAAATACACTGACGGGAAGCCCAGAATGTAGCCCTTGGGCTCCTCGGCGGCCTGTGTGAAAATTTTGTATAACATGAAACGATTATTGTTGTTAGTGTCGGCCATTTTGGCCACGGGGATTATGACTATGGCACATAATGTCGGTCTGCTCAGCGCGACCGACGATGCCGAAAGGACAGCATGGGTTGATTCCGTGCTGTCGTCCATGACTTTACGCGAGCGTGTCGAGCAACTTTTCGTGCCTGTGGTAGACCCGCGTGATATACCGGCGGCAAAGTCAACTTTGAAACATTGGGTCGGCGAATTGCACGTAGGCGGTTTGCTCTTCAGCGGCGGTACGATCGACCAGTATGCCACGCTTATCGACTATGCCCAGTCATTGTCAAAGGTGCCGTTGATGATCACTCTTGACGGAGAATGGGGTCTGGCCATGCGCCTGAAGGATGCGCCTAAATTCCCATATAATATGAGTCTCGGCTCGATAGCCGACGATTCGTTGCTTTACGATTACGGACGCGAAGTGGCCCGTGAGTGCCGTCTGCTCGGCATTCATGTAAATTTTGCTCCTGTATTGGATGTAAATGTCAATCCGGATAATCCGGTAATCGGCCGAAGGTCGTTCGGAGCCGATGCGTCGCGAGTGGCTCGATTAGGAGTTGCATACGCGCGTGGTCTTGAAGACGGAGGCGTAATGTCGGTCTCGAAGCACTTTCCAGGTCATGGCGATACGAGTGTTGATTCCCACAAGGCTCTTCCAATTGTCGACCACTCGGCCGAAGAGCTGGACACGGTTGATCTGGTACCTTTTAAAGAATATATCAAGGCCGGACTTGGTGGCGTAATGGTGGGACATCTTGATGTGCCCGCGCTTGACCCCTCGGGCGTTCCGGCATCAATGTCAAAAAAAATAACTACCGATTTGTTGCGCGGTAAGATGGGCTTTGAAGGGCTTGTGTTTACCGACGGGCTCGCCATGGAGGGGGCATCGCTTCCGGGACAGAACATCTGTGTGTCAGCGTTGTTGGCAGGAGCCGATGTGCTTTTGCAGCCCAGATCGCTTGTCGCCGACATCTCTGCGGTCATAAAGGCCGTAAACTCAGGAGAATTGACGGCCGAGGTGATTGACGAAAGGGTCAGAAAGATACTTGAATTCAAGTATGCTCTCGGACTTGACGAGCGTCCGGCGCCGGTCAGCACACCGGGGCTTAAAAATAAGATTGCGTCGGCTGAAGCCGAGGCTGTACGTCGTCGGCTGAATGCGGCGATGACCGTGTGTGTTGACAACAGCGACGGGCTGTTGCCTATACATGGGCTTGATTCGCTGGATATTGCTGTCCTTAGCATCGGTGCGCCGAGAGAAAACGAGTTTGTGGCTACATGCCGTAAATATGCCGACGTAAAGGCCTATGCGGCATCCGAGAGTCTTTCGCAAGAGCAGATTAATGCCATAAAGAAGCATGACATGGTGATTTTGGCGGTGTTTAACGACAAAGCCGGCTCTCGCAACGTAGTCAAGCAGATAGGTTCACATCCCGGCCTTGTCAATGTGTTTATGACCGAGCCATATAAACTGTCAGGATTTGCTCCGTTGAATAGCCGGACGGTTATTCTTGCCGGTGAAGACTCGCCTCTGGCGCGTGAGTATGCGGCGCAGGCCGTATTCGGAGGCATAAAGGTCAACGGCACGTTGCCGGTCGATGTGAAGGGGGTGGCCAAGGCCGGCACGGGAGTCGGATTGATGAAAACCCGGCTCGGCTACAGCTCGCCGCTTGCCGAAAAAATGAAACCCGAGCTAACGTTAAGAATTGATTCTATAGTCAAAGTCGGTCTCTCCACAGGGGCTTTTCCAGGATGTCAAGTGCTTGTGGCAAAAGACGGGATGGTAGTCGTTGACAAAAGCTATGGCTACACCGACCACCGAAAGACTCACCGAGTGTCGGAATCAACAATGTATGATCTCGCGTCGGTAAGTAAGGCCGCCGGAACGCTGCCTGGACTCATGCTTGCCTACGACCGGGGTCTCTACGCCATGGACAAACCCGTGAGTATGTATCTTCCGGAACTGGACACTCCCGACAAACGGGCCATTACCGTAAGGCAGATGCTTTACCACGAAAGCCGACTGCCGGCTACTTTGAGCGTCTGGCACGCCGTGATGGATTCGGCGAGCTATACCGGCCGTCTGTTAGCTTACCGTTACCGTGGAGATAACACCATAAAACTATACAAGGGCGTTTACGGGAACAATAAAGCGCGCCTGCGCCGCGACATTACTTCGCCGGTACCGACTGATGAGTTTAATATAAAAATTAACGACGGGCTTTATGTCGGAAAGGTGACATCAGACACGCTTTTGGGCCGCATCTATGGCATTGAGTTGCGTAACAGAGCCGGCATGTGTTATTCCGACCTTAATTTCATCCTTTTAAAGGAGATGGAGGAGCATTTGACTCTGACGCCGCATGACCGTTTCGTGGCCGACAATATTTTTGCTCCGCTCGGAGCTTATCGCACTATGTATCGTCCGCTTGCCAAGTATCCTAAAAGCGATATTGCCCCGACCGAACACGATAACTTTCTCCGCAAACAGACCGTTCAGGGCTATGTCCACGATGAATTGTGCGCATTTATGGGCGGTGTGCAAGGCAATGCCGGTCTGTTCTCAAATGCCGAAGGCTTGGCCAAACTGTGCCAAATGTATCTTAACCACGGCACTTACGGGGGCGATGAGCTGGTGTCGGCAAAGACCGTAGATATGTTTATGACATCTAAAAGTCCGAATTCGAGGCGCGGGCTCGGTTTTGACAAGCCTGACACGGCCAATCCGTCGAAGTCGCCGGTACCGGAGTCGGCCGACCCGTCAACTGTTGGTCATATTGGATTTACGGGAACATGTTTTTGGATTGATCCCCACAACGGACTTGTCTATGTGTTTTTAAGTAACAGAGTCAATCCCACACGCGATACGCCGGCATTTAGCAAGCTGAATATCCGTCCTGCCATTTTGTCGATGGTTTACGAAGCACTTTGATAGCAAAAATTGATAAAATTGAATAAAATGCCGGAAATATTTGCAAGTTTCCGGCATTTTGTTGTATCTTTGTGGCAGTTAAAAAACTTGTTTGTTATTTTATTAGAAAGTTACAATGAAAGCTACTGAAGTATTATCTGATCTGAAACGACGTTTTCCCAATGAGCCCGAATATCTGCAGGCTGTAGAGGAGGTAATCACCACCATTGAGGATGAGTATAATAAGCATCCTGAGTTTGAACGCTATAATCTTATTGAGCGCCTATGCATTCCTGACAGAATCTTTTCGTTCCGCGTCTCTTGGGTTGACGACAAGGGAAAGGTGCAGAACAATATGGGCTACCGTATTCAACACAACAATGCCATTGGTCCGTATAAAGGCGGCATACGTTTCCACTCGTCGGTCAATCAGTCAATCCTTAAGTTTCTGGCTTTCGAGCAGACTTTTAAGAACTCCCTGACTACGCTCGCCATGGGTGGCGCAAAGGGCGGTTCCGACTTCTCGCCGCGAGGCAAGAGCGATATGGAGGTGATGCGTTTTTGTCAGGCATTCATTCAGGAGCTCTGGCGCCAGATAGGTCCTGATACCGACGTGCCTGCCGGCGATATTGGTGTCGGCGGACGAGAAGTGGGCTACATGTATGGTATGTACAAGAAGATGGCCCGTGAAAATACCGGAACATTTACCGGCAAAGGTCTTGAATTCGGCGGTTCGCTCATCCGTCCTGAAGCTACGGGGTATGGCAATGTCTACTTCCTTCTGAACATGCTCGCTACACGTAGCATCGACATAAAGGATAAGGTTGTGGCCATCTCCGGTTCGGGAAATGTGGCGACATATACGGCTAAGAAACTTCTCGAATTGGGTGCTAAAGTAATCACAATGAGCGATTCGGACGGGTGCATCTACGTGCCGGAAGGAATCACTAAGGAGCAACTTGACTACATATTTAAACTTAAGAACGAATACCGCGGGCGTATCCGCGAATTTGCCGAAGAGTATGGATGTGAATATGTCGAAGGAGGTCGTCCTTGGGGTTATAAATGCGACATTGCCATGCCCTCAGCCACACAGAACGAGCTTGACGGCGACGATGCACGCACGCTTTTGGCCAACGGTTGCATCGCAGTCAGCGAGGGAGCCAACATGCCATCAACGCCCGACGCCATAAAAGAATTCTTGAAAGCGAAGATTCTTTACGCTCCCGGTAAGGCCGCCAATGCCGGCGGTGTATCTGTTTCCGGCCTTGAAATGGCGCAGAATGCTCAGAAGCTCACGTGGAGCGAGGAAGAGGTCGATGAAAAGCTGAAGGGCATTATGGCAAATATTCACCAGCAGTGCGTCAAGTATGGGCATGAGTCTGACGGCTACACAAACTATGTCAAAGGAGCCAACGTGGCCGGGTTCATTAAGGTGGCCCGCGCAATGATGGCGCAAGGCATCCTGTAAACGACCATCTGAATCACCACAAGCTACGGGCACCTACAATGCCCTCGCTTGTGGCTATGCATGTGCGACGGTTCCCGATTAAGCATAGCCATCGCGGTGTAGCCGCGACAGATGCATAGCCACACGTAAGGCCTCCGTAGGTGGCCGCAACGTGTGGTAATCGCACCCCTCACCCCCTCATGGCTACAGAGTGGCCACACTTAGCCTCTAACCTGCTGTTACAGTCGATGTCCTGCGGACATCCGGGGAGGAGGCTTGCTTGGGAGGCTGTGGCAAAATGGAATTATCGCATCTGAAAGATGCACAAAATTGTGTAGCCGGGGATTGG
>CAZIXM010000018.1:0-47844 GCA_964543345.1 uncultured Muribaculum sp. | reverse complement strand
CAATCCCCGGCTACACAATTTTGTGCATCTTTCAGATGCGATAATTCCATTTTGAAATTTAGCTAAGTTATTCGCTAAGGTCAACGGCGTAGTAGACTTTACGGCCGGTCGGATAAATACCGGTTATGAACATCACTTTGTCAGAGTCGGAACTCTTCATAATAGCGTCATATATCTTTTCAACGTCGTCTTGCGAACGCACACGCGCATTGTTAATGTCGAGGATTATGAATCCGTCCTTGATGCCGGCATCTTTAAACTTACCGTCTTTAAGCCCGGTCACCTGAATGCCGGCCGATATGCGGTATTCACGCAGTTGCTCGTCAGACAATTTCTTGAATGCGCACCCCAACGAGGTAAAGTCGTCGGCTTTAGTCACCTTCGTGTCACCCTGATTATTGCGGAGCGTTATGTTGGCCGACTTAGTCTTGTTGTCGCGCACATATTTAACCGTAATCTTATCGCCCGGACGATATTTGCTTATTTCGCCCTGCAGCTGAGCAGTGCTATGGGTAGGAGCGTCATTGATGGCGATTATGACATCACCCTTCTGTATGCCGCCTTCCATTGCCGCACTACGGTCAATGACCTCCTCTACAAGTATTCCGTCGTTAACGGCAGTGATACCCTTCTCTTTGGCGAGCTGTGGAGTAAGTTCTCGGTATGACACGCCGAGTATTGCGCGCTGAACCGTTCCGTATTGCTTAATGTCGGTAACCACTTTAGTCACGATGGAAGTCGGCACCGCAAATGAATATCCCACATAGTTTCCGGTCTGCGAATAAATGGCAGTGTTTATTCCAACAAGTTCGCCATTAATATTCACCAGAGCACCACCCGAATTGCCGGGATTGACCGCGGCATCCGTCTGGATATAGCTCTCGATGCCCATAGAACGACCCTGTGACGTGCCACCAACACTACGCGCTTTTGCGCTGACAATACCTGTTGTGACCGTCGATGTGAAACCGAACGGATTACCTACTGCAAGCACCCACTCACCGACACGGAGAGCGTCACTGTCGCCCATTGGAATCACGGGGAGTCCTTCGGCCTCTATTTTAAGTAGCGCAACGTCAGTTGAGGGGTCGGTGCCTACGACCTTGGCATTGAATATGCGGTTATCGTTAAGCGTCACTTCAAGACAGTCGGCACCGTCAATCACATGATTGTTTGTCACAATATATCCGTCCTGGCTGATGATGACACCTGAGCCAAGGCCCTGTTGCTGTTCGTTATCCTGGCCTTCGCCCTGACGAGGCGACTGACGGCGCGGGCTTGAACCGCCGAAAGGCGACCCGAAAAAGTATTCAAACGGATCAACATATCCCCCACGGCTACTGTTGCCGTAACTCCGCGATGAGACATAATTCTTAATGCTGACAACACCGTTAATGGTGCTTTCAGCGGCATGGGTAAAGTCAGTCGGGGGGGTCACTGAATTAGCGACAGTATAAAGCGCGCCTCCTCCCGTCGATGACGGCTGATGAATCACCTCCACATAAGGTTCCGGCTCGTAACCGTTACCGCCGGCCAACTTATTCAATCCTACTACTGTAACGGCAGAACTGGCTATAGCCACTCCGCAGGTCAATAATGCGATTTTGCTGTATAAATTCATATTGTATGAAGATTGGTTGTTAATTTCAAAAAACATTCAATTGTTAAATCAAAATTTCCCTACTGTTAAATTTTAACTGTTTAATATGACGCAAAAGTAGTGCAATAATTTAATTCGGAAGTCTTAAAAAATCTATACTTAAATGATTTTAATAGTAGCCACTCCAATTTTAAGTGAATTTGACATTACAAATGTAAAAATGCGTATAAAAAGGGCACCTATGCAATCCGGGTACTACATTTTTGGCTATTCACCTAAGAATCTCGCTCCATTACAAATATGACAATTTGTCATATCGAATAAACTACCAGAGCAAAGAAAGGAACAAAGCTACTCCGACCAAAGCGTCGCGACCGTAATGAAGCTCGGGATAAATCACTCCTCCATTGCCTTCTCCGCCTATAACAGTCCCGGTCTCTTTCATCTTGTGACCACATTGACCTTGCCCACCGCTGCTAATTGTTCTCCTAAAAAGTTCACGTTTAAAAAAACAAAACTTAAACTTTCGTACAAAAAAACATAAGACTTTTCTACCAAAAGACTTGCATAGCACATAAATTAAAGCTACATTTGCGCATAATAACTCAAAACTTAACCTCGTGAAAAATTTACTCTCTACCATTTTGAGTTGCTTTATCCTATTTGCATGCTCAGAACTATCTCCTGAACTGCTTTTGGATTCAACAACTCAGGAAAATTCTTCTTACATTATTTCCGAAGAAGAAGCAATAAAGATTGCATCTAATTTTTCTATCAACAGTTCAAAATCCAGAAGCGAAACTGAAATTAGTGATGTTTTTGTAATTACAAACGATCTTATTTATACACAATCTCGCGCAGACGATCTCAGCTATACGTTAAATGACACATTATTATATGTCATCAATTATGCAAAAAACAATGGCTTTTCCATAATCATAGCTAATCGCAACGAAAAGAGTCCAGTATTGGCATATAGCGAGTATGGTTATTATAATCCATCTTCTGCACAACTCATGCCACCTTCATTCCTTAGATATATTGATATAGCTAAATATGGACTTATTCAAAATGGATTGTTAGATACATTTTCTTATGTTCAAGAAATTGTAGAAAGGCCATATCTACCTTGGGATGGTGTGGACAGATATGACACAATTAAGGTCTCTTCCTTACTATACACAAAATGGAGTCAAAATGCTCCTTATAATCAATTTGCACCAAACAAAGTGGTCGGATGCGGGCCAACTGCAATTGCCCAATGTCTGGCATATTATATGGTTCCAATACAATTCTCATATACTGATGACTTCACCAATGAATCATACGATGTTACAGTTAATTGGCCACAAATTAAAAATGATTGCGTAAATAATAACGGACAACTTGACTTATTAAGACACCCAAATTCGAGTTTAAGCATCGCTCACTTAGTGCGCCATATCGGTATTGATGTTAACGCAACTTATAACCCTACTTCAACCAGCACTCTATCTAAAGATTTACTCGACTGGGTAAAAAATAACACAATACTTAAAGCTTCTTCATTAAAAGAATTCAACTATAACTCCGTAAGGAATGCAATTTATGAAAAAGACATCGTTTATTCTGAAGGATTCGGCGATTATGATTCTAAAATTGTAGGACATGGATGGGTTTTTGATGGATACATAACAATTAATAAAAACGGCGACAGATTTGAAAGCTACCTGCATTGTAATTGGGGATGGGGAGGAATGTGCGACGGATATTACAAATGCAGCGTATTTAATTTAAGAGAAGGTCCCGCCTTTACAGACAGCTCAGACGGAGGTGAAAGCCGGGATTTAATCTTGAGATATGATCTTAAAACCTCAACCTTATCAAGAAACTAAGATATGAAAAATATAGTTTTATTACGCTCATTATACCGGATATTCTTCGCAATTACAATCTTATCCATGGCATCATGCGAATCTGATCCGGCGCCACAGGATAGCAATACCGATGTGGAACAAAACGACATATACATGATATGGGAGTCAGATGTTGAATTAAATACTCGGATTACGTATTCCGGATTACAAGAACACAAAATATATTTTCCTCTCACTGATTGCTTCTTCAAAATCAAATGCAAGAATTACAGGAATCTGAAATTCGGGTCGACACACGTTGTAGGCTACGGATGCCTTAGTGATAATTGTTGGCATTCGAATCCATTAGATAAATCGGAATGGTCAATAACCGACCATTGCTATTCATCGCCCTATTACAAAATCGAGATTGATGACAATGAACTCAGAATAAGCTTGAAAGGAGGATCCACCGATCGTACACCGTGCCACATGGTGGTATGTGTCGAAGTCGACGACGAACATGGCGACCTTTTCTACATCGAGCCGGAAGCCGAACACCCATTATAGGTTGTGTGTCAAAATGGAATTATCGCATCTTTCAGATGCGATAATTCCATTTTGACACACCGTCATTTTGACACAGCCTCTTTATGTTTGTAACAGAAATAAAATCTAAAAGATTTAACTGCCTGCAGATTAGGAACAAATCCAAATCTCTGAATTGGTGGGACCGGGCAAGCGTTCTGACGTTTAATCAATCTAAGCCAGCGAGGCGATGACTGACTTTATGTCCTGCGCAAGCGCATCGGCTTCGGCCATTGTTGCGGCCTCGGAATATATGCGGATGATGGGTTCGGTGTTTGATTTGCGCAAATGCACCCATGAGTCGGCAAAATCAATCTTTACGCCGTCAATGTCTGTAATGGTCTCCGATGCATATTTCTTCTTAACTGCATCGAGTATGGCATCCACATCAATGTCGGGTGTAAGTTCTATCTTATTTTTTGCTATCGCGTATGCAGGATAGGTCTTCTTTAATTCGCTGACTTTCTTTCCGCTCTTGGCAAGCAGAGTGAGGAACAAAGCCACTCCGACCAAAGCGTCGCGACCGTAATGAAGCTCAGGATAAATCACCCCGCCATTACCTTCACCGCCAATGACAGCTCCGGTCTCTTTCATCTTTGTGACCACGTTGACCTCGCCCACCGCAGCCGCCGAGTATGTGCAACCGTGTCCTACGGTGACATCGCGCAACGCACGTGACGAGCTCAAGTTAGATACCGTCGACCCGGGCGTGTGCTGTAGTACGTAGTCGGCGACAGCCACGAGAGTGTATTCCTCCACAAACATCTCACCATTCTCCATGACAATGGCCAAACGGTCAACATCGGGGTCAACAACAAACCCCACATCAGCCTTTCCGTCGCGCATTAAATCGGAAATCTGGGTCAGATTTTCAGGTATCGGCTCTGGAGTATGGGCGAACTTGCCCGTAGCCTCACAGTTTAGCTCTATTACATTCTTGACTCCCAGCGCGCGGAGCAATTTCGGTATGACAATTCCTCCGACCGAATTGACCGCGTCAACGGCTACGGTAAAGTCAGCGCGTTTAATCGCTTCGACATCGACCAGCTTGAGTCCGAGAACGGCATCGATATGCTTACGTGCGTATGTGTCGTTGGTAAACAGATGCCCGAGCGAATCAACATCGGCAAACGTGTAATCGTCAGCGGCGGCAATGCGAAGCACCTCCTTGCCCTGGGCATCATTAAGAAATTCGCCGTCTTCGTTAAGTAGCTTAAGTGCATTCCATTGTTTCGGATTATGCGAGGCAGTTATGATGATACCGCCACAAGCCTTCTCCATGACTACGGCTATTTCAGTAGTCGGAGTGGTGGCCAATCCGATATTTACCACGTCAAAACCCATTCCGGTCAAAGTACCGGCCACCAAGTCAAGCACCATCGGCCCCGAAAGACGGGCATCGCGTCCGACAACGACAGTCTTCGACTGACGGGTGGTGTTTTCGCCAATAAAACGCGCATAGGCTGCTGTAAACTTCACTACGTCAAGCGGACTCAGTCCCTCGCCGGGGGCGCCGCCGATAGTTCCGCGTATTCCTGAGATAGATTTAATCAACGACATATATTATAATGTATACTATTGTTTAAATATTGCTCTTAAAGTAGCGCACCTTATATAAATAAGGAATCACATTGGCTATCTCGTCTGTACGGCTGTTGGCCGAGCGGACTACCATGTTAACCTCACATCCATAGCCAAGGAATATCAAGGGCACCTGAATGCACTCGCCCCACTCATACGAAGAGCTTGAAGTGTAGTTCATATAGCGGAACTGCTCGCTGTAGGTTACGTCTGAAGCATTTCCCTCGTCCATATCCGACGGAAATCCCTGAACATAACCGAATTTAATCTGCTCGTCGGTATATGTGTATTCAGCGGGATCATAATATTCCAAATTGTAGCGGGTGAAACGCACATAGACCAAGTCGTTGTATTTGGCGCGATTGTCCATGTCGCCCATATTTATCACCTGCATATAGACATTTCCGTCCTCGTCGATACGGTAATATGGCGCATCGGTTCCAACCTCAAACACGCTGTCTTCCGGAACGTAGCCCACCACACGCTGGTCGGCAAGGAAGGCATTTATGTACTTCGTCTCGTCGGCGAGACGCTCGGCATAGCTCTTTGTGTCATTGCATCCGGTCATCGCCCATCCGGCTACGGCCAATATAAATAATGCGATTATGTTTCTGAAATTTTTCATATTCAAAAAGTTAGTTACTTTATTGTGGATTATTATTGTTCTTTAAATATTTCTTTATGACCGGCATAGTTGAACGGAAGGTAGCCAACGCCTTGTCGAGGTCAGGGGGCAATTCTCCTCCGGCGGCATTTATATGTCCCCCGCCGTTGTAAAAATCCTGACATATAAGGTCGGCTCTGAAGTCGCCGATGCTTCTTGTCGATACTTTAATCTGATTGCTGTCTTCCCTGAGATAAACTGAATACACTATGTTCTCTATTCCCAACGGCATGTTGACGAGACCTTCGTCGTCGCCCGGATGATAGTCAAACCGCTTCAAGTCGTCTTGCCGGAGCACGATCAAGGCTGACTGCAACTCGGGGAACAGCTCCATCTTCTCCGCTATCGCGTAAGCGTGCAGCTTAAGCACGTCAGCCGTCTTCGTGTTCATAACTTTTTTATACACTTCGTCCTTGTTTACACCCTTTCGCAGGAGCTCGGCAATGATAATGTATAAGTCGGGGTCGTTGGAGTTATACGTAAAGTTACCGGTATCTGTCATCATGCCGGTGTAAATACAGGTGGCGGCTTTACGGTCGATGCGGTCGAACAATTCAAGACGGCACAGGAGCCTGAACACCAACACGGAGGTCGACGACTGTTCCGGATGGGAGATGGTCACGGAGGCAAACATCTCGGGGCCCTCGTGATGATCCACCATAATCTTCGGACACGGAGCAGCCGCAAGCACTTCGCGCATCCTGTCGACGCGGTAAAGCGCGTTAAAGTCCAGACAGAACACAAGGTCGGCATCAGAAAACAGCTGTCGGGCAAAATCCGGATACTGCGTGAACGGAACCACATCCTTTATGCCGGGCAAACTGCGCAGATTACGCGGAGGACGGTCGGGAGTAACCACTTTGGCCTCCTTACCGATATTGGAAAGCGTATGCGCCAATCCCAACGACGAGCCAATGGCATCGCCGTCTGGCGACTTGTGGCACGTAATCACAATCCGCTCGCTCTCTTCAAGCAACTTGCGTACCTGCCTGATATTTGATTCAGATATTATCTGCTTTAGCATTCGAGGTTGTCTATAATAAATAAGAGGTGCAAATATACGTAATTTAGACGAAAGTACATGGATTAATTCGACTACATATTGATATATTGATATTTTTTTACGAAATTTGCACCTTGAAATTACTGCTAAAATATTAAAAACCATAATTACATCAAGATGAAGAAGAGTGCACTTCAAAAAGCCCGCGCGGCCTATCAGCCCAAACTTCCCATCGTTTTGACCGGTGCCGTCAAAGCTGTTGAGGGAAAGGCTACACAGTCCGTTGCTGACCAAGAAGAAATTAAGGCATTGTTTCCTAACACCTACGGTTTACCCGAAATCCACTTCGAGAAGGACGGCGCGCCCGTTAAAGGCACACCCATCAATGTCGGCGTAATCCTTTCCGGCGGTCAGGCTCCCGGCGGACACAATGTCATCAGCGGCCTGTTTGACGGAATTAAAAAAATACACCGCAACAGCCGTCTTTACGGATTCCTTATGGGTCCCGGCGGATTCGTTGACCACCAATACAAAGAACTCACCTCCGAAATCATCGACGAATACCGCAACACAGGCGGATTCGACATCATCGGTTCCGGACGTACCAAGCTCGAGACTCAAGCCCAATTTGACAAAGGCCTTGAAATACTCAAAGAGCTTGACATTAAGGCGCTCGTGATTATCGGCGGCGACGACTCTAACACCAATGCGGCCATCCTTGCAGAATATTACAAGTCAATCAACGCCGGAGTTCAGGTCATCGGATGCCCCAAGACCATCGACGGCGACCTCAAGAACGAAGTTATCGAAACATCTTTCGGCTTCGACACTGCCACCAAGGTCTACAGCGAAGTGATCGGCAACATCCAGCGCGACTGCAACTCATCAAAGAAATACTGGCACTTTATCAAGCTCATGGGCCGCTCGGCAAGCCACATCGCCCTCGAATGCGCGCTCCAGTGCCAGCCCAATGTCTGCATCATCTCTGAAGAGGTTGAAGCCAAGAAGCAGACTCTTAACGACATCGTAAACAGCATAGCCGACGTCGTGGCAGCAAGAGCCGCAAAGGGCATGAACTTCGGAACCGTTCTCATTCCCGAAGGACTTATTGAATTCATTCCCGCAATGAAAGCCCTCATTGCCGAGCTAAACGACCTCATGGCCCAGAATGCTGAAGAATTTGCACAGGTTGAAAAGTCAAACCAAATCAGCTGGATTATCGACCGCCTGAGCGCAGAAAACTCGGCAATCTTCGCAAGCCTGCCCGATGGCGTAGCTCACCAGCTCTGCCTCGACCGCGACCCCCACGGCAACGTTCAGGTATCGCTCATCGAGACCGAAAAGCTGCTCGGACACATGGTGGCCCGCCGTCTCGACCAGATGAAGGCCGAAGGACGCTACGTAGGCAAGTTTGCCAACATGTTCCACTTCTTCGGTTATGAAGGACGTTGCGCCGACCCGTCGAACTTCGACGCCGATTACTGCTACGCTCTCGGTTTCAACGCAGCTTGTCTGATCCGTGCCGGAGTCACCGGCTATATGTCAAGCGTACGCGGCCTGACCAAGCCTTCCGTACAATGGATAAGCGGCGGAATACCCATCACCATGATGATGAATATGGAACGCCGCCACGGCATGATGAAGCCCGTGATACAAAAGGCTCTCGTCACTCTCGACGGCGCACCTTTCCTTAAGTTCGCTTCCATGCGCGACAGCTGGGCTCTCAACACTTCGTTCATCTATCCCGGACCAATTCAGTATTTCGGACCGGCCGAAGTTTGCGACCAGCCATCCTTGACACTCCAGTATGAGTATCAAAAACATCATTCTTAACTTATAAAAATCCCGAATCACAGCTTGCAGGGACCGTCTCGGGGAGCAATATTGCTCAATGGCGGTCCTTTTTTTTGATTCCAAACAACAGAAACCGTGAACATTTACACATCTACATATATTATTATATGTACACATTTGTTCACAAATAAATTAATTACTAATTTTGCAACGGATTAATAACGGCAGATAAAGAGTTGAGTCCTATACATCAGCCACTTACATGCAAATAAATTCATAATTCCAAACGACAATAGAATGAAAATTAAAGCTGTTTTAGCACTTGCCTTTTTAATGGCAATCTCGTCAACCACAGCCACATACGCAATGACTGACGACCAAGTGTTAGAGTATGTTAAGCAACAGGCCGCCGCAGGCAAATCGCATCGTCAGATTGGCAATGAACTTATTGCCAAAGGAGTAACACCGGCGCAAGTGGAGCGATTAAAAGCGCGGTTTGAAGAGTCGCAAGGAAGTGATGAGAATGTCGCTGACAAGACTGTCGCCCAAAACAACCGCGACCGCCTGCGCGACGCATCAACTGAAATATCTGCCGAGGAGCTGACCGACGTAGGCCGTCAAGTAGACAAAGGCAACAACAATACCGTCTCAGCCCGACGCATCTACGGCCATTCCGTATTCACTAACCCCCAACTGTCATTTGAGCCTAACGAAAACCTGGCGACACCCCAAAACTACCGCCTCGGCCCCGGCGACGAAGTGGTAATCGACATTTGGGGAGCCAACGAGGACCATCTGCGCCAGACCATCTCGCCGGAAGGCCGTATAATGATTTCACAAATCGGCCCGATATACCTTAACGGAATGACTATAGCGGAAGCCAACAACCATATCCGCGACGCGTTCACAAGCAAATATGCAGGCATCGGCGGCGACGACCCCGACTCTGACATTAACGTCACATTAGGTCAGATTCGCACAATACAAATCAATATAATGGGCGAAGTGGCTGTTCCCGGCACATATCGCCTATCGCCGTTCTCAACCGTATTCCACGCACTTTACAAGGCCAACGGCATCAACGACCTCGGAACAATGCGCGACATCCAGCTGGTGCGCAACAACAAGGTCATTAAGCATATCGACATTTACGAATACCTCTTCGAGGGCAAACAAGACGGCAACATCCGCCTGCAGGAGGGCGACGTCATAATTGTGCCACCATATAGCAGCCTCGTAGGCATCGACGGAAATGTGAAGCGTCCGATGTACTACGAAATGGCCGCAAACGAGACTCTGCAGGATCTTATCGACTACGCGGGCGGTTTTACCGGCGACGCTTACACCGATCAGGTCAGACTCGCACGCCAGACCGGACGCGAAAACGAGCTGTTTAACATCGCCAATGCCGACTTCAGCACTTACCGCCTTAACAACGGCGACTTAGTAAGCGTCGGCACCATACTCGACCGCTACTCCAACCGCGTCGAGCTTAAAGGGTCAGTGTTCCGCCCCGGAATGTATGCCCTTTCGAGCGACTTAAACACCGTCAAGGATCTCGTCAATGCGGCTGAAGGACTGATGGAGGATGCCTATACCACCCGTGTGCTCCTCTACCGCGAGGGCACAAATCTTCAGCTTGAAGTGATTCCGCTCGACCTCGGAGCCATTATGGCCGGCAACGCGCCAGACGTTGCACTCCGTCGCAACGACATGATTGTCGTGCCGAGCGTTCAAGAGATGGAGGACCGCGGCACACTGACCATCAGCGGAATGGTGGCGCGTCCGGGTACTTTCCCTTACGCCGACAACACCACTATCGAGGACCTTATCGTGATGGCAGGAGGTTTGATTCGCGGAGCCTCGACAGCACGTCTTGACGTGTCACGACGCATAAACGACCCCTCGGCTCTCCGTGGAGGCAACCAGACAGCACAGCTATTTACTTTTGACCTCGAAAACGGCTTGGTAGTCAGAGGCGACAAGGGATTCCTTCTCGAGCCTTACGACATAGTCGAGGTAAGACGTTCGCCTAACTATCAGACTCAAAAGCGCGTAACAATCGACGGAGAAGTCCAGTTCGGAGGAGGATACACTCTCACCGTTAAGAATGAGCGTCTTAGCGACCTTGTCAAAAGAGCAGGAGGTCTGACTCCGCAGGCATATACACGAGGCGCACACCTGAGCCGCCGTATGACTGAGGATGAAATAGCGGCGCGCAACGAAGCTATCCGCCTCGCCGCAACAACTCAGGCCGGAACAGGCGACTCAATCTCAATCGACAAGCTTCTGACATCGACCCGCTACACCGTCGGAATCGAACTTGACAAGGCTCTTGCTAATCCGGGGTCGAGCGTAGACCTCGTACTGCAGGAGGGCGACGAACTTTTCATCCCCGAGATGACAAACACGGTTAAAATTTCGGGCGACGTGATGTTCCCAAACACGGTGGTTTATCAGAACGACAAAAAACTCAAGTACTATATCGACCAGGCCGGAGGCTATGGCTCTCGCGCTAAAAAGTCAAAGGCTTTCATAGTCTACATGAACGGAACCGTGGCACGCGCCAAGGGCAACACACCTATCGAACCCGGATGCCACATAATTATCCCGTCTAAGCATTCTAATCCGCTGAAACTGACAGAAATACTCGCAATCAGCACTGCGGCCGCATCTGTCGGTCTGATGGGCGCAACTATTGCCAACCTGTTTAAATAATCGAAGATGGAAGAACAGTACAAACCGGAATACAGAGAATCGGAAGAGCAGGAAATCGACTTGATGGAGCTTGCCCAGAAGCTATGGGTCGAGCGAAAAATGCTTATCCGTTGGGCCGTGATTGCAGCAGTGATCGGTCTGGTGGTCGCATTCTCAATACCTAAAGAATATACCGCTACAGTAAAATTAGCTCCTGAAGTCACCGACTCAAAAGGAAAATTGAGCGGAAGTGTGGAAGCGATTGCGCAAATGGCCCGAGTCAACCTCGGTAGCGGTTCGCTCGATGCCGTATATCCCGACCTCTATCCAGATGTCGTAGAGTCGACTCCCTTCACCGTAAAACTGTTTAACGTCGATGTTAAGGAGCTTGACAGTGACTCCCTGATAACAGTTTACGACTATCTTGAGAACTATACGTCATCGCCGTGGTGGAGCGCGGTGCTGAGTCTGCCCGGAAAAGCGGTCGGAGGCATAATCTCATTGTTTTCTGACAAAGACGAGAAAGAAGGCACCGGATTTAACCCGTTCCAACTGACAAAGAAGGAGGACAAAATCAGGCAGTCGCTCAGCAAAAGGGTTAACGCTTCTGTCGATTCAAAAACCTCAGTGATTACTATAACTGTCACCATGCAGGATCCGCTGGTGTCGGCCATGTTGGCCGATTCGGTTGCTCAGAACCTTCAGGAGTTTGTGACCGATTACCGTACAAACAAAGCACGCCACGACGAAGACTACTCGCGCCAGATTAACGAAGAAGCCAGAGCCGACTACTATGCCGCACAGCAAAAGTATGCTGAATATGTCGACAAAAACCACGGAATCTCGCTTAATTCACGACGCACCGAGGAAGAACGTCTCCGCAATGAGGCTCAGTTGGCCTTCTCGCTATACAATTCCACCTCACAGCAACTTCAATTAGCAAGCGCACGAGTGCAGGAAAACACTCCGGTCTATGCTATAATTGATCCGGCCACCGTGCCTCTCAAGCCGTCAAAGCCAAGAAAGTTGCTCATCCTCGTGGGATTTGTCTTCGTCGGTGTCTGTCTGGCCGGCGCATGGATATTGTTCGGACGAGGCTTCAAGGAATCGTTCACCGCTTCGATGCCAAAAGAGCAATAGTCAACTTTGTGGCATGGTTCATCCCGACAAAATAGATCGACCCGTCGACGGACTGAAGGTTGACGTAGAAGCAGTCATTAACGACCGACTGCCTGCTTATGCTAAATTCATTCCCCGCCCGCTGATTCAATGGCTAAAATCCACCATCTGTCAGGATGAACTGAACGGCATTCTTGAGCGAACACGCGGCAAGACCGGCGCTGAATTTTGCGATGCCGTGCTCAAAGACCTCAACGTAAGCTACACTTTCAAAGGACAAAAGCCGAATTCTGCCGACCGGAGAGTGCTGATTGTATGCAATCACCCGCTCGGCGGACTCGATGGCATAGCCATGATACACTGGGTCAGCACCGTATACGGGCCTGACATGCACTTTGTGGTCAACGACCTGCTGTCGGCAGTAAAACCTTTAAGCGGAATATTCCTGCCCATCAACAAGCATGGCAAACAGAGTCGTAAGGCCACACTCGACATCGACGAATGCATGGCCGGCGACTCCCCCGTAATTATGTTCCCGGCCGGGATGGTCTCGCGAAAGCAAAAAGAAGGCATAAAGGACCTGCGATGGCAGAAAATGTTCATAAACAAAGCCATTCAGTTTAAGCGCAATATAATCCCGGTATATTTCGACGGTGAAAATTCATCCTTTTTTTATAACTTTGCAAAGTTTAGGACTTGGACAGGTCTGAAATTTAATTTTGAGATGGTATATCTGCCACGAGAGATATTCCGTAGCAGAGATTCGCGGTTCACCATCGTTGCAGGAAAGCCAATTCCCTGGAAAAGGCTTAAGGGTGGACGTTCGGCACTCCTTGAGGCCATGGCCGTGAAGAAAATCGTCTACAATTTAAAAGACGGACTTGACAAACAGAGCAAATTTGATGAAGGATAAAAAAATTATCGACCCTATACCCGTTGAGCTAATCGAGAGCGAACTTGTTCCCGAAAGATTTCTGCGCTATACAAACAAAGGCGGCAATAAGATATACGTTGTCAATGCGTTTAATTCGCCTAACGTAATGCGCGAGATAGGGCGCCTGCGCGAAATAGCCTTCCGTACAGCCGGAGGTGGCACCGGAAAAGACTGCGACATTGACGACTTTGACGTTATGGAGCCCCCGTGCCAGCAGCTGATCGTGTGGGATCCTAACGACAAGCTCATACTCGGCGGCTACCGATTCATTACCGGCGACCAAATAAAGAAAAATCCTGACGGCTCCCCAAGGATAGCCACTTCCCACATGTTTCGGTTCTCACCCAAATTTTTAGAAGAATATCTGCCTCACACGCTCGAATTAGGACGCTCGTTTGTAAGGTATGAATATCAGTCGTCGCGCGTCGGAGTCACCGCGCTCTATACGCTTGACAATCTTTGGGACGGCCTGGGAGCATTGACCGTCGTCTACCCGCAAATCAAATATCTGTTCGGAAAAGTCACAATGTATCCGAGCTATGACCGTGATTGCCGTGACATGATTCTCTACTTCCTGACCAAACACTTCCCCGACAACGAACATTTGGTAGAGCCGATAACCCCGCTGCCTACCGACATAGACATTGAAGCCATGGAGAAAGTATTCACCGGAGGCACCTTTAAGGATGACTACAAGATACTGAATAAGGCCATCCGCGACCACGGCTACAACATTCCGCCGTTAGTGAATGCATATATGAGTCTGTCGCCCTCGATGAAGATGTTCGGCACTGCTATCAACGACGAATTCGGCGATGTGGAAGAAAGTGGCATATTTTTCGCCATCGAGGATATATTTGAAGAAAAGAAAGGGCGCCACATCGGGACGTTTCTACCCTCTCCAACTTCGGAACTATGAACGCCTTCAAGCGGGTGTTTGCCGCCATATCCGTAATAATAGCTTGTAATATCGACGCATCGGCCGAAGTGCCGGTAGAATATAGCGAAGAAATATGGGCCAATTACGGTTCCGGAGAGTTTGCCCCCTACTACATGGCATCCAACCGGTTCGGAACAGTCACTCAGAAAGGCACAATTTACTCCAGAAGCCGAGCTTTACACATGCTCGATATGGAAGGGAAGTGGTCATACGGTTTTGGGGCCGACGTAATTATCGATGCATCTTCGCAAGTCAACTATTCACGCTATAACGTTCAGACCCGATCATGGTATAGCCACGGCCAACGCCCGTCATGGGGATGGATACAGCAACTTTACGGCGAAGTGCGCCATCGCGCCGTATTTCTAACGGCCGGACTTAAAGAGGTCGGGTCAGCTCTTCTCAACGACGCACTGTCGAGCGGCGATCTCACTTGGAGCGCGAATGCCCGCCCGATGCCCGGACTGCGGGTCGGTTTTATAGACTTTGTCGACATACCTTTCACTGAAGGCTGGCTTCAAATCAACGGAAACTTTTTCTTCGGCAAGCCCACAGACAACGACTGGCTCGAGAACCACTACAACTATTACAACGCATTCATAACCACGGGCCGATGGATAAACTATAAACGTTGCTATTTCCGCACAAACCCTGACATGACGCTATCGGTAACGGTAGGTATGCAGGCCGCCGCTCAGTTTGCCGGACATCAGAGATACTATTCCGACGGGATTCTCCTGTTTCAACAAGACAGCCCGCTTAAAGTCAAGGACTTTTTCAACATGATGTTCCCTCACGGAGGCGACAATTTCTACGACGGAAACCATCTTGGCAGTTGGGACATGTTGGCCGATTATAAACTTAAGGACGGAAGCCGGCTGAAAGCCTACTTCCAATGGCCGTGGGAAGACGGCTCTGGGATAGGCAAACTGAATGGATTTGACGGACTTTGGGGACTGGAATATGATTCGGGGAAAAGAGGATTGGTTAGCGGTGCCGTAATAGAATACATCGACTTTACAAATCAGTCTGGTCCGCTGCATTGGGCACCGGGAGACAATCCCGGCACCACCATACCCGGACAGGCCACCGGTGCCGACACATATTATAACAATTATTTTTACAACGGATATGCCTATTATGGCTTGTCACAGGGCACGCCGATGCTTAAGTCAACCATATATAACACTGACGGTTATCTGCGTTATACCGACACCAGGGTCAGAGGATTCCACGCCGCCGTCGCCGGCGACATAAACCGACATATAGGATACCGCGCAATGGTTTCATACCGCAAAAGTTCCGGCGACACTTTCATACCACGCCTGCAAAAAGTCCATTCCACCTCATTCATGGCAGAGGCAATTTATTCAGTCGCCGCCGACAACAGATGGACCATCAAAACCCAGATGGCCATGGACAGAGGCAATCTTTACGGTAACACATTCGGGGTTGGAATGTCGGTCACATACAGAGGCTCTTTTATCTTCAGAAAATGATGAAACGCAAACTCATTATCATAACCACAGTCGTCTTGGCATTTTTTATGGCCGACTGCACACACAATAACGGCGACATTGGCCCCTACTTCGGCACATGGAAACTGCTCGACATAGAGGCCGACGGAAGCACGGTGCCGGAATATGAAGGCGATATATTCTGGCAATTCCAGTCTGACGTGTTCTGCATGAGGGAAGTACTTCCGAATCACGACACGGATGTCCGCTGGGGTTCATGGGAAGAAATCGACGGGAACATCCTCATACTGAATTTCTCACACTATGATGACTCGCACGAACCCGGCTCGACGATGTATTCGCCTATTTCGGTCACCGGACTTGAGGCCACGGTCAACCGACTCGAGATAGTGTCGCTGTCCGGATCAAAAATGACACTGATATACCAAAGTCCGGACGGCACAGAATATTGCTATAGGCTGAAAAAATGGTAAACTGAGCTACTTTATTACGGCAAATGTGAAATTACGGCCAGAAGCCACTCCTAAAGCTCGTGCCGAAAAATACTTTTCCGGATTGCATTTAGTGCATTCTTCCGGTAGGTGAACTTGCGACTCGCCTACACCCTTTTTGACAAGCCTATCCCTTACATATCCGGCAAGATCGACGTGCGGTTTTGTCTTCATCGACACGTTCCTGACAGGGAACTGCGAAGCCACCTCCTCACCCACTTCAAAGCAATCGGAGCATATACACGGCGCCATAAACACTTGTATCTGCTCTATCGAAGCTCCGCTTCCAAGCATCGTTTCAAGCGTCGCTTCTACTACACCGTTTAACGCTCCGCGCCATCCGGCGTGGGCAACTCCTACGATACCCTGCACGTCGTCGACCATGGCCACCGGCAGACAGTCGGCGGTGTTAACCCCTATCACTTTTCTGCGAATGGCAGTCACAAGACCGTCTACCCCGTACAGCGTCGAATCATCGATGGAATAACCGCTGACGGCCAGACACTTCGCACCGTGAGTCTGGCGAGGTATTATTATATCGCCATAATCAACGCCGAGCCTCTCCGACAGTATTCGCCGGCACGTATCATAGTGTTCAGGCGAATCTCCCGTATAATGACACAGCGAAAATCCGGAGTATGGATTTTCGCCGTTATACATTGCTCCGCGTGACGTGGTATAGATATCGACTTTGTCACCTCTAAAGAGCGGAATCAGAAAGTCGGCCACCTTAGGGTTCAGGATCTTCATATTCCCACGCGTCCTCGTCCCAGTCGCCTTCCCAATCGCCTTCGTCGAGTTCTTCGTCGTCGGGAGCCTCCTGAACTTCATTTTCAAAGATAAATTCATCCTCCTCCCTTACACGGTGGTGACCGTCAAGGCGTCGGTGTGTTATGGACGAAGGTTCGATTCGGTTTGCCTCATCGGTGATGGCATCCCAGAGCATATCCTTCAGCTCAGTAAGCCCAAATCCGGTCACGGCTGAGATAAACAGATGCTTAACATCGTCAGGCAGATCCTTTGACATCTCCTCAATGAGCTCGTCGTCGAGCATATCGCTCTTGCTGATGGCCAAGAGCCGAGGTTTGTCCATCAGCTCAGGGTTAAACCGACTTACCTCGTTGAGAAGTATCTCATATTCACGCTTAATATCCTGAGCGTCGGCAGGAACCATGAACAGAAGAACCGCATTACGCTCTATGTGCCTTAAGAAACGCAGTCCGAGACCTTTACCCTCGCTTGCACCCTCAATAATTCCGGGAATATCAGCCATTACAAACGAACGGTTGTCACGATAGCTCACTATTCCCAACTGTGGCTCCATGGTCGTAAATGGATAGTCAGCTATCTTAGGGCGAGCGGCAGAGATAGATGACAGCAACGTCGACTTTCCGGCATTCGGAAATCCCACCAACCCGACGTCGGCAAGCAACTTCAGTTCCAGAATTACCGTCTTTTCTATAGCCGGTTCGCCGGGCTGGGCATATCTCGGCGTACGATTAGTTGAGCTTTTAAAATTCCAGTTGCCCAAACCGCCGCGTCCGCCACGCAAGAGCTTTACCTCCTCGCCGTCGGAAGTCACCTCGCACAGAAAGTCGCCGGTCTCGGCATCAAACACTACCGTTCCGCACGGCACGTCGATCACTTTGTCCTCGCCGTCCTTGCCCGAACTGCGGTTGGCTGAGCCGGCTTGACCGTTCCCGGCAAAAATATGACGTTGGAACTTCAAGGGCAACAAAGTCCACATATTTTTATTTCCCCTTAATATAATGTGTCCCCCGCGACCTCCGTCGCCACCGTCAGGACCACCTTTAGGAATATACTTTGCACGATAAAAATGCCGCGACCCCGCGCCGCCCTTTCCCGAACGGCACATTATTTTCACATAGTCAATGAAGTTGGATTCTGCCATTATTATAGCTTGTTTATAAGACAAATGTTAATGTCTATTTATTTAGGAATGCACTTGGAGCCCCAATTGTTCAGGCCTTGCAGACAATCCGGATGTGCAAATTTAACGAAAAAACACGAATTAAGAGGTTAGAGCCTGCCAAATTCGCTGAAAGGCCGATTAACAAGTCCAAATTTTCCCGCAAAAGCCCATCAAAAACCGATAATAAAGCATAAAAGTTGCTATTTATTAATGATTTATGGCTTTTACAGGAATGTCTCTTAGGTCATTCCATTTTTTTTTACTATCTTTGCGCCCGAATTTAAACGAAATAGGTATGAATAAAACTCCTGAAAAGGTTGACTTGCTGTTTGAAACCAGTTGGGAGGTCTGTAATAAAATAGGTGGAATATACACTGTTTTATCAACCAAAGCCAAAACTCTTCAAGATTTATATAAGGACAAGACTATATTCATCGGCCCTGACGTTTGGTCCGAAGATAATCCGTCGCCTTATTTCACACCGTCAAGAACCATTCTGAAAGAATGGAAAGCCCAGGCAAATTTGCCCGAAGGCGTAAGCGTCAGAACAGGACGCTGGAATGTTCCCGGAAAACCGATTGTGGTGCTTGTCAAATTCGACGGTATGTATGCCGTCAAGGATAAACTTTACGCCCGCATGTGGGACTTATATAAAGTAGACTCATTACATGCCTACGGCGACTATGACGAAGGATGCGCATTTGCACACGCTGCAGGCATCGTAATTGAAAGCATTTGCGACTACGTAGGCATTCGCGACAAGAACGTCATAGCACATTTCGACGAATGGACCACTGCAATGGGGCTCCTCTATGTGAAGGACCGTCTGCCGTCGGTGGCCACAATATTCACGACACACGCCACTTGCATCGGACGCAGCATCTGCGGCAACGGCAAACCACTTTACGACTATCTAAAAGGCTATGACGGCGACCAAATGGCCCGCGAGCTGAACATGGAGTCAAAGCACTCTCTGGAAAAAGCCGCCGCTTTAAATGCCGACTGCTTCACTACCGTGAGCGAGATAACCGCTATCGAATGTGAGCAACTTCTGCAACGCCGCCCCGTAGTGACGCCTAACGGATTCGAGAAAAACTTCGTTCCGGCAAAAACTAAATTCCAAAAGGCCCGCCAGGCCGCTCGCGATACGTTGCTTAATGTGGCATCGACCACAGTAGGCTATACTCTGCCGGACGACACATTTATAATAGCCACTTCAGGCCGTTGTGAATACCGCAATAAGGGCATCGATTTATATCTCGAATCAATAGCCCGATTGCGTGAACAAAATCTAACCAAGACCGTTCTTGCATTTGTGATGGTTCCGGCCTGGGTCGATGTTCCACGCGAAGACATAGCCCGGGGACTCAAGGCAAAACGCAAGAAACAATTGCCCGATCCGGTGATTACCCACACGCTTCATAATTATAATCAGGATCCGATTAACTGCCGCATTCACCAAATCGGCTTCGCCAACAACAAGGCCGACAATGTCAAAGTCATATATGTGCCTTGCTATCTGAACGGCACCGACGGCATATTTAACATGCCGTATTACGACCTCCTGATAGGAATGGACGTAACCGTGTTCCCGTCCTACTATGAACCGTGGGGCTATACACCCCTTGAGAGCATTGCGTTCGGCGTTCCGACAATAACCACCACTCTGTCAGGGTTCGGACAATGGGTATTGGCCACAGAAGACAACACTTTCGCCGAAAGCGGAGTCAACGTAATAACCCGTGGCGACTTCAACTTTGACGAAGTTGCTGACCGAATCGCTAAGTCGCTGACTTTCCTTGTGAATTCCGACTCTGTAAGTCTGACCGAAATACATGACCGCGCCATGGCAACGGCAGAAAAAGCCGCATGGAGCTACTTCATAACGTATTATGTCGAGGCGTTTGAACTCGCGCTTACATCCGCGCATGAACGCACCGGCAACTAATTTATTAATAAAAACAAGTTCTATTACTATATATTATCTATGAAACTACAAGTAAGCAACACTAATGCCCCCGTTTGGCGCGACATTATGGTGAAAGCTGACTTACCAGCTAAATTGAAACCCCTCGAAGTGATGTCACGCAACCTTTGGTGGGTATGGAACAGCGAGGGCAAATCCCTCTTCCGTGATCTTAATCCTGACCTTTGGCGTTCGCTTGGCGAAAACCCGGTAATGCTTTTGCAAAACCTCGGATTTGAGCGCCTTCAGGAAATAATTAAAGACGAAGTCCTTATGGCACGTATCGATAAAGTGTATGCCGACTTCAAGGCTTACATGAAAGTGCCCATGCGCAAGGACATTCCCTCCGTGTCATACTTCTCGATGGAATATGGCCTTTGCAACGCATTGAAAATCTATTCCGGAGGTCTTGGCGTTCTCGCCGGCGACTATATAAAAGAAGCCTCTGACAGTTGTGTCAACATGACTGCCGTCGGATTCCTTTACCGTTATGGCTACTTCACACAGACGCTGTCAGTCGACGGCCAGCAGATAGCCAACTACGAGCCACAGAACTTCAACCAACTTCCTATCGACCAAATGTTGAACGAGGACGGCACTCCGATGATTCTTGAAGTACCGTTCCCCGGACGTACAGTATATTCGCATATCTGGCGAGTAAACGTGGGCCGCATGAACCTGTATCTGATGGACACAGACTTTGACATGAACAGCGAGTTTGATCGTCAGATTACTCACCAGCTCTACGGTGGCGACTGGGAAAACCGCATCAAGCAGGAATATCTGCTCGGTATCGGAGGTATTCTGATGCTTAAGAAACTTGGCATCAACAGCCAGATTTATCACTGCAACGAAGGCCACGCAGCTCTGCTCAACCTGCAGCGTTTGGTAGACTTCGTTCAAGAGAAAGGCCTCGACTTTAACACAGCGCTCGAAATGGTGCGCGCGTCAAGCCTTTATACAGTCCACACTCCGGTTCCTGCCGGCCACGACTACTTCGACGAAGGCCTGTTTGGAAAGTACATGGGCGAATTCCCCGCAAAATTAGGCATTTCTTGGGCCGACCTTATGAACATGGGCCGCGAGAACCCCGACTCAAACGAGCGTTTCTCAATGAGCGTGTTTGCGCTTAACACCTGCCAGGAAGCCAACGGCGTAAGCTGGCTTCACGGTGAGGTGTCGAAGAAGATGTTCTCCGGCATTTGGAAAGGCTACAATTGGGCTGAATCACATGTTGGATATGTGACAAACGGTGTACACATGCCCACTTGGGCAGCTTCTGAATGGAAAGAACTATATGCCAAAACCTTCGGCGCAGACTTCCATGAACATCAGAGCGATCCCAAAGTATGGGACAAAATCTACAGCGTCAGCGATGAAGACATCTGGAAGCTTCGCATGACGATGAAGAACAAATTCATCAACTTTGTGCGCCGCGACTTCCGCGAAAAGTGGATTAAGAACCAAGGCGATCCCTCTCGCATAATGTCTATTGTAGACAAAATCAATCCGAATGCGCTTATCATCGGATTTGCTCGCCGCTTCGCCACATATAAACGTGCTCACTTGCTGTTCAGCGACCTCGACCGTCTGTCGGCAATTGTCAATAATCCGCAGTTCCCCGTGCAGTTCGTATTTGCCGGTAAGGCTCACCCCGCCGACGGAGCCGGACAGGGTCTTATCCGCCGAATCATGGAGATTTCACGTATGCCGCAGTTCCTCGGCAAGATTATCTTCCTTGAAAACTACGACATGATTCTTGCCAAGCGTCTTGTATCAGGTGTTGACATCTGGCTCAACACCCCGACACGACCTCTTGAGGCTTCGGGTACTTCAGGCGAAAAGGCTGAAATGAACGGTGTGCTTAACTTCTCAGTTCTTGACGGTTGGTGGTACGAAGGGTATCGATTCTGCGAACAGGCCGGATGGGCTCTTACCGATAAGCGCACATTCACCGACCAAGCACAGCAGGATCAGCTCGATGCCGCTACAATTTATTCAATGCTCGAGAATGAAATAATCCCGCTTTACTTTGCAAAGAACTCAAAGGGCTACTCACCGGAGTGGATTCAGTATATCAAGAATTCAGTTGCTAAGATTGCTCCCCACTTCACCATGAAGCGAATGATCGACGACTATATCGAACGCTTCTATGAAAAAGAGGCTAAGCGCTCAAAAGCTCTTGCCGCCCACGATTACGAGCTTGCAAAAGAAATCGTGGCATGGAAGGAAAAAGTCGCCGCAGCTTGGGACGGCGTTCAAGTAGTGTCGATGGAAGACACTTATGCTTCAGCCGGCAAGACAGGCGACTCAGCAAAGATTGACATTAAAATCGACACCAATGGCCTCGGCAACAGCATAGGTGTAGAAGCAGTGTTCTTCCGTGTTGAAAATGGCGAAGAAAAGTTTGTGGCCACCGAACCGTTTAAGGTAGTGGCTGAAGATGGAAATGTCTTAACATACGAACTTAAGACCACTCTTCGCGAAGCCGGTGTGTTCCGCTATTCTTACAGAATATACCCGATCAACAAGAATCTGCCACACAGACAAGACTTTGCATACGTTCACTGGATTTTATCCGTAACAAACACGTAAGCTAACGTATGGCCCGTTTCCGCAATGGAATCGGGCCATATTTTTTCGTCTAATTTAATATTCATCCATTGTTTTTTAGTTAACAATTCAACAATTTGCGCCACAAATATGTTATTAAAGCATAAGAATAACAATCCCCACCAAATAACTCCTATGTTTAAGAAAAGATACTTCGCGGCCATTCTCTGTGTATTAATGTTCTTTGCTTGTAGCGATTCATTGTGGAATGAACTCCCGTCGCCCATCTCGACCTTCATCTCCACTTATTACCCTAACTCGAGCATAAGCAGCTATAACGAAAAGAACGATGAATACTACGTCACCATTAAAAACGGTGCGTCTTTGGTATTCGACAGCGACTATGACTGGACAGAGATTAACGGCAACGGAGTTCCCATCCCTCAGATATTCATTTTCAACGAGATGCCCAAAATATATCAGTATCTTGAAGCACGCGAACTAACATCCGACCTCATGGAAGCAGTTAACGAGCCAAGAACTATCATACTGACCTTCACAGATTTTCGTCTTGAATACATAAAGGAGACCGGCGAGATTAAAACTTATATCGAGAAGCAGGAATCTTAGAAAGCCGGATTTTGCTCTTGTGAATCGGAAAATTGAGCGACATCAAAGCCGACTCCGTATTGAAATAGACAAAATCTTCACTGCTCATCGGTATCATCATACTGTCATACCATACTAAGTCATAATTGTTTTCATACTGGGTCGCTGTAAGGCGACCTTTTATCATTAACGGAACCCACGACGAAGAATTGACCTCCGCTCCCTCACAGTAGAGAAGCAGATACCCGGATGCGCCGTCAGATACACATGCAAGCGTATATCTCCCGCCAAGACGCGCCCGATTGTCGTCAGTTTCTCGGTCGAAGAAACGCCAAATGCCCTCTTTAGCGTCCAACGTATTGGTTAGACGCTCGCGCAACGTGGCTACCGACCATCCAGAATAAAGCTCTTTTGCAGGATCCGGAACACTCTCCACGACTACATATTCGACATCAACCGATGCAGAAGACTCTATGCGGACTGCGGATTTCAACGGATGTCGCATTTCTGCCGATAGCACCCTATTCAGAGTTCTTGCTCCAAAGAAGACATTAAGGCCGTCGTCCCTCCAATCCAAAGCCACAGAATTGAATTGCCGAACCTCAGCGACATCATGCTTTACCACGACTGACTGCAACTCGACATCTACACCGTCAGACACCATTCCAACAGAGATTACAGCCTGCCTTTTATCTAAAAAGTCGCCAAAGTCGCTGTTTTGTGAAGTTATTTTGAGGTATCTATAATTATATGCGTCATCACAATCCCATGCGATTCCCCACCAATAGCGGTCTTTTTCACGGTTAGCCTTTTCGTCGGCGATGGCACATCTCACCTCTACCACAGTTGCCAGGGCTGTTGAATCTATTCTAAATTCCAAACGCCCGTCAATTGATTCCGAATCAAAATATACACGGTTTTGTCCTATTGCAGACATGCTAACCGACAAGAAAATAAGGATAAGAGAGAGGAGAGTTTTCATTTTTCTATATTGAATGGTAATTTATTTCACCGGTATTAAGTCAATGACTTTATCAACAAATTCGTCTTTTGGCAAGTCCCATGGCATCCAATTAATATGGAAGCCTCTTCGCTCCATTCCACGAAACCATGTCATCTGTCTTTTTGCAAACTGATGTATAGCTATTTCCAGTTCTCCGACCATCTGGTCGTAACTGATTCGGCCAATTAGATAATTTGTCAGATATTTATACTCAAGGCCGTAATATATCAAACTGTCGGCATCAATTCCGCTGTCGAGCAACCTCCTGACCTCATCGACCATACCCTCATCGAGCCTCGACCGCAAACGTCGCGAAATACGACTACGCCGATTTTCTCTGTCGATATCTACTCCGACAATTACTACGTCGCTCATCGGATTCGGCGAAGCTCCGAGAGCTGCGTCAGGATGCTGACGATAATAAGTCTTAATCTCTATTGCACGTATTGCACGTTGGCATGTATCGACATCAGTCACATTGTGGAGAACTTTTATGTTTGACAGTATCTCCGTAAGTTCTTCAAGAGTCTTTCCTGCGAGCGACTTTCTCAATTCGCTGTTTTCCGGCACTTCCGGCAAACGCAACCCGTTAATTACCGACTCGACATAAAGTCCTGTACCACCGCAAAGTATCGGAAGTTTACCCCTATTCTTGACTTGGGAGTAGTCGTGGTCAAAATCGCGAAGATATTCATAAAGATTATACTTGTAGCCAGGGGGACAAATGTCTATTAAGTGATACGGCACGTCGCCGTATTCCGCCAAATCTTTTCCGGTTCCGATATCCATCGCCCGATATACTTGACGCGAATCGGCACTCAGAATTTCTCCATCAAGACGGCGGGCAAGGTCAACAGCCCTTCCGGTCTTCCCTGAAGCCGTAGGTCCGGTGACGACGAGAAGATTACATTTAAAGGCCGCGCACATATTTTCGCCAGGCTCGTCTGAAATGATAGAAAGGCTTGTCTTCATTCTCCTTGGCTACGTATAGCCAGACCGGATCATTATAGTCGACAAGCAGATTTTTAATCTCGTCAAGACGGAATGTAGGCTTATAGTGGCGGATTCCGTAGAGACGCATACCGTTGCGGTCATACGTCTTATAAGCCATCGTGACAGTGTATATCCTATATATTTCGCTACCGAGCAACGGCATAACCTGCCCGGTACGCATCATTCTTTCAACAGAATGAAGCGAAAACCATTCGCCGCTGAGACGGGTGTCAGACATTAACGCCATCCCGTCGAGAATTATTGCGTAATGGAAAATGTTGCTGTCGGCATGAAAATTATAATTCTCATACAGAAACTTAACTTCCGACTTTATCTTCTTGTCCGCTATCTTTTCAAAATTAGCGGTAGCGTCATACAGCATCATCCGCTCCCGATAAGGAACATGCACAGAAGCCGGAGTGTCATATTTACCGGATTTGGCATCGTGAGTCAAAAACACATTATTTCCGCTAATGATTATATAGCGAAGCCAAGTCATTGATTCCTTTGACCCGGTTTCACCCTCTATGTTCTGGCGATAAAAAGCATATATCCCGAAGTACCGGAGCGACATGTGAATCATCGACAGTGCATACAGGCATACAGGCAACCAATTATAGAAAAATTTATCAGAACTGTTCAGGTTGACATTTGAATACCGCAAAGCGTAGTAAGTCCAGGAATATAGTGCCACCAAAACTGAAAATATCAGCAACAAGCGCACCTGATAGCCACTCTCCTGAGAATAAAGCTTACCAAGGAATCCTCGTTCCGACGACAGACCATACCGGACTTTACAGTCGTAGCAGAATTCAAAATCATACTTCTTAATGTAAGCTATTCCGAGAATTGCCACAGCTACAGACGAAATCACAAGAACTGTAACGTAAGGGATACGACGGTTGGCAGTGCCGATAACATATTCCTGCGGGTCAATAAACTTCATGTAATATAGATTAATGCCCACCATTATAACGGCAGAGAAAAACAGGATTCTCGACACCAAAAACGGCAACAGATTGCACGTTCCCTGACGGTCGGCAGGCATCCTATGACTACGTCTTACCAAGAGGAGCTGCAAAGCAAGCACGAGTGCCGGGAGCCAAAGTTTACTGATAAAAAATCCGCAAAAAATCACAAGCACCAATGAGCCAACCGACACTGCCCAGTTGACCCACAGGCTGTTAATTCCATTAGAGTTTGCACCTATACGTCTCCTACTGTCCATTCTACTTCAGATTTCTGTCGAAGAAGTCGAGCATTTTAGTATATACCAATGCACGAGCATTACATCCATAAATGGAATGATTCATATTCGGGAAAAGCACCATGTCGCACAAACGACCTGACAACTGTAGCGCCGAAACATACTCCATCGTATTAGAAAGATGCACATTGTCATCGGCCGTTCCGTGCATAATCAAAAGATTTACATTCATCCGATCTACGAAATTAATCGGAGAACCCTCTTCATAACCGTCCTCGTTCTCGCGAGGCGTCAACATAAAACGCTCAGTATAAATCGAGTCGTAGTAACGCCAACTGGTCACCGGGGCAACAGCCACCGCCGCCTTGTAAGGCGATGAGACAGCCGATGCCGCCATAAGCGTTTCATATCCGCCATAACTCCATCCATAAATGCCGATTCGGTCGGCATCCACGTATGGGAGCGAGCCGGCGTAACGGGCGGCGGCAACTTGATCAATCGTCTCGAAATGTCCCAATCGGCGATAAACCGCATGCTTGAAGGCACTACCCCGGCCACCTGTTCCACGGCCGTCAACACATATTACTATGTAGCCTTTCTGGACATAATAATAGTCCCAGTCCATCTTCCAACGATTCAGCACTTCCTGCGAACCCGGGCCACTGTATTGCGACATTATTACGGGATACTTTTTCGAAGCACTAAAGTCTGACGGTTTAAGAATGGTTCCATTAAGAGTATATCCGTCTGACTGCATTGTAAAGAATTCCTTTTCAGGAATACCGATGAATTTTGATGCGTATGCCGAATTGTCTTCAAGAACTCTCACAGTCTTACCTGACGAGGTACACAATGTGTACACATTAGGAGTGGTTATATTACTATAGTTTAATGTATAGTAAGACATGTCGGCAGAGAAAGAAGCCGACGAAGTGCCTTCATTCTCACCTAAAATCTGCACCCGGCCTTTTGAATCGACCTTATTCACAGTCCGGTTCAAGGCACCGGCAGTCGATTGATAGTAATGAACTGCTGAAGCATTGTCATAGCCGTAGTAGTCGGTAACGTCAAAGTCTCCTGAGGTCAACTGCCTCATCAATGCGCCGGAGTAACTATATTGGTACAGATGATTATAGCCGCTACGCTCCGAGGTAATAACGAAAAAGTCCGGATATAATTTAATCATCTCCCATGCCGAAGGGTCAACCCACCCGTTATCCACCTCATCGACATATACCGACTTGGCAACTGTTGATTTAGGATTTACCGCATAAACTTCGATGCGGTTTTGGGCACGGTTTAGAGTGATAGCCATCAATCGTTCGGGAGTCGACGCATACTCAATGCGAGGTATATACTCAATGTTTGCATCGCTGAACTTGATTTCTTTAGTAGAGCGGTTATCGATATTATAGCTATGTAAGGATACTTTTGAATTAGGCTCGCCCGACACAGGATATTTATAAGTATATGACCCGGGATAAAGCGCGTATTGCTTCTTCGGATCGCACGAACCTTCATAAAGAGTGAACGAGTATAGAGGAACGTCTGTCTCGTTATACTTAAGATAACACAAAGTCATATTGTCGGGAGCCCATGCCATCGAACAGGAAGTGGTAAACTCCTCTTCGTAAGCCCAATCCGGTATACCGTTTATCACCTTGTTGTACTCGCCGTCGGTTGTAACGGCAACCTCGGTATTATAGTCTAATTTACGAATATAAATATTATTTCCTGCAACGAAAGCTACCATGCGTCCGTCAGGCGACCAAACGGGCGACTGTTGCTTTTTAAATTCCAAACTCAACGGTTTAAGCACGTTATGGCGCACCTCATATATGTAGTATTCGGCTACAAACGATCTGCGGTAGACATATTCCGCCTCGGGATAAACAAGTATATGGGATTCATCCGGACTGAAAGTAAAGCCCGCTATTTTCTCAATCTGATAGTCACGCGTTTTAGTCACGTCGAGCACCACACCGAGATTATTACCCGACTTTATATCGTAACGTATAATCTGAGTCTTATCGTCATTAAGAGCCACATAGCTCTTGCCGTCAGCCATATAAGTCATGCCGACCGGCGTAACGGCATTTGCCGGATAAACGTATTCGGCAATATTATCCGAGGGCATCGCTGACAGGCTTAAAGCGGCCGGAACCAGCGCCACAGATAGCAAAATAGCCTTAAACATATTCATTATAATTGGTATGATTGGTTATATTCTTATTACTTTCGAGATATCCGTTAGATTAAAACAGCGACATTTGCGCGTCGTTAACCGGTGGTTGCTTGCGCGGGGGCTCCTGATAACCAAAATCCGGATCTGAGGCTATCGAGACCGCCTTAGAGACCACTCCCTCTGGAGGTGTCGCTATAAGCCATTCCGTCTCGTCAAGAGTCTCGTCGATTGCCGAGATTTTTGCAGTCGACGGTTTTCGAGGCTTGCGTTTCTTCCGTTTAGGCTTTTGTTCCACCTGTACTTCGGACTGCTCTGACGATTCTTCGGCACTTTTTTCCAGAATTGGTTGCGCGCTCCCTGCCGAGATTTCAGCAGACTTTTCAGCCTTTAGAGATTCTATGACTGCTTCCGCATCAGCCATAGCCTTTTTCTGATCTTCTATTATTCGGTTGAGCGTCTCGACCTGTTTATTCAACGACTCAGCATCTTTACGCAAACGTTCGGCCTCGGCTTCGCGTGCCATGTTCTGAGCGTTCATAGCCGTCACTCTCTGTTTGGCATTTTCAAGACTTTCACGCAGTTGCTCCGTTTCTTCCCTCACTCCATCCTTCAGCTGCTTACGTAGATTGTCAAGATCCTCTTTATATGCCTTGGCATCTTTTTCGTACACAGCGGCCACCTTAACTTTATTAAGCAGGCTCTTTATTTCGAGTTGGAGTTGCTCCTTCTCTGCATCGGCAGAACTAAGCTTTCCCTCAAGGTCGCGTATGCGCTCATTGAATGTACGCTTTTGTCTATCGGAACTAATCTTTACATGTTTTAGATCCTCTTCGAGCTTTTCCGTGTTCTTGACGCTCTCGCGGAGTTGGTCAAGCTCCTGACGTAATTTAATCGAGGACATTTCAGCTTCTGCTCGAGCCTTTTCTCGCGCGGTGGCTTGGTATTTGCCTATATATTCTTTAAACGAGGAGTCAATACTGTCATATAAATAGCGTCGTTGTGCATTGACATCAAGGCATTTACGTATGAAATCAGGCTGAGCGTCATTAAACACTTGAAGCAGGCTGTCGAATATGGTCAGCGGGAAGTCAGGTTCAGAAGTTGGCTGAGCCGAATCACTCGAGGCATCGTGTGGTTCCGAATCGGTCTCGCGCACAGACCCATCGTCATGTTGGTGAAGCGATTCTGAGGTCTGCGTCGACACCTGTTGCAAAGGCAACGCCGAGGGATAATCGACGGTATCATCATAGTCGTCGTCATTGCGGAAGCCCAATGCTCGCATTAGTTTATTGAATGCCATAATGCAAAAATGGTTCTAATTAGTTATTTATTCAATCGGGCTTCACCACCACCCCGACACCTTTTCGGCCATTGATACCGATAGTCAGCGGTGCAGAGAACCTGACAATACGCACAAAGTCGCTTTCATATTCGGCAGGAAGCGAATCGAGATAATCCACATCATATATTCCCCCGTTGACACCGGGATTAATTGTGAAATAACCGACTCCGAAAGATGTCAGGTTCTGGAAAAAGTGAGTCCCTTGGCTCGGCTCAATCCGATAGTTAGAAAGCGATGATTCAACTATCAACCTTGCCGAAGAAATATGGGGCCACTTTACCGGAATGCCCAATGCGGTGTCGCTTGACCCCCACCTTCCTGGACCTACCAAAATGTAGCCTTCGTTACGCTCTGTAAAGTTACGATTTATTTTTTCAATTTCACGTGCTATCAGCGAATTATTTGACGAAGAGAAGTTCTCCGGACGCACATATACGATCGTGGTGACATTTTCGATGTTTCCATGACCCAATGCCGTATTGCTTCTTAGCAGAATTCGGTCATCAGGGAGTGCCATTATGGATTCGTCGACGAGATCCTTGCGCTCGACAATCGGGCGTATTTGAAGCCAATAAAGCGTGCCTTTAGAACCGTTTTTTATGTCAATTACTCCCGCGAATTCAATCTCTACCGGACGTACCATCTCCTTCTGGCCTTGAGTGAGCATAAAGTCGGTAATTTCAGCTAAAGGAAACACTTTATGTTGCAATATGTTGGCAAATGTGACTACTCGCCGGCCGGTGCCTTCATCGCAGTCGCGGAGCACCTGATCACGGAAATCGTATGTCGACACCATATAACGCAGAGCACCGGTCGAGGCAACATCCTGTATACGCATCTTTGATATGTTAAATCCGTCGTCGACCTTAAAGTCTCCGTCAAGCATCTTTTTTGAATCAAGGGCGTAGAATTGGGTCTGAGTGTCGCGCAGGGCGAGATCAAGAGTCGAGGTCTGGAGAACATGATCAGGGTGACGCGGCGAAAACCGCAGACTTAAACCGCCGTCAACAATATATTTGCCAAGACCGACGGCCACCTCCACTACCCCGTCTTCGGGTATCTCGTCGTTTATCGGATAATAATTAAGCGACCTTCCGACACCTGCAAATGACGGGAAATATTTATCACCCACCTCTTTACCTACGACTTCCTGTATAATTACAGCCATTTTTTCCTGATCAATGACATTGCTCGTCGCGGTCATGTATGCCTTGCTGTCAGCATAAAACACCGATGCATAGACACCCTTAATTGCATCGCTGAGCATCTTTAGCATCTCGTATTTATCTTCGACATGCGGAATCATATATGTAGAGTAAATACCGGCAAAAGGCTGATAATGAGAATCTTCAAGCAGGCTTGAGCTCCTGACTGCAAGCGGACGGTCGACTACTTCAAACAAAGCGAACAAATCCTCAATCAAGCGTTCCGGAAGCCGTCCATGAAGAAAAGCCTTAAGAATCACCTCATCCGGCTGATCTGACAATGCCAACGGATAGAGATTATTTGTCTCCATGAATTCATCGAAAATGTCGGTACAGATAACCACCGTTCGCGGAATTGTCACCGTAACTCCGTCAAAATTATCGCATATAGGATTCTTCTTAATAATCGAATCTATAAAAGCAAGTCCACGGCCTTTGCCGCCGAGCGAACCCTGTCCGATACGCGCAAAATTAGAATAATAGTCAAACCTGTCTTTGCGGAATATGGCCACCACTCCGCGATTCTTCATCTTTCGGTACTTGACTATAAGATCAAAAAACAGCTGACGTACGGTATCGGCCTCTTCTATATTCCTGAACCTATGGTTCTTAACCACTTCGGCTATCGGGAACAACGCTCGTGAATACAGCCACCGCGATATGTCGTTGTACGAAGCATGATACAGAAGCGAATCTGCCGGTATGTCAAATATATGTTTTTGTAGCCCCTTCAAGTCGTGGATGCGCAAAATCTCTTCTCCCGTCTTAGGGTTACGAACTACGAAGTCACCGAATCCAAAGTCGCGCATGATAGCAGACCCGAGGTCTACCGGAAATTTCTTTGAATTCTTGTCGAGAAACTGCCCGTTAAACTCCTGCACTTTTTCGGCATTTTCAGCCTCTGACGACTCTATTATAATCGGCAAATATGGGTCGCGGTCACGCAGATACCTGGCCAACTTTAGTCCGGCTTCGGCATCTTTTACACCTTCACGCTTGAATGAAACGTCAGAGATGACTCCAAGCATATTTTTTCCATATCTCTCATATAGCTCAACAGCCTCCTCATAGTCGCGCGCAAGCATTACTTTCGGACGCCCTCTCATGCGCAACATGCTCTCATGTTCGTTAAGGGCTTCTGTCGAGAATATTTGCGATTGCTTAAGGAGGAATTTATATAATGTAGGAAGCACCGACGAATAAAACCGCACAGAATCTTCGACCAGAAGTATCATCTGAACTCCGACCTCATTAATGTCGTTGTCGGCATTCATTTTATCTTCGATAAGCTTGATTATGGCAAGCAATAAGTCAACATTTCCCAACCAGCTGAACACATAGTCAACGCCGGTCAAATCTTCTTTGGAGATACGTCGCGAAACTTCTTTGGAGAATGGGGTAAGAACTACGATCGGTATGTCAGGAGCGGCCGCTTTTATCTGCTTGGCACCCTCAAAAGTCTCGCTCAAATCGACACCGGGCATCATAATCACTATGTCAAACCTCTTGTTGTCAAGCATGTCAAGAGCTTCTGAAGGATGCGACACACGTATGACTCGAGGTGGCGAACTAAGATTCAGTGCTACATACTCGAAGTAGAGCTGCTCCTCCACTCGGCCATCCTCCTCCATCATAAATGCATCATAGGGCGACGCCACAAGCAAGACATTAAACACCCGCTTCTGCATTAAATTGCTGAAAGCTGTGTCTTTTAAATATAGTTGGCTTACACTTTCTTCGTTCATCTGGTAAATATAAGTGGTTCCTATATTACAAAGGTACGAAATATCGTCGGGTTATCATGCATAATGCACCACTTTAGGCATTATATAATGAAATTTTGAGGTTTAGGATCCCACAAAAAAAGAGCGACAACCGCAATGGTGCCGCTCCATAATCTATAATAGCTCTAATCAATTAGAACAAACTCCAAGTGACAGTTAGGCCGGCCATCACGATAGCCACCATTGACATCAGCTTAATGAGGATGTTCAAGCTAGGGCCGGACGTGTCTTTGAACGGGTCACCTACGGTATCACCGGTCACAGTGGCCTTATGCACTTCACTGCCTTTGCCTCCGAAGTTTCCTTCCTCGACATACTTCTTAGCGTTATCCCATGCACCGCCGGCATTAGCCATAAATATTGCAAGCACGAATCCTGCAGAAAGACCGCCAACGAGCAGTCCGATCACACCCGGCACACCGAAAATAAGTCCGACAAGGATAGGAGCGATAATGGCGAGAAGCGACGGGAAAACCATCTCGCGCTGAGCACCCTTAGTAGAAATCTGTACGCAACGAGCATAGTCAGGTTCTGCGTTACCGGTAAGAATTCCCTTTATTTCGCGGAACTGGCGACGCACCTCCTCAACCATGTGTCCGGCGGCGCGACCAACGGCGTTCATTGTCAAACCACAGAACAAAAATGCCATCATACTGCCGATGAACATACCTGACAGCACTTTCGGATTCATCAAGTTGACATCATAATAGGTCATAAAGTCAGTAAACGAAGCTTCATGGATAGGTATCTGAATGTTGTTGCCCAGGTCAATGGCAGTACGGCCGAGGCGCGACATGCCGATACGAATCTCCTCAATATAGGATGCAAGCAACGCAAGTCCGGTCAACGCGGCCGAACCGATGGCAAATCCCTTACCGGTAGCGGCTGTAGTGTTGCCGAGAGAGTCAAGCGCATCGGTGCGACGACGAACCGCTTCTCCAAGACCGCTCATTTCGGCATTACCGCCGGCATTGTCGGCAATAGGGCCGTAGGCGTCAGTTGCAAGTGTTATTCCAAGAGTTGAGAGCATTCCGACTGCGGCGATACCGATACCGTAAAGTCCCATACTTACGTTGGCGAAATCAAATCCGGAGGCAAGCCAATAAGAGAGGATAATGCCGACAACTACGGCAAGAACCGGTACGGCGGTCGACACCATTCCAAGACCGATACCCGAGATAATAACTGTTGCAGGACCGGTCTGACCGCTTTCAGCGAGCTTCTTAGTGGGCTTATACGACTGCGACGTATAATATTCGGTAGAGCGTCCAATAACGATTCCCACAAGAAGACCAATTACTACGGCCAACGAAATATTTACCCAGTTTTGAAGATCAAGAACCCACAAAATCAAGAATGTGGCACCCACTATAAGCACGGAACTCAGATTTGTTCCTACCGAAAGAGCGTTAAGCAGATCTTTCATAGTGGCATTTTCTTTTGTACGTACAGAGAATATGCCTACGATTGACAGAATTATGCCCACTGCGGCAATAAGCATCGGAGCAAGCACAGCCTTGAACTGCATGTTAACATCTCCGGTTGACATAAACGCCGCGGCACCCAATGCGGCAGTAGCCAAAATCGAACCGCAATATGACTCATAAAGGTCGGCACCCATACCGGCTACGTCACCTACGTTGTCACCTACATTATCAGCGATAGTCGCAGGGTTGCGGGGGTCATCCTCAGGAATACCTGCCTCAACCTTACCAACGAGGTCGGCACCAACGTCGGCCGCTTTAGTGTAGATACCGCCACCAACACGGGCAAAAAGAGCCTGAGTGCTGGCACCCATTCCGAAAGTAAGCATTGTGGTGGTAATCATACAAAGCTTGGCTGTGGGGGTAGCCTGATCGACGGGAACGCACCAGTCGAGAACCAGATACCAGAATGAAATGTCAAGAAGACCAAGACCGACAACGACAAGACCCATCACCGCACCTGAACGGAAAGCCACTCGCAGGCCACCGTTAAGCGATGTACGGGCGGCATTGGCTGTACGCGCCGAAGCATTTGTTGCTGTCTTCATGCCAAGATACCCGGAAAGTCCCGAGAAAAATCCTCCCGTCAAGAATGCAACCGGCACCCAAGAATTCTGTAGCTGGAAGCCGTATGCCATAATCGAAAATAAAATGACCAAGCCGAGGAATACGAGTCCTACAATCTTGTACTGTTGTTTGAGGTAAGACATAGCGCCCTTTCGCACATGGGACGCTATTTTTTCCATCAGCGGGGTTCCCTCACTTTCCCGCATCATCTGACGGTAGAAAAATCCCGCGAGCAACAAGGCTATTAACGATGCTACGGGCACTACCCAGAAAAGCGCTGTTTCCATTGATAATGTAATTTTGGTTAAAAAGTCAATACAAATTTACAGCTAATTTCAGCATTACACGGTACGCTCACCGATTATTTAATTAAAAATAACATACTCCCAAGCTTATTTTACCCTCCCCGGATTTTACAAAAATTTAAATTCACTTTCTATAGCTAAATTTTAATAAAATCCTCCAATTTTAACAAAATGACACCCACTGTTTTAGCGATAATGCCTACCTTTGTCCATTAACAGCCGATAATTATCGCCTAATTAATCTTAACCTATTAAACGTATGTATCTAACAAAACTTTCAGCTTGCCTGGGCACGCTCTTAGTTGGCCTAACCATGACCGCACAAGAGCAAATCAAGGAGGACTTCATTCCTTCAAGCAAAAACCAGCCGGGACAGGAATACCCAATGGTCAACTCTCAAGGTTATGCCAGATTTAAGGTTCTGGCACCGGGAGCCGATTCCGTTAAAGTCACTTTAGGCTTGGGCGGACAAGGTGGCACGAAACTGACAAAACAGTCCGACGGAAGTTGGATAGGCACCACTGCCGGCCCAATGGACGAAGGATTTCACTACTACCATCTGATCGTAGATAATGCGCCGTTCAATGATCCGGGAACTTTGAATTACTACGGTTCGCGGCGGTGGGAAAGTGGAATCGAAATTCCTGCCCATGATCAAGACTTTTATGCTCTTAAGAATGTTCCACACGGCAATGTCCAACAAGTGCTGTTTCACTCGCCGAGCACCGGCTCCGAACGACGCGCCTTTGTCTACACTCCTGCCGACTATGGCAAAACGGACAAAAGATACCCGGTGCTATACCTGCAACATGGTTGGGGCGAGGATGAAACGGCTTGGTCAAATCAAGGGCATGCCAACCTAATAATGGACAATATGATTGCCGAAGGCAAAATCGAGCCGTTCATTATCGTAATGACGTACGGCATGACCAATGATGTCAAGTTTGGCGGGATCAGGAAATTTGATGCCAAGGACTTTGAAACCGTTCTCGTGGACGAACTCATTCCATACGTAGACGCAAACTTCCTTACATTAGCCGACCGCGACCATCGCGCCATGGCCGGATTGTCGATGGGAGGCATGGAGACTAAGCTCATCACTATGCGCCGCCCTGAGGTATTTGGCTATTATGGACTTATGAGCGGAGGCACGTATGCACCCGACGACCTAAAGGACTGCGGAGTAAAGAAGGTGTTCATAAGCTGTGGATCTAAAGAGAATCCGGATGGAGTTAACGACGCAGTTAAAGCGCTAAAAGAGGCCGGTTATGACGCTACGGCATACGTGTCGCCCGGCACTGCCCATGAATTCCTGACATGGCGCCGCAGCTTAAAAGAAATGGCTCCGCTGTTATTTAAATAACAGCACTGAAAGGAGGGTTCTGTAGAAACACAAAAGCTTCTGAACGACACATAATATAAACCGGGGATAGGCGCGACGCGCCTATCCCCGGTTTATATTTAAGACTTACTAAACGTCATTTCGTATAGCGTTCCCAAGTCCAAATGTCATAATAGCCATAAGCGTCATGGCCATCATAATCATTGGGATTGAGGGGTTTGTCGTCATCATCCATTTCATATCGTTGCCATACAATCTTATTCTGTGAAACAGATGTAGCCCACAATTTCTCAAACTCTTCGCCATCTTCCGACAATGTCACCCAGCCGTCGCTATATTTCCAATTGAAAGATGCAGCTACTTCACCGTTTTGATAGTCGCTTGGACTGCCGTACCATACTACGGTTCCGTCCGCCTTGACAGTGAGGATGTCATTATCACCATCCTGTTCCCATGTCCCTATGACTACTTTAGCCAAGTCACTTCCATCGGGTTCATCGTCATCATCGCTACAGCCAACGAAGGCCAAACTCAAGATAACACACAGAGCTACAGCCATCAGCGACTGTAAATGTTTCATGTTGTGTTTCATTTATATAAATCCTCAATCCCTACAGAGCGGTTTTTAAAATTATATAGAAAAGGTGTGGGATTGTACTCGTCACACCTTTTCGGTAGGCTTCTCGCATTGCCTCTGTTAGAGATATGACAATACACCCACACCGAGTCGCTATATAACACCTGTGACAGGTTTGTATAGAGCGTTCGATGCAGGTGCTATTTGCCCTTATCTTTCTAACAATCAGTATATTTTGCGAGAATTTACCGAAAAAAGATAATTCAAATAACACCTTTTCATTCTGACAGCCAACTCTTTGGCCGATATTTGAGTGCAAATATACGAATTTTCCCTGGATTATGGTTCAACCCAGTCGCCACAATCCTTAATGAGCTGAATTAACAATGGGATTGCTTCGGTCTGGGGAATATTCTTCTTGACACATTCCTTGCCCTTATATAAGCTGACATTACCCGCGGCGGCTCCAACATATCCATAATCGGCATCTGCCATCTCGCCAGGGCCATTTACGATACATCCCATGACACCAATCTTTAAGCCCTTAAGGTGGGATGTTGCCTCCTTTACGGCTTTCAGCGTGGATTGCAGGTCAAATAATGTACGGCCACATCCCGGGCACGCTATGTATTCGGTCTTGCTAAATCTTATCCGCGCAGCTTGAAGAATGCCTAAAGAAAGCCGATACACATCCTCGTCTGACATTGTCTCTGATTCAATCCAGACGGCATCCCTTAGTCCGTTCATAAGCAATGTGCCAAAGTCGGCAGCAGCACGGATTCGGACTTTTTCAGCTGAAACGTCGCCATAACTAATCTTAGGGATAAACGGATTAAGCAACCCATTGCGGCTCATGTCGTGAGCCAAAGCCTGAAGCACCCCTACGGCATTAACTGAGTGACTTTCCGCCACCACTATCCGTTCGGAATTATTGCGAATCTCTTTAAGTACAGTCTGCCTGTCGGCATCTGCATCGACAAGAATAAAGTCGTCGACTTTCCCTTCAAGCGGACTGATTATTGAAGTGGGCGCATCTCCTCCTATCCCATCAATCTCCACAGATTTACGACGAGAAGGCATAATCGGGTCATAACCCGGCGCATAATCGCCTTCAACATGTCCGGAGGCGGCTCTGCCAATAATATAATCAACCAGCTCCGCGGCTACGGGAATCTCATTCTCCGGAGGCTCGCTCAGCGACACTCTTACAGTGTCACCGATTCCCTCTGCAAGCAAAGTGCCTATTCCCACGGCACTTTTTATTCGCCCGTCTTCGCCGTCGCCGGCTTCCGTGACACCCAAGTGCAAAGGAAAGTGCATATCCTCGGCATCCATAGCGCGGACCAGACGCCTTACCGTCTCCACCATGACAGCCACATTGCTGGCTTTGATTGAGATGACCACATCGGTAAAATTGCGTTTCACGGCAACTCGCAGGAACTCCATCGCGCTCTCGACCATTCCTGCCGGAGTGTCGCCATAACGGCTCATTATCCTGTCGCTGAGTGAGCCATGGTTCACACCTATTCGGATGGCCGTGCCATGATTTCGGCAAACTTCGATAAAAGGAGTGAATGCCCGGTCGATTTTCTCAATTTCTGCCTGATATTCCTCATCAGTATATGTCAACTTACGGAAAGTGCGTCCCGGATCAATAAAATTACCTGGATTTATACGTACTTTGTCGGTCACTTCGGCCGCCGCGAAAGCGGCCTTTGGATTAAAATGAATATCGGCCACAAGCGGGACTCTACATCCATCCTCACGCAGTCGGGCACGTATGCGTCCAATGTTTTCAGCCTCTCTGATACCTTGTGCCGTCAATCTCACTATGTCGGCGCCGGCTTCGGCTATGCACCGACATTGCTCAACCGACCCGTCAGTATCCATAGTCGACGTGTTTGTCATCGACTGGAGGGCTATCGGATTGTCGCCACCAACCTTAACGTCACCGATATTGACCACCGTCGTCTGACGGCGCTTATAGTCAAACACGCCCATAGTCAACGCCGAAGTCAATTGGTCTTAAATTTATAACTCACTTTTGCAAGGTCGGCATTTGCCTTAACGATTTTGTCGGCCAAAGCCCCTTTAAACTGAGCCAACTTTGCCGCGATTCGTTCGTCACTTAGAGCAAGCATCTCTACGGCAAGTATCGCGGCATTGTACGATGCATTGATTCCCACCGTGGCCACAGGGATTGCCGGAGGCATCTGCACGATCGACAACAAAGCATCTACTCCGTCAAGCGACGATGCGATCGGCACGCCTATGACCGGCAAAGTAGTGCTTGCGGCTATAACTCCGGGCAAAGCCGCCGCCATGCCTGCTGCCACAATTATCACCTTTAGACCCCGCGAAGATGCATTTGTGGCAAACTCTTCGACTTGAGCCGGCGTACGATGAGCCGACAAGGCATTCATCTCAAACGGAATTTCAAATTCATCGAGCAACTTTGCCGCCTTCTCCATAATCGGAAGGTCTGACGTGCTACCCATAATGATGCTTACAAGAGGTTTCATAATGTGTGATATTATTGATTGATTTTTATTTATTGTCAAAAAAGAGCCTTAACCGATTCTGCACCGCGTCATTCAATCATTGTGAGCAAATAGACCCACAGAAATCCATTGGCCGTTCCGGCCACTACTTGCCAAAAAGTATGGCACTTAAGCAACAGCCTCGAAGTACCTAAAACGCCACAAAGAACAGTCACGACAAACAGCCATGGGAGTATCGGATGGACATATAAGCCGTCAGACGCTATGCGGAAGCACAGGGCAAGCAACCCGCCAATAGCCGCCGAGTGGGCACTGATTTTCCACCAAATATTGACAATGCACGACAGCAATGCGGCTCCGGCACCACCGACCATAAACATTATCATCCACATCGGGGCATGAATGCGATACATGTAATAAGCCGAACCAAGATAGCACAGCAAAGTTATGGCGTAAGGAATATAGCGCTCGGTGCGGTTATTTAGTCCGGGAGCTGAAATTATTCCCATCCAATACATTAGCATGATAGCCAACGCCGGAACCAAGCACGTCAGCAAGAAAACAGTGCCGACCACTGTCCACCTCAACGATAGAGGCAATATACATAATGCCGTGACCCACAGACAAAGTATCATGGCGTACGTAGGCATTAATATCGGACTTAAAATCCACGAAAACAGACGAGCTATCTTATCCATAAAATTAACTTTAATATATAAACACCTACAATTTTTTAATGTTTATATGTCTCGCCGCAATCTTGCTACGGGAATACCAAGCTTCTCCCGATATTTTGCAACGGTGCGCCGGGCTATCGGGTAGCCAAGCCGGCTAAGTTCGCTCATTATAGCCTCGTCGCTCAGCGGACGCATCTTATCCTCACCGTCGACCAATCTCTTTAGAGCATCCATGGCTTCGCGCGACGACACCCCGTCGTCGGCCTTTGGATGTTCCTTAAAAAACATCTTTAGCGGATATATTGCGCTCTGGGTGGCAACGTATTTGCCCGATGTAGCACGCGAAATAACCGACAAATCGTCGTGAGTTATAGCCGCAATGTCCTTAAGTATCATAGGATGGAGCAGCGACTCGTCTTCACCGTTGGCAAAAAAGTCATGCTGTATACGGACAATGGCACTCATCGTTCGGAACAACGTGGCCTGACGCATCTTTACCACCTGAATAAACTCCTCAGCCTCATTGCGTTTCTGCTTTAGGAATAAAGATGCCTCACTTTCCGAGCCCTCATTCTCTCCACTCGATTGTTTGGCACGAAATGTCTCCTCTATCTGAAGATCCGGGATGCTGTTAGGCAAGGTCAGCGTCACATTGTCGCCGTCAGACTCTACGTAAAAGTCAGGCACTATATGCTGCTTCTTATCATCGGTAGGATCCTCTCCGAGCAATGCGGCCGGCTTTGGATTTAGGGTGCGTATCAAATTTACAGCCTCACGCAAGCGGTCGGCAGTTATCCCTAAAGAGGCCGATATGCGCGAATAATGTTTCAGCGCGAAGAGATCGAAGTAATGGCCGACAATCTCAATGGCAAGGCGAGACAATTCCGTCGAGGGCAACCTCCTTAACTGGAGCAACAAACACTCGCGCAGATCAACCGCACCGATTCCCGGCGGATCCAGGCCGCGCACTATCTCAAGCACTTCCTTCATTTCTACAGGGCTTACCGACAAACCGGTATGACTCTCCACGTCGTAAGCCATCGAGTTAACGTCGCGCGTCAGATATCCGTTGTCGTCCAGATTCCCTATGACATACAATGCCATCATTCTCTGACGGTCAGTCAAATTTTGTTCGGAGAGCTGCGCCGACAGAGAGTCGATTATAGTCGATGACGTATCTACGGCTAATGGCTCATAATAAGGTTCGTCGTCGCTTCGATTGCGTATGCGAGTTCTATAGTAAGGCACATCTTCGTCCGAACGATAGTCGGCAAGCTGCATATCCTCCGGGCTTTCTGAAAACTCATCTTTAGGCGCGTCGTCGCGTACGTCGGCCACCTCCAAAGCCGGATTGTCGTCAAGAGCACGTCGCACCTCATCCTCGGCCTCAGGTGTGCTCATCTCAAGCATCTGCCCGAACTTAACCTGAATGGGCGATAGCCGTTGCCGCAGTTTCTGCTCAATAGAAAGACTTAACGATTCATCTGCTGCCATAAGGATAAAATTTTCACAATACAAAAATAGACATTTCCTGCGAACTTACACTCATCGCGACCCACAAGAATGTTCGTTGATGGGCACAAAAAAAGCTGATCACTTCTGTGGTCAGCTTATTTCATGCTGTAATCGCTAAACAGATTACTCAGCAACTTCAACAGCTACTACAGTATCAGTTGCTACGCTGTCAGGAGCTACGGTGTCAACCACTTCAACAGCCTCTACTGCTTCTTCTACAACAGGTTCTACTGCTTCAGCAGCTGCATTTTCCTTGTTTCCGCAAGAGAAAAGTGATGCGCTGAAAACTACAGCAAGTAATAAAACTAACTTTTTCATTTTCTTTGTGATTAATAATAAAACAATTTTTTAGCTTCAAAAACGATGCAAAGTTAATACAAATTTGTGAACCGCAAGCATTTTTGGGGAAATATTTTCTTCACAACGTGATTTTTTCAAAAAAGCCCTAATTAAAATTAAATTATCCACCCCAATTTTAACACTTCCCGCCATATTTTTCAACCTTATGAATGCGGGCGACCCGGGAGGGCCGCCCGCAATTGCCGGGATGGATTCGGGGGCATACCTTAACGCCCCACGAAGTGATTTTCAGTGTTTATTTAACGAGGACTTTGGCTACCTTATCACCGGCCTTCACTACGTAAACGCCGGCAACGAGGTTAACTACGGTCTTAGCCTGAGCGGTAGCGGCGTAAACCACCTTACCGTCAACGGCTACTACGCTAAGTTCGAGGCCTTCAGCACCTGTAACGACGATCTGGCCAACTTCACCTACAATCTCAACACCTGCTACAACCTGGTCAAGACCGGTGGTAGAGATGAGGAGTTTGTCAGAAGCCTTAGACTCACCAACGGTGTAGACTGCGGTCACAGCATACTCGTTGTTCTGAGCAACGGCGGTAGCGTCGAGGTATTCGCATTCAGCTTCGGGCTCTTCGTTGAGCTTAACAGCGTTACGGTAAACGTTGTAACCAACGATAGAGAGGTCAGAGAAGTCAACGCCGGTCTCGTAAGTAACGTCGTCGATCATCAACATCCAAGAAGATGTAGCGCAAGAGCGGATAGCGAAGTACTTGGCACCTGCGGGCAGATCGGCAGATACGAGAGTCCACTCTTCAGAGAGGGTACCGCCTACGCCGTCAACCTTAACGAAGTCGTTAACGTCAAGCGAACCGGTCGAGTAGTAAACCTCAACTGTTTCAGGATAGCTTGCGGAGTAGCTTTTAGCGTAGAACGATACGGTCTGAGCATTGCCGGTAAGAGCGGGCGAGATAGCCCAGTCGTCGGCAGCTCCGCTATCGTAACGGAACATGGCTGCGAGATACTTAGTTCCGGAGTGAGCGGCGAACGTAGAGTTGAACTCATCCCCTGAAGCATCGAATACGAAGAACGATGCGAGAGTAGTTCCGGGGGTAATTCCGGGAAGATCTATACCGCTGAATCCACCGACAGGCGACTGGTCAACGTCAACAAATGTCCAGCCTTCGTAAGACGTTTCAAATGCTACGCCCGCTTCAAAGTCTTCTACACCGGAGACATATCCAGAGCCGCTAAGGAGAGGTTCGCCCCAAGTGAGCTGAACGCCTTCAGGAACGACTTCGCCTTCAAGGTCAAACGGAACTGGATAAGCGGATACCTTCGGAGTAACGGTAACATCTGACGTGTTGTTGGTAAGGTCGGCATCGCCTGCGTAAACTACCTCAGCAGAGAATGCAACAGGATCTTCGTCAACAGCAGCGAATGCGTAAGGAACAGTGTAGGTCTTAGAAGCGCCTATTGCGACAGCCTCGCCTTCGATAGTCCTGATTACTACGTTGTTGGCCTTAACCTTAACGGTATAGCCTTCAGCGGCCTTGTCGGCAACGTTTTTAACAGTAACGTTTACATTGAAGTTAGTAGCAGGAGCAACCGTGGCAGGAGCGTCAACAACGACTGCAAGATCCTTTTCAACAGGATTTGCCACCTTGATAGCGTCAACCATAGTGTATGCATATTTACCTATGATTGAACGCAACTTAACTACAACCACTTTACCGCTATAGTCTGACAGGTCAACTAATACCTTGTTCCACTGGCCAGCTTCACCCGTTTCACATACATAATTTTCGTAAACTAATTGATCGCCTGCATCTCCCGTGAGATCATCAACATAAACTTCAATAATGTTTGTGTCATTGTCAGAAATATTGTAGGTGTAGAACGTTAGCAATGGCTCAGTCAAATTTGCAAGAGAGATCTTACCCAAAATCAATGTAGAATAATAGTTAAGATATTGTCCATACATCACTATAAATCCGTTGTCCAAATCGTAAGAGGCCACATCGCTGAAATCGCTGTCGGAGCAAAGTTGCCAAGTAGCACCATAAGAATTCTCCATAATACCAAGAGAACATATTGAAGGACCGGCAAACGACTCGAAGAAATCTGTGTAAGGTGTACCCACGATAGCACTGGCAAACTTGCCTGTGCCAATGCCACGCTCAGAAACGGGGTATACGGCATACTGCACTAAGGCCTGATCGCCGGATTCAACAGCCTGGCAAGTGTAGGAGGTGGTAGTAAGCCCCTCTTCCAGAAGCACGAACGAACCTGAAGTATATTTGTAGAGGTTGTATGTAGCATCGATGCTGTTGCCACGAGCATCCTCAGTCACAGGATCCCAGGAGATCTTAACTTCGCCAAGGGTGGAAGTTTCAGTAACAGCTAAGTTAGTAAGCTCAGCCGGATAGTCGATACCGATGTATTCGCTTACGGAAGCGGCATCGCCGGCACCATTCTCATTATAAGCGATAACGGTGAAGGTGTAAGTACCGGCCTCGTCTACAACAGCGGGACATGTAATCTTAGTGCCTACGAGAGGACGGGCGTTGAAGATAACCTCTCCGTCCATCAGCACGTCAATCTTGGTAAGCTCTGTCGCATCATTTCCGGATAGGAGCTTGGTCGGAGAGACGAACGAGATGGTAGCGTAGAGGTCGCCGTTAGTACCCGGCTCGACAGTGAGGTCAGAAACTGCGACAGGAATGTCTGCAGTCATAGCACCGGAAACTGCGATATTATCTATATAGAGATAGTACCTGTCAGCATCGGAGATACCATGGAAACCGATATTATAATAACCGGCAGTTGTAGGTATAAATCTCATCTTGTGGTGGGTGTACGCAGTTGTATTTACAATGGTCGGCTCGAGAAGCACAGTTGTCATATCTTCAACAGTGTTTCCCTGTCCGAGCTTCACCTCAATACGTTCGGGTGTAGCATAGCTCTGAGCTTTAGTGTCAAATTCAATCTCATAAATTTTATTAGCTTCAAACTTGAGAGGAGCCGTAATCAGCCAGTCATCCATCGCCAAAGACGAATTATATACTATGTTAGCAGACCCGCCGTAATATTTCCAAGTCTTACCGTCCTCGTTAGCGTCGATGATAGTGAAAGAGTCTATGTCATCTTCGCTGTCAAATGAGCAAGAATACGGAGTCGGGAAGCCCAAACCAAGGGTAACGACGTTAGACTTACCAGCGGCTGACTGCTTTTCTCCGTTGTGTGCAACTACAGTGTAGTAGTATACCGTTAGAAGTTCAGTCTCTTCGACCTCCTGCGAAATAGCATTGGCGTTAAGACCGTTAACGACTGCCACAGCGTCAGGATAGCGCACAACATCGTAAACGACAGTCTTCGGGTCGATGTAGCCTCCATCAACAGTTGAAGTAACGGGAACCCAAGAGATCTTCATGTTGCCGTTTTCGTAAGAGAGAGAAACCTCGGGGGTAGAAGGAACTCCCATGCCTATGAAGTGGGTCTCTTTAGTTGAGGGACCAGCCCCTACTTCATTGGAAACTGACACCACAACTTTGTAGCTACCGGCGGAGGCAACAGTGTAAGGCTCAGACACAGCACCACCGTATTCACCTGAGCCTGAGGCAATTGTTTTATTATTGAAAGATATTGAGTAATCAACTGTACCGGAAGCTACCGCGCCGTCGTAGGTTGTCGACGGTAGGTTAAAATTAACACTACCGCTTAGAGTGCCCTTCGGATAATCGACAACGAGATTAGAAACTGCCGAGGGGGCACCGTCTTCAGGAGCGGCAGGAATGTAAAGGCCGGTAAATTCTTCCCCATCGGTAAATTCATAAATCGTATTTGCCTCACCCGTGGAAGTGTTCACCTCTGCGAGATATGCGGAATAATCGTTACATACTGCCCAATACAGACGATTTGACTTCTTTTCAAATGTCATGCCGGATACGTACTGAGGATAAGCACCGGTTTCGCCGATTTCAGTCACTGAACCATCAGAAATGTCTATTTTGCAGAGTGTCGAATTGTCCGTATCGATCCTAATACCATAACCTTGACCGTTTCCATCAACGGCGAAGGCTCTCCAGTCACCAATCAGAGATGCAATCTCTGTTACTGAGGGACCCGTTGATGCAAACTCTATCGTACCTAATCTAAGGGCATTACCAGCCTCATTGTAGAAAATTCCGTAAACTGTGCCGTTGTATTCGCTCATACCCACAGAAAGGATACCGCCATTAGAACGCTCCATCTTGGCATAAGTAAGGATACCGTTTCTGACATCATATCCGTATGTGTAATAATATTTGAGGAAACCACCGCCGATACTTTGAAGACGGATAGTGTAATAAATGCCGTTTAAATATACTGCACCATACGTAGCCTGCTGAGTTTTGAAGAAAATATCTGTAGTCATGGAGCTGTTGGTAGGCACCTCGTAATATCCGGTGCTCGCTCCGGAATTGGAGGAAAGCAATGCACCGTAGATGTCAGGCACATTCGAAGCTTCAGCAAAAACCGGTTTTTTAGGTTTAAGCGCTAAAGATGCTGCCGAATGTATGGCACTCAGGCTAAGGGGGCTTTGCGACTTGACCGGTGCGAGGTCTATAACTTCCTTTCCGTCGGGTGCGGGAGCCGCAAGTTGGGTAAGAGCTTCGCGCTTAGCGTCGACAAGCTCGCCACCATTCTTTGACACTGTCAAGCTCTGCGCGGACGAAGATAAAGCCGCGGAAGCTACAAGCAGCATCGAAAGAACAACTCGTAAAGTTTTCTTCATAGCGATTGGTTTCGATCCCGAAAATTATAAATACCCCGCCAGGACATCGGAATCGATTTGGTGTCCGGACGAGGCTTCAAACATATTAAATTACTTTATTAAAATCTTGTAGGATTGGTCGCTTACAGTCATTTTGGAATGACCGTGGTTAGACGTCACAGCGTTAGCCTCATAGCCTAAATTGGCAATTGAGCCTATTGAGAATGAAATTCTTTTAAACAAATGTGACATTATTAGTTTAATGATTATCCGTATATTGTCCGTTAAATTTTAACACTCAGACTGTAAATATACC
>CAZIXM010000017.1:0-54849 GCA_964543345.1 uncultured Muribaculum sp. | reverse complement strand
AAATATTTGCCTTTTTCTTCCTTTCTTTGCTCTTAGGCGCAACCTTTCATATTACACGGCACACATTCGCAGTGCAGAGCCTTAACAATGGTGTACCTATGACGATGGTGAGTCAATTTCTCGGTCACTCGTCCACAGAGATAACCGAGAAAGTGTATGCTCACTTTATACCCGCTAAAATGCTTGACGAACTGTCAAAGATTAGCTTGCCATCCCTTTAGGGTTGATCCCATTCGATTTACAATAGTTGTATAAACTCGTGCGGGATGTTTTAATGCCGTTCGCTTTAGCATATAGCAAATTATCACTCACTGAAAGCCTTGGATCGTACCATTCCGAGGCTTTGATTTTACCCGGTACTGTCGAAATTCCATTGAATGAGCAATACCGCTGTAATGTCTTAGCGCAAACCTTAATCCTTTTTCCCTCTGCCATATTGAGATTTTCCTTCATGGTTTTGTTGGGATCATACCATTCTGATATGGAACGGTAATTTTCCAGCATCAACGCTTTACGTGAATGCGACAGACGGGAAATGCTGTTCTGTGTGCAATATCCGGGGGATGTCGTTATATGTCCTGCAAGTACCGACTTGAATTCCATCTATTCCACGTCATATTCCATGACTTCTGTAGCTTTCATTATTATGCACCTGTTTGACAGGATACCATCTCTATTATCATAATAATGATAGACACGATGCACAAGGTTGTACAGCAACTCAAGCAGTGTGATTTCCGGTTTGATTTTCCTAATTATGCATCCATCCAAGAACAACCGGTTCCGACGTTTCTCCCCATCCTTGAAGCGGTTGATGCTGCATCCCCATACCGAAGGGCTGTATCTTACGAACAGCGACATATAATCGTCGGGGATGACACAGTATCCCGATTCATTATATTTGAGTTTTGACCATCTGGTTAGTTTGAATATTTTCCCGTAAAAATCAAGAAATCCTTTCCTGTCATTTTCAAGTAACTCCAGAGGTTCTTTCAGTCCCTCAAATATAGTTGTACGGTTTTGGACTTTAGGTTTATATTGTTTTTTATTATTAATATTATATATAGCATTATCACTACAATAAATGTCTTCAGGATAAATTATTGAAACCGGCTTTGTAAGCGGAGTGAGTGGATTGAGGGTCTTTTTCGGGAATAAACCTCTCGATGACGAATATTCATTGGATTCTGTCTCGGGAACTGTTATGTCAGTTACAGATGAATATATAATATTAGACCGATAGATGTATGCCTTCTTGTTTGTGCCATTCATCAACTGCGACAGCACCCTTCCGCAATGGTCCTTGGTAGTTGCCAGTCCAATCATGCCGCAAATAGTATCATACATCTGCACAAATACATTGCTATTGAGTGGTTCCTTGAAAATGTAAACAAGGCGATAGCGATACTTCTTTTTCCCGTTGTTGTTAGAGAAAGTTTCGTATGCGAAAGTTGGTTTCAACTTGCAGTTGTCAACAAAGTCCTTCAACGGCACTTCTGCTTCATCGACATCAATGCTCACAGTTTGAGTTTGCTTGAATTTTTCCTTGGTTCTTCGGGAACCGAAGTAAATATGACAATAAGAGTAGCCTTCTGCAATTAGGGCTACAAAATCGTTGAGAGATAGTCTCCGCCTTACCCATTGCATGGTGCGGTAATCGACTTGCGTCGGTTTGTGGTCATACCCTTTATGCGAAAGGGTAACGTCAATTTTAAATTCTGGATTCCTTTCCATTTTTTAATTCAATTAAATCTACAAAGTATATATCGCAGTAAATGGAAAGTTTGAAAAAAGTGACCCGGAAGTGTGAAATCCGGGTCACTTTTTTCATGTTGCCGTGTCAATTTAAAAACGTATCAATTTAATCTTGTAAAGTTATCCTGATACGCATGTTTTTCGTGTCGTTTTAATCTTTTAGATTATGTCGATGCGGTTTTGTTAGCGTTTGTTGACGACTACTTGCCGTATGCTACTTGCGTAGAACGATGGTGTAATAGGGACTGTCAGGAGAATAACGCCATTTGGCATCACCTGCAAAGTTCCACCGATCCATAACCTCACGCAGATATTTGGGTGGATTAAGGCTTTGCTTAATCAATCGATTGGAAGTCCGACGAAATAACCGGTTACATGCCTGTTTGTCAGACTTACGAGATTTGCAATTGGCAATATAACCAACCGCTTCTTTCTTTTTGCTTCTACTCATGGTCTGTAATGTTGTTGCCTGCACACAGGAAGCAGACAGATTGAACATTACTTGACCATAGTTTTTAGATTTGACATATCCATAGTGGTGTATACTCAAATAGTAGCGACGGTTCTTACAAGTTCAATGCGCATGCCCAAAGCATCGATGATGCGGTAGAACATGCTTACACTGGGAACGATTCCACCATTTTCCAGACGGGAGATATAGGACTTAGTCACATTTACCTTCTCGGCAAGCTGCGACTGAGTCATCTTCACTTCCTTGCGGGCATCATGCAGAATTTGCCCCGTATAAAAGTTGCGGGCGTCATCAAGAGCCTGCTCCCGTTCCGGAGAACCTGTCTTGCCAAACTTGGCATCGAGCACGATGTCGTAATCTCTAATTTGATGATCGTTTGTCTGCATAGTCACACTCTTTGATTTGTTACAAAGGTAGCAAAAAGTTTCAATATATTAAAACATTTACAGGGTAAAATGTTCATGTGATCTTAAATTTCCATGCTTTCGTTGCAAAGGTCAGACAGCTTTTGGATTAACGGTCCCAGAACTTCGGATGGCTTTCCGTCAAAAGGAGGTCGAGGGTGTGAGCCGGGTGTTTGTTCCTCCGGTAAATCGAGGTTAACGGTCAGCTCTGATGGGCTGGTCCTACTAACCACCTCCGGCAAACCGTACTCTTCCGCTATGCCGTTGATTAGCACGACTTGTCCCTCAATATCGTTCATGAAATACCAGTTTCCCGGGTCACATTTGAGTTTCTTATGATTTGGCATTTTCATTGTGATTTGGCTTTTTCATTGTGATTTTCAATTTACATTATCATTAGCTTAGATGATGGTTAGTTCTTGGTTTCAGAACAACTTGCGATGTGTGATAAAGATCTTGTTGTCAGAGAAACTCTTTATCAACAATGTTCCGAGAGAAAAGGGCATTGAGATATGCTCAACGAGTTTTACCAGTTGCCTGCTTGATAAGCCTTCGATACCAATCGCGGTTGAATTCTCGTTGAAAAGTTCTCCGGTGTCAGCAATATACCTGCCTTTGAAATAATTGCCGATGGTATATATTCCGGAGCTATCTACCATGTAATCAATAACGGCACTTATGTCATTACGTGTTACCTCCGGGTGGTTTGAAGGGAGAACGATGCAATAACCGGTGCATAACGATGACTCAAATGAGTTGCTGTTGACGCTGCATTCATGGATGAATCCTCCCTTTTGGATTGGGTGTCCGTCGGGGAGCGTGGTTCGTCCTGAAGGGTGGAAATATTTGATTTCACCAAACTTTATAGGGGTAGTGTTTGTGAAAATATGCGGCAATCTCATTTTCAAGTTCAATGATAAGTCTTTCAATATAGGTTCGGGTTATTTCGGATGTTTGACGAGTGACTTTTATACCAAAACCATTGTCGGAGGCTATTGAGTCGGTCCTTGGATCGTAAAAATATTCCGTTGTGGTGTCGTCTCTCCAACAGAATACTATCGGTGAATCGCCTTTGTGGATTTCACCCCAAATTTTATTGATGACATCCTCTCGACTTGGGGCAACTGAGTTATAATGCTCTTCAAGCCTCTCTCCGATTTTACTTGGAATAGTATTATAAGGTTGACGCAATGATACCGGAGCAGCATCTACCACATTGCCTTGCTCATCAATAACCTTGTAGACATCCTCCGATATGTCATGAATACCGGATCCGGGCAGGATAGGCTTTCCTCCGAAGCTCCATTGGTATTTCACCACTTCTTCCCATACGAAATCCATGGTCATAGGTGTATTAAGCACAATTCCGTATTGCCACTCAGCATCTATAAGCATCTCAACAATATCACCCGGATTGAAAAGTATTTGCTCCGGACTGCGACCCCAGAACGCATTACCGGAGGGGTTTGCAACAAGCTGCTCAAATTCCTCTCTGGTGATTCTCTTTACCGTGCCTTTATGTCTCTTTTGTTTCGGCATGATTGTTATCTGAAATCTCGTCTTCAAAGAAACGAATGTTATAGTCCAATTCAACTTTGGCTCGCCATAGAGCGATTTTCATATCTTCTTTAACGTTTTCGCTTCGCATCACAGGGTCAAGCAGACTGTTATATTCAGCTATGTTGACACTGCGCAAATGTGGATTCTTGTCAAGGAAGTCTTTTATTGCATCTTGGAATTCCTTATCATCGTCAATGTCAAGAATCCGATCTGTCTCTCTCATACAGTCAAAAATCCAATGTATATCGGGTGGCAATATTTCTTTGATCTCTGCTTCATACTCTTTGACAGACTTTTCTAACCTGGTCCAAAGATATTTGTCAAATTCAGCCGGATACCGGGAGTCTTCCCATGTGAAGTTGAACCACGCTTCGCTTTCATCGTAGAACGCCTCCAGTTCAAAACCCTCATTGGGGTTAAAGGAAACCACTTCCCAAGGGCTGCAAGAAAATTGATTATTTTCGCCTCTTTTGAAGACAGCCTTCAGCTTGTTCCCTTTGCAGTCAACAAGCCCCCACAATCCGTCCTCCCCTTGATAGAGTTCATAAGGCGGATTGCCGTTTTCGTACACTTCGTTATACTTTAGTTTCATTTCTCAACGTATTCATTTTATCTGCAATCCATCGTTCTCCCGACTGGGTGGTCATGCTTTGCATTGTAAGCGAGACTTCAGCCCAGAAATCGTTGAGACGCACCAGATCGGGAATGGAAAAATGCTTGTAATAGCAAAGTGAATAAGGGCCATATCCTACAATGCGGTTGTCGAAGACATCATGACCGAATACCGGGAAACTCCATGATTGACCATCATCAGACGTATTTGTTTTGTCCGGACGTATTGTCACTATTCCGATGTTTTCGTCATCTGTGGCAAAGTAGAAGCTGGAGAGGGTATGTATCATAAGACGGAAGTCAGTGCCATAGAAATCATCATTGGAAAGGGTAAGCACCGATTCCGCTGAATCATAGCAAAACTTCAGCGTACCTTCTATCTCATAGTCATCGTCGAAATCCATATCGATGGAGATAGTGTTTTTCATCAACGTGGTGCGTCTAAAGAGTTCATTGCGCAGGTGCAGAAGGTGTTCATTAACTCTGTCGAAATGCTTCATCTCCTCGTCGGTAGCCTGAAACAGTCCATTGAGAATACCACAGCGTTTAATCAGCAATCCTTCAAGCCGTTCCATCGTGCCTTTAGTTTTGGGCAACCGCCTCAGAAAAACGGAATCAGGATCATCTGTACCGATAATCTTGCGGATTGCAGCCTCTATTTTGAGAAGCCTTGCTCTTTGTTGCTCAATTCTTGTCATTTTGAAATTCCATTTATTATACAACGGCAAAGATAGGTCTTATATCCAAAGTGCAACTGTTTTATACGTCGGAAAAAGCTGACAATACGCACTCGATTTATGAAATTGGAATTTTGTTAAATTTGCATTATATCTGATGAGCATTATTCCATTGGAGAAGCTACATTAGTTGATATGCTCAAACTGCGAATGTATGAAATGTGGCTCAACCAATTGGCTCTCTCAAAGCTGCTTGGCATCACTCCATCGCGCATTTGCGAATACTTGTCAGGTAAGAAAGAACCTACACTCCGGCAGGCAAGAATAATAAGCAGCAATCTCAATATCGATCCTGCAATTGTGCTGGGGGTATAAGACGGTAGTTAGTCTTCGGTTTTATATCCTATTCGCCGTCGAGGTTGGCTTTTCTTCTCTTGAAGTTTTGCCAATGTTTCGTTTATCATCTCCAACTGCACTCTTGTATCCTCGTTGATGTCGTTATAATCGGAAAATATTTCTTCTAAATCTTGTTTTAATTCATCGAAATTTCTTTCCAGAGACTTTATTCTCTTTTCGACCGGGATATTAGAAATAGCTTGTCTCACTGCGACGAACGCCCTCATAATCCCAATGTTAATTTGTATTGCAGTCTTTGAATTTAATACACTGCTTAACATAGCGACATCTAATTCTGTAAAAGCAAATGGTGAACGTCTCAATCCCATTTTGACAGAATTGGACATCACAATTTGTGATTTCCAATCCTCAAATTCGTCGTTAGAGAGTTGAAACATAAAATCATCCGGAAATCTCTCAATGTTTCGTCTCACCGCCTGATTTAGCACACGCGTTTCCACTCCATACAACTGCGCCAAGTCTCGGTCCAACATTACTTTTTGACCTCGAATGTCAAATATCTTATTCTGGATAGGTATTAATTCGTCCACTCGCTTTACATTTACAAATTTGTATGCAAAGATAGTGAAATTACTTGGAATTCCAATAATTAGAAACTAATGTCAATTAGAATCATAGCCGAAGTATTTGCGGATGTTGTCGATGCGTCGTTGAATCTTCTCGGAGATTGGATAGCGTGAGGAGAAAAGGGTTGTTGCTTGTGGATGCGCATGGCTTAATTCGGGGTATCCGTCTTCGTCTACCCGGATATTGTCAGCTAATTCATCGACTATCCACACGTTGTAACCATCGTCGGAGGAGTCGCCATGCGATGCTTCACTCTCCTTGTACGGACGCATGAAACTGTCAACTACGCATAATTGGTCGCCAAACTCAGCAACATCACCGGGTTTGAAACGAATCTGCTCCGGTTTGCGTCCGAGGTATGTGCTTTCGTCACAACTCATGAATGCATATGTGGGGAATAGCCGCTCGTCAAGTTTTACACCATTGTGGTCATATACACGTTCGGAAAGATTGTCATTCGGAGAGCTCAGTATCTCTCCTAATGGCAATTCCTCAATGCGGCAACTATGAAGCTCATTCCAACCTTGCTCGTTGAAATCCTTTATGAGTCCGGGGATTGCTTCCTCTGCTTGGTGTAAAGTCGAGTAGTAAACCTGCCATTCCTCACTTAGTTCAAAGCGTGGATAGTCATCTTTGTGCTTTCTTCGTTTGCGTTGTATACCTATCAGCGATAGCTTGAAAATTGATTTTTGCTTCATGGTCTGTACTTGCGTTGAGATTTTATAAAACTGCGGTAGGTGTCATTGAAATGCCGGCTCAGTTCAGCTACATGAGAGATACCGCTTTCATCAACCGCTTGACAAGCATAGGCGCCGGACAATATGCTTCCGGTTAGTTTCCAAATATACCTGCCGTTTTTGTCGCGTGAAAATTCCGGATGGTTAAGCCACCAATCGAGATAGCCACCAACGGTAGGGTTGCTGTAAGTCCCTGTTTGTGCAGTACCGTTATATACTTCGACAACCTCGCAAGCAAACTCCGGATTAGCCAAAATCCTTTCAGCATCCTTCAATAGCTTAGGAATCCGTTGCGCAAATTCCATCTCCTTTTTATATTTCATCTCGTGCGTCATACTCTAAGCTGTTTTGGCATAAATCAATAAGAATCATCAGAATTCTCTCGAACATCTTCCTCTTGCTCGTGTAAACGATGAGAGGATATGTGCCCTTCGGAGGTTCCGGAGGATTATGATTGATGGTGATTTCATGAGCTTCCTTGTCCTGCTTCACACTCTCAAACCGATACTTATCAGCGAGGTCGTTAATCCGCTCCACTTGGTTATCGATAAGCCCCAAGTACAACTTATCTTTGCAACCGTATTTTATATTCTGGTTGTGAAAAGTTAGAAAGTTCATTGTCCTATTCCTCTCCATGAAAGTATTTTCTGCAAATGTAGCCGTTAAAATCGGGAACACAGCTACCTATTGCGTCGGAAAAACCTGACAGAGAAGAATAATTGCAATCATAAAGCCGCACTTTAGAATTGCAATTCCCTATTATATATTATATATATCATCAAACAATATAAACCTAAAGTCCAAAGTTGAACAATAGGTTTAATCGCTTTCTACATCGTATTCTTCAATGATTCTTTCAACGTCTTTCTTTAGCTGGGGAATATGTCTCTTTACCAATCCCCATAGGAATTCGTTTTCTACTTTTTCGTATGAGTGAATTACTCGATTTCGAGTCTGAACTATAGCTCTTGCATTTGGAAGGCTAAAATCCGGTTCCCGCTTCAAAATTCTATTTATAGCTTCACCCATAATCTCCACAGAGCGTTCTACAGCACGAATCATTAAGCGGTCTTTTGCGAAGACATCAAATCGATTAGGATAATCTATAAAGAATCGCTCTACGTCCTCACAAGCCAGTCTCACATCCTCGAGATATTTCAAGATATTCTCATCCATATATAACTTGTTTGGTACGATTTACATTGTTGATAAAGAAGCGATTTCTCAACGCACTCCCAATCACTAAATCGACCTTTCTTTTTAATAGAGATTCTAACGAATCCTGAAGGTCAAAGAAATTGGTAACATAGTCAAACTTATCCGGATCCAACTGCTCAAAGTCAATCAACAAATCCACGTCACTGTCATCGTTGAATCTATCCGTCAGAATAGACCCGAAGACAGCGAGCGACTTAACCTTGTGCTTACGACAAAGTTCGATGATTCGTTGCAGGTTGAGTTCAATCAGTTTCATACGCTTTGACTATATGGTGCAAATTTAATCATTATTTCTGATACAACAACGATTTACAGAGGATTAATGTTCTTTTTGAATCCGTTGTTCAGTTTTGGACTTTAGGTTTATATTGTTTGAGATATTATAATGTATATATATAATCAATATTGCAATTTTCAGAATCTTACCGTGAACTAACCAAGAGCTAAGCTAATGGGAATGGAAATGAGAATGAAAATTGAAATGCTAATGTCAATCTCGTTGTGGTGGTATATATCTTTCGCCGGACTGTGTAGTAATGCTCTGTGCGGTTAGTGTCACTTCTGCCCAGAAATCATTAAGGCGGATGACGTCAGGGATTGAGTAGTGCTTGTGTAAGCATAAGTCGCATAGAGCATAGCACATTGGTATACCGCACCAATCGTCATAAACCATGTTGTCTAATTTGTCATCATCAAGGGGACTAATAGTGAATCCTATGCAGTTTCTCCGATTCAACAAATAGAATGACTCAAGCACATCATTCATAAATTGGAAATCAGATCCATAGTAAGCATCGTCTTTGAGTGTCAATACCGATTCTTCATCATTATAATGAACATCCAACCGCCCTTCTACCTCGAAGTCATCATCAAATGTCGGGTCTTTCACAATGTTTTGTTTCATAACAGCGACGCGACGGTGCAATTCTTTCCTCAAATATGACAGGTGGTCGTTTACTCGTCTTAGATGGCTCATTTCTTCCTCGTTACCCATGAACATGCTGTTAAGGATGCTACTTCGGTCCAACAAGAGATCTTCAATTCGTTTCAACTGCTCAGGACTTGTCTTATCGCGCCACAATTCACCTGTGCTTTTATATATTTGCCGGATTTCCTCCTCTATTTCAGGCAATTTATTTTTGTCGATAACTTCATCCATAATTCAGGAATTTGATTGTTTATTCTCGCGTTGTTTCTGGTATTCTTCGTCCTGTTTCAGACAGGCTTGCCAGTAGCCTTCGTAGCGTTTGCGCTGGTGGGGGAATAGTTTATAACGCAAGGGCATGATATTGAGTGTGGATACATGGTCGTGGTATTCGTACCCGGGGCCGTCTATTACCGCTGCTTGGTCGTCACTGCCATCCAAGATGTAGTTTGCATCAATCAGTTCATCAGTCACCGGTCCGTCTTTCTCCAGCCGTTTCGCTATCCTGTTGCGCAAGCCCCAGCACCATTCGATGTCGACAGGCGATTGCGTAGCAACAGCCAAACGAACTTCGTCGCCACACAACACTTCAACTATATCACCGGCTTTGAATCGGATGCTCGACTTCGGGCGGCCCCTGAATTTCATAAATGGCTCTACGTCGTAATGACGAGAATCGCACCAGGAATGATCAATCAGTTTGCCGGTAGGATCATAGAGATGCCATGATATGCCATAGTCGTTCCAATGCTCATACATGTCCAGCAAATGCTCTTCGATATGAAAGCAGTATATGTCATTGTCATTGTCGTCGCAAATCATATCGACAGCCCTATGCATCAAAGCTTCTGCCCCTTCCAATGATTTGCTGTACCCGATTACATGCCTGAACACCTTAAACTTTGGATAGTGGCGCTTCCTGCGCTCCGGTAATTCACACATATCGATCTGAGTCACGACAAATACAGTCTCACCATCAGGTCTTGGCGGATTCAACGCCAGTTGTTCAAATTCTTCGTATGTCATATTATTCACTTCGTGAGGGTTATTATGCGCTAAAGCGCAGGTTATAGGGTTAAAAGGTTAATATTCGGCTTTACCGAGAGTTATGAGTCTAACCCTTTTACTTCGTGAGGGTTATTAGGCGCTTACGCGCAGGTTATAGGGTTAAAAGGTTAATATTCGGCTTTGCCGAGAGTTATGAGTCTAACCCTTTAACCTCATAACCTTATAATCCTCAAATTTTAACACAGTTAAAATTTGAATTTTTTAGTTTCCTTCTCCTTCTGTTGCCCATTCGTATTTTGCTATCAGTCGGTTGCGCATGTCATCGGGCAACGGCATCGAGAGTGGAAGAATATCGTATGATTGAACGTTGTAGTCGCAGCCCCAACATTCATAGTCCTCGTCAATGACTACGTAGTTGTCATCCGAGAAATCCATATATTGGTCGTCGGGATTAATGTCTGCCTCAGAGTGATGCTTCATCATTTGCTCCCACAGCCTTTTCACAGAGCAGGGGGTGTATAGCACCACACCTATGCGCACTTTGCCATTGCCTGTAAGATACTCGATAATATCTCCCGGCTTGAATCGGGTATTGCTCTCCGTCCTTCCCCGGAACGGCTCATAACGCATACTGCTATCAGCGAATATTGAGGAAGCATAAGCACGGTCAAGCATAACACCGTCCTTACTGTACAGCCATAGACGTGAGTAGTCGCCACATTCAGCCTCTACACCCAATGGTATCTGCTTGATTTGAAAACAGTATATCCGCTCTGAACCGACCAATTCAAGCATGCGCTCCGTTGCAACCTCAATAGATGAGAAGTAAATTTCTTTCTCACGAACATCGAATTCGGGGTATTCAGACTCATCGCTGTTTGGAAGTCTGAATACATGCAGTACGAACACCGATGGACGCTTATCCTCCGGCGGATTCATTGCCATTTTCTCGAATTCGTTGTAGGTCATATATATTGCTTTTTGGTCGTTGTCGATTAGAGCGTAGTTGTATGCAGATTCCTCCACCGAAGCAGCAACTTTTTCAATAATTTATTTTTTAGACTTTGGTAGTTTATTGGGCTTATTTTTACCCCAAGGGGAATCCGCAAACTTGCGCTTCATTTTACCCCACGTCAGACTGACAGGTAGGTTCACAGTTCTAATACCATAGCATAAACTAAATGCAGAATCGGCAATTTTTATGTTTGGATTAAGAATTGTAACTTCTTTAATTGCTTTACATCCTGCGAATGCGCTATCTTCAATTTCTGTTACGCTTTCCGGAATAGTAACAGATTGCAACTTCACACACCCTCTAAAAGCCTGTATCCCAATTTTTGTCACACCTTCAGGTATGATTACACTTTGTAGAGACGTACATTCGGCGAATATACAGAAGCCCAATTCTGTAACACGCACTGGGATAGCTATTTCCTTGAGCGATTCACAACCGTAGAATGCACCTGATTCAATTTTTTCCACACTGTTTGGGATAGAAATGTTCTGAATAGATTTACATCCATAAAAAGCATCTATGCCTATATGAGAGACTTTATCATGAAACGATATTTTTTTGATTGACACGCAATTGTGAAATATCTCTCGCGGTATAACAGTTATCCTTTCTGGTATGGAAATTTCTGTAAGCCCGGTGAAAGCTGTTGAAATAAGTTCATTTTTGACTTTGTCTATGAGTAACCCTTGCCGCAGTGTGAAGTTATCTGTCTCTATCTCGAGATTGTCAAGATTGCATTTTTGAAATGCATTTGGGCCTATTTTTGTTATGCTTTTAGGTATAGTAATTTCTTGAAGTCGTTCACATTCAAGAAAGGCATGATCTCCAATTTCCAACAATCCTTCAGGAATTTGAACATTCTCTAAGGATGAGCAGAATTGGAAAGTGCCTAATCCAATTTTTGTTATGTTCCTTGGTATGGAAACATTATGTAACGAACGGCAAGCGTTAAAAGCATATCCCCCAATCTCCTTCAACCCATCAGGAAGAGAGATGCTCTCAAGTAATCTGCAATGTTCAAATGCACAATTCTCAATTTTAGTTACATTCTCCGGAATAGAGATCTCTTTCAACCGATGGCATTCTCTAAAGGCTTCATAACCTATTGTCGTTACGGACTGAGGTATGCTCACACTTTTTAAGTAAAGGCATCCATTAAAAGCCATTCTACCAATTTCGGTGTATCCTTCCGGAATGACAACATTCAGTAGAGACCCTTCTGCTTGATAGATTTCTTTAGTATAAACTTTTCCCATGTTTTTGTAGGTTATATTGTTTTTGCTTGGTTGTTGTCGATTAGCGAGTAGTTGCCGGCGTTGGCTTCGGTGCGTCGGGGAAAGGTGGTAGCGAGGCTTTGCTTGTGGTACTTGCGTGCAAAGCGCATGGTGTGCAGACTGCCGCTTTGAGCGGGGCATTGGGCGAGTATTACCGCTTCTGACAATGCTGCTTGCAAGCGATTCCTTGCTACAAGTCTTGTCGGATTGGCTTTTACTCCAATCACCTGTTCTGACAGCAACAGTCCTCCGTTTTCGAGGATGCGTGTTTCGAGAGCCTTATTCTCTTTCGGGTGGCATATATCCAGCCCATTGCCTACGATAGCGATAGTATAGCCTTTTGCATCAAGGCACCCTATATGAGCCGACATGTCGCATCCGAGGGCTAAACCGCTGACGATTACATATCCGTTTGCAGCATACTCCTTTCCAAGCTGATAAGCCTTTGCATTACCGTCCTTGTCAGCAGAGCGCGCACCGATTATAGCGACAGCCTTGTCTGCTTCGAGCAACGAGAGATTGCCTTTGCAATGAATCACAGCCGGACAGTCGTCACCTATGGCAAGCAACCGCTTAGGAAATCTGTCGTCTTGACATGATATGCTTACAATGCCCATAGCTTCTTGCTTGTCGAGAATGCCGTTTGCTTTGTCAATATAGTCTTCCAACTCAGGGGTGGAATCGTACAGGCGGTCGAAAGCATCAAGATCCGTCTTCCGGATTTTGCTCACATGCATCCCAAGCATCTGCAATGCCATAACTTCGTCTATATTCAGTTTCTCCATTTTATTCACTTCGTGAGGGTTATTATGCGCTTACGCGCAGGTTATAGGGTTATAGGATTATGTTTACTTCGTGAGGGTTATTATGCGCTAAAGCGCGGGTTATAGGGTTATTAGGTAATAGGGTTGGGTGGTATAACCATTTAACCACATAACCATTTAACCCTAATTATTCTCAAAATATGAGAATAATTAATTGAAAATCATTGTTATAGCCCTGCGGATTTCGCTTATGAAGCGTGGAAAATTCTTATCTGAGAAGATGGTCCAGGGTCGCACCAAGAGCATCCACACGGCAGCGACTACGTACATTGCAATCTGAATCCACAGTGTCTCGATAGATGTATAGGCTTTTACCACCAATACAATCGGTATAATCCATAACGACAGCAGAAAAGCAATCGTCATCAGCATAGCTGATAATACTTTTAATTTTCCTATCATAGCGGCAAACTTGTGTCAATTATTTCGGTAACATTCCCGTCCTTAAAGAGATTTACATCTCCAGTGTAGTCATCCATTTCGAAATCGTCGTATTCGGGTTTAATATAGTGCATATCACTGATAAATCCGAATTTACCATCCGAGACAATCGGGAATATCCGTGTCTCAGCGTCACGGGTTGAGACAATCGGATATATGGCATCCAGTATAAAGTCAGTAATGGCACGCAGTCCAAACTTATTGTCATACTTCAGCACAGCCCATTTTTCGCCCAATCTAACTGCGTAAAATTTACCGTTGGAAAATTGAATAAGGAACGCATCATCATATTCGTATGGCGTTGCAAGCACCATCTCTTTTTCTGCACCCGATGATTTTGAATAGACATCTATCTGAGATACAGCCAAAGCATATTTGTTGCCAAGCACAACCGGAATCAGCGGCACTTCTCCATAAATCGAGCTGTAGCGCTCCGGAATCTCCCGGAATACAGGTGGAAGCACCATACTTCCGAAAGCGGATATGAGACCCTTATTGCCGTCCTTTTCGATTATTTGGTCGCGCCAGTCGTAGTTGCAACGGTAATCTTCAACCTTGCGTGACACATAGCGATACATCTCTACCGGTATGCTCTTGTATTGATAGGTACAAATCTGCTGACGAAGTATCTCATACTCCTCTGCCTGATCGTTGGTGGGTATGATGCGCGGTTCCCGCTCAAACGGCTTCCCGTCACTTTCGTATGGATAAGCCTTCATCGGAACAAGGTTGCGAGCTTTATGCCTCATAGCAGGTGATGTAAGGGGTTCACCTCGCTCAATGAGTTCGGTACCTTTCCCAAATATTGATGCTGATAGCCAATACATAGTTATGCCTCTTCTTTTTTAGCTTTATGTATTTTCATTGATATACTGTTGAGTTTGGCTTGAATCACAAGCAGCTCAAGATATAGCTTGGTGTCGGGAACAAGCAACCCCTTGTGGATATATTTGTTAAGGTCGCGTATTGCACGAATCCATCCGCCTCGTGCTGCTTTCAAGCACCATTCCACAGCCTTCTCCATATCCGGCTTCCCGGTACGCATATTGGTAAGATTCTCGAAATCCGCGCCTTCACGGTAAAGCACCGAGATTATATACATCGACAGAGGGTCGCCGTTTGCAATGCCTTTCCTTGCAGCAGCAATGGCTTCTCCGCGCTTGTTTTTATACAGGTAATATTGAGCCATCATGCCATATGCGCCATATATACCGACTAATGCGGCATTTTCGAGTAATCCGAGTCCGATTTTCTCATCAGCAGGTTGTTTGTCAGTCCCAAAGAGGAATTTCGGTGCTTCATGGCACATATCAAGGGCGATAGACAATTTTGTATTTTGCAAATCCTTCTGCTGCTCGCGATATTTCCTACGGGCTGCACCCAATGGTAGCCCCTCCATTTTATATTTCAGGCTGTGACGCTCGCAATGGCGGTGGATATGGTCGAGATCGAGTATACCCCGCTCGTCCTTGTAATCCATCTGTCTCTCAAATTCTTCGTCTGAATTGACATGATAGGAGCGGAGAAATGCTTCGGGATTCTCCACCGTGAGGGTACGACCAACAATCTCCTCGTTTTTTATCGACTTCAACCACTCTATAACCTCGACATGAGTGTCATAGAGATTGACGGAGAGCATCTGATACCAGTTGTCGTCGTACTGCTTTGTCCACAAAAGTTCAGCCATATCTTATAATTCGGACTAAAGTCCGAGGGTTATAGGGTTATTGGGTTATCGTTTTTTTCTTGGAATATAAGGCTTAGGGTATACCTCATATTCAATGTCATATTTCTTGCGCAGATTCTCGATGATTTCAGCGGGGTTATAATAATCTGCATCCCAATCACCGGGTATTTTGTTATCCAATGCTTCAAATAGATTATACATAAGGTCATCAACATTTTCAATGTCGACATGTAAAGCCACAATCAACTTTGCCACGTTTTCAACACCTTCTATAACAACCCTTCCGATTGGTTCGCTTACTATGATATGCTCATCAGCCCAAACGGTAATAATTTCAACTTTTGAAGGGCTTATGCTTAGACGCATCCAAATCCAATACTTGCCATCATCGAATTTTTCTGCCATGTCAGTAACATCTTCTTCATACTTCTCACCCTTGTTATCTTTGATTGAGTTCAGGATTTCTACTACCTGCTCTACCGTGGGCTTAGGCTTGGATTTCGTTTCCTCAGGTGCTGTCGAATCTTCATCGTCCGGGTCAATGCAGTCGCTGTTCATAATCTCTTCAAGCTTGTTTTTTATTTTCATCATCTGCTCGTTAGTGATGATGTGTTTGTTATCTTTTTCTTCCATAATTCGTTAGTCATTTAACCATTTAACCTCATAACCTTATAACCCTCGAGCTCTGCTCGAATACTGGTAGTCAACTATGTACCCATTTCGCACCTCTATCCACATGCTCATCCTCGGGTCGTTGTTTATGCCGTTGTTGCGCATAAGCTCTTTCTCTTCGGGAGTCATCTTTGGCATGTTCAACCGCAAGCGCATCAGTCCGGATTCATCTTCCGGTTTGATAACCGACGGGATTATCAAGTCCAAACCGTTAGTGAGGTCGAACAGCACCCTGCCAATTGCCTCGTCGCGCTGCGCTGCGTTCACTGTTTCCGACATCTCGTTCATGCTGTCGGCAAGGCGGTCGAAAATACCTTCCCGACGGTAAGTGAGGTAAAGCTCATGCTTGCGCATATAGTCATCATCCCTGCCTTCGACAACCACGAAATGCAGCTTATCCTTCCATATAGTGAACAGTTCCTCGGCAATATCCTCATAGACTATGCCTCCATTGCGGCCCGCTTGCAGCGAGTTTTCAACAGGGATGTACAGCATAACGTGCCGTCCGGGCTTCGACATCAGCTCAATGGCATTGTTGAATGCCATGTTGTAGTTCGTACCGGTGTAAATCAGCGATGCAATGCTTTGGGACACACTTGAATTCATATTGTCATCCCATTGCTGTGATGCCAAATCATCTGATAACTCCCGGTGTTTCCGGTCATCCGGTTCATGGTCTCTTTCGTCAATGTATGATATGATTTTGTCAAGGTTCACAGTCCCGTTCTTGGGGTAGAATACCACCAGCGGTTTTGTGCGTCCGCTCAGAAGATACTCGCGAAACACCTCGGTGAACATATAGTTGCTCTTGAATGCATGGAGCTTATCCTCAGGCATGAGCGTACTGATGCTCTCCGATATTTCCTGTTCGTCATCTTCCGGTTCCGCAACCATTCCCGACAACTCTTTGAAGAAGTCGCGGTTGAGAATCTTGCAGATGATCGCAAGCTGGTCGGTAGCGCAATGTCGCTTCTTGAAGATGTCGTAGACCGACTGACGAGCAAGGCAAAGCTTATCGGCAAATTCAGTCGCCGTCATGCCCCGTCGCTGCACCTCCTTCTTTATTTCCTGACCTAAATGGTAATTTAAATTTTGTTTCAAAATTTAAGGGTTATTATTCGGACTTACGTCCGATGGTTATACGGTTATAGGGTTAATTCAGTTTCTCCTCAAAACTTTTCTTCAATGCATTTAATAGCCGTGATACTGCAAAGAAATGAGGCTTAATTGACTTCAATGTGTCTGCAGTAATATAACCTAAATCACTACATATCTCCAATTGGCAGTATGTCTCAAGCAAAGAGCCATAAGCAATTTCAAGAAAGTGTATTTTTTCTTTATATGACATGCGGCCACTGCCTTCCGCTATATTTGACGGAACCGACACAATTGCACGTCGCAACTGTGAACATAATGCAAAACTTTCACAGTTGGGTAGTTGATTGACGATGCCATACACCTCAATCACCAGTTTGCGTGCCTCTTTATAAGCGTTTAAATTTTCAAAAGAAAAATTATCCATTCAAATTTAATTTACATGTAATCAACCTTGTGTCCAAATCACAGAAACGAGGAATCGGATTAACCTTTTAACCCTATAACCTCATACCCCTCAGCGAAGCTGAAAACGAGGAATCGGATTAACCTTTTAACCCTATAACCTCATACCCCTCAGCGAAGCTGAAAACGAGGAATCGGATTAACCTTTTAACCCTATAACCTCATAACCCTCAGCGAAGCTGAATTAATATTGCGAATATAGCAGATTTTTTCGACCCGGCTGTCGCGTTTTCTGTCGAAAAAAACACGACATCTTTGGGAAGTACCTAACCATCTAACCTTTTAACCCCATAACCTTCGGCGCAGCCGAATCCAGATAGATCGCATTTGACAACGATTTCTCCGTCATCAGCTGTCTCTATGTTCATCGTTTTGACAAAGGCGCGAGTCAGCAAATCGTGTTCGTGTGATATGATTTCTACCTCACTAATCTTACAGTAAGGCAATTCACTGCTTGAGTAATGATTATCAATCTCTTGAATGCTTTTGAACTCTTTACCCGATTGCCCATTTACCCATGCCAACACTTCATCGAGCGTTTCAAACCATTCCTCAAAGTAATCCTCTTCCTCGTCAACATAAAGTGCGTGGTATCGTTCCGGGTAAAACAGCCCATCGCTATCGTTAGTCTCATACAAACCGGCTCCTCCTTCTTCTGCACGGTAGTAATATCTCACCGAAGGGAAACGAGCGCATAACAAATCCCACACCTCATTTAACGGAGTCCACGCGGTAGAAGCATAAAACGTAATCCGATCCTCCAACCGCTTAAGTTTGCCCCATTCCCCTCTGCAAAGCGTATTCTCCCAGTCACCACCGAGCGCATCTACAAGACACCCGAGGAAACTGTTTCCAAATCCATTCTCAACGCGAGGCAGATTCATCGTCTCCAACCCATGCATAAGCTCATACACAGCATCAAGCTCCTGCTTGTCACCGGTCAACGTATAATCTGCATAACACCAATTTGCCATATCTTCAATCAATTAGTTTTATATGAGTATTTATGTCCTTGATTTCTATGACGCAAATTTACGGGATTGATTCGAGGTATGAGTGAACTTTAATGTCGGAATAACCTGACAAAAAAAGGAATCACCCGGAGGCTCCAAAATAGGGGAACAGAACAGGAACCCACCGGGATCATCCTTATGAGATTTTAGTACCAATCCCAGAAACTGTCGCAAACGCAGCCACTGCAAGGGCCGTAGCCATGCTCGCGAAGCCAGTTCTGAAGAAGTGACCAGTCCTTGCACTGGGAGGTGATTTGTACTGTGAAACCTGGTTCAAGACCATCCTTGATGTGGTGCTTAAGGCGCACCGTCCATACGCGTGTTGCCATAAATGCATAGTAATAAATCGTTACTCAGTGGTTATACTTTACGCATCCGGAAATTTTTGAAAATACACATAACACATCCATTTCGTTTTTGCTTTGGTTTATTTAGATAGCTACGAATACTTTCCTCTCCTCCCTGCAACAATGCGTTATACTCACTCTCAGCAATGAGACGCGGGATTTCCCAAGTATCTGACCCAATGATTTTGCCTGATGCAAAGCCATCTAAATCTATATCTTCTATATCTTCATCGTATGAAAATTCTACATCAACTAGGGTTTTATATCCTTCTAAAATTTTAAAATCTTGAATTTTAAAGGTACTTGTGTCAATGCCAAGTTTTTCCTTGAATCCACTTACGATCTCCTCAATTGTCGGTTTTGAATAAGCAGAACATAAATGAATGTGAAATGCAGATTTGTTCTGGGTGTTCATTTTGTTACGGAGAGAAGTACCACAAGGTGGTTCAAATATGATTGTAAAATCTGATTTTTTTGTTGCTTGTTGTGTTGTTGTGTTGCGTTGTTGCGTTAAATTGTTACATTTCTTTACTATATTATTATACTGAATATTCAGTGCATTATATTTCTTTACTATATTATTATACTGAGTATTCAGTGCATTATGTTTATTTAATAAATTAGAGTGTTTATCATTTAAATCATAGTAACGCCTCGCAAGTTGATTGTGTTTCTCAACTAGCCCATCTACTATATTTTGCGCACCAACATAAGTTTTCCCATCAAGTGTGATCTCTCGAGTTTCATACTTTTTCAACCGATTTTCCTCCACTGATAAAGAAGATATTCTTTCTTGTTGTTTTTCGATGGTATTTTGCAAATATGAAATTAGTTGCCCAGAATCCCCATTGCATAAGTTTTCCTTATACTCTAAGAACTCTTTTTCTATGTCTGACAAACGTGAGATTTCCTTATTTGTCGTCTCTATTTTGATTTTGGCATCCGATACCTCATTATTTAATCGGTCAATTTCCTTTTTTTTGATGTCAAGTTCGACGTTTAGAGAAAGTAATTCTTCTATTTTTGCTTCTTTTTCGGATAATTCATTTGACAACGACATAATTCGCTTCTGTGCATCATCTAAGATCTTTCCATATCCCTGCTCTTTTTCTTTATATTGGGATAATTGACCTTTAGCATCTTCTAAAGACTTGGTCATATTAATGTTTTCTTTCTTCAGCCCATCAATTTCTTCTTTTTTAGACTTGATTTCGGCGAAGCTATCTTCTAATTCCTTTTCAAGGGTAGAACATTTTTCTTTTGCTTTACTTGTTCCCTCTGTTAAAATTGATATTTTAGAAAGTAAGTCCGAAATTTCCTTACGTGCATTTTCTAATTCTTGCGAATTGCTTTTAGATTTGGTCTGCAGGCTGTCACGGGCATCCGTCATTTCCTTGAGCCGAGCTGATATTTCCTCGTTCAATATTTTTAATTGGGCTATTTCTTCTCTAAGCGGTTGATTCGCTCTTTCCAATTGTCTTTTAGCGTGTATCTCGTTCGCTTTTTCACAAATTCCGAAATTTTTCTCAATCCATTGAGCAAGATTCATTATTTGGAAATATTTTGAATCAATAGCAGAAGAAGCAAGATCAATAACATCAATCCAATCTGAAGACTCCTCTCCAAATCCATTATCAAATATCGGTTGTATTTTGCATAGGACATTATTGTCAGACAATGTAAATCGTGTGAATCGATTCAATATTCTCTGTCCATCCATTTTACATACAAACCTCATAGAATCAGGAAGATCAATCCGATTAGAATCATCCTCATTCAAGTCATTGATCAGCCATAACTCACTTACGCGATGCTTCTGCATCGCATTTTTAATGAGTATTAGAGCGGCTTTTTTATCTATATTAGTAAATAGTCCCATATTGAAAATTTAGAAAATTTTATTTAAACCCGAACAGGCGCAATATCAAGCTGAATACAAAACTTAACACTGCCCCGATTATCGGCAACACGATGCAGGCTGCCAACACCACAATGACTATTCCGATGAGAAATGCTATCATAACTTCTTCGATTATATGGTTTATTGGGCTAAGAGGTTATCGCAGTAGATTGTGAAGTTGGTAATTATGAACTAACCTCATAACCATATAACCATATAACCCTCAAGTTTCTTGTGAAAAAAGAAACTTGAATTACTTTAGTGCGAAGTTACAAGAAGCATTCCATTTGGCACTCCAATCATGTGTCGGAAAAACCTGACAATTAGATTCATCGTTGTAATTCAGCCATTCTTTTGTCAATCTGTTTATAACGACGTCGCTCTTCAATGTTAGGGAGAAGCTCATTGAAAAACGGAATATCTTCCAATGTCATTTTTTCGATCATGATACTCCAAAGATCATCAATGGGGTATCCAGTAATTCCATGACGATCTTCAGCATATTTACGGAGTTTATATTCAATCGCATCTGTCAATTTTGCTTCATTGATTAGTTCAAGTTGTTTTTGTAAATTGGTAATCTGCATTTCACGAACACGCTCCAATTCTCTACGGAAAGAGCTATTGATTGATAATGCATCTGAATTTCTTAGAAAAATATATACACGTTCGTAACATTTTGCAACAATTTCACGTAATGCCTTACCTTTATATAGATCAGTAAAAGAAGCAAACAATTTAGGGAATATAGGCGGAGTATCCGTTGCTTGCAGATGATGGACGTCAGCCATAATTGCAAGATTAACACATAATATAGATGACAGCATTTTCGTAGCAGAAGCCATGTCGTACGAGGGATCTATATTGAACAACGAATATGTCCCCAATGCTTCAATTTCGTCAAGTCTACCTTGATCTATCCGGTTACCCAAGTCGAGAATATCATAATACTTGATGTTTTGCTCAACAAGTTTCCTTTTTTCTAACAGTTGGTCATCAACAGCATCCCCAATCTTATCAAGAAGCGAAATGGATTTGACAGAACGTTCGTAAGCAGCCTTGATTAAGAGAGCATCCAGATTGATGTCGAAATTCATTTCACACCTAATGTGATCGGTACTTAAATATCCGATTCCCCAACTTGACATCATTATGCTGAAAGAATGCCCATCAAATCTTGGCTCAATCACGAGGCATGGTATATCTTTCAGGAAGAAATGCAAAGTTTCACTGGCATGTTGTCCCGAAGCGGACTTGTCTTTCCATGCTGTCGGATACATTATAACCGGATGTTTGCCTCGGCGATTGTAATGCTCGGTAAAGAAACTTTCAACCGACTGATATATGGAATCCCACAACTGTTGACTTAGATTTTCACGATTCCTGATTTTACTGTCGATATGTATTGGAGCAATGAACACATTTAAAGCCTCCGGATTCTCAGAATATGCCTTTACATCTTTATATACCTGTGTGATGTCGGGTAGAACTGTACAATCAGGAAGATTACTGGAAAATCTAAGAAGTCCTTTGAGAGAATGTGGTTGATTTTGGAGCAAAACTATGGGAGAAATATCCAAAGGGAATGTTTTAAGTGCTTCTTGTACAAGGTGATCATGAAGAGTATTTTGAGCATTTTCACGTGCAAGAAGTATTTGAGTCTCACGCATGGCAAGAGCCTTGAATCTCTCAAGTTCCTGTGCATTGTTCGCACCCTTTTCAAACAAATATTTTTGTAGTTTCTCTTGTTGTTGAGCTATCTGGCGCTGAACCCTAAGCTTTCGTATTTCAAGTTGTTCGTTTTGCTCAAGGGTTTGTGCATGCATGGTGAGTGTAGCCTCTCGATCTAAATCGGCATTCCGATTCATAGCTGCCACATTAATTTCTGAGATGTATTCCTGACTTCGTAATTCAGCTCGTCGCATTGATATTTCTCTCTGCTGCATCTCTTGTTGGTGCATTCGATTCAACTCTGCTTGGCGAGCTGATTCTGCCCTATCTTTGTCTGCTTGTTGTGCCAAGAACTCTCTTTGCCGATTTTCTGACGCTACGCGATTAGCCTGATACTCGGTTTGCTGGCGCATCAATGATTCATCTCGTTTTTTGAGATATTCAAGCTGCTCCGAACTTGCAGTATAGGAGAGTTTCGCATCAGCAGATGTAATGCAGTGATCAATCGCTTTATATGCTGCAACAGCTTTTATCAGATCGTTCATTTTCAGTAGAGTTTATTGTTTTTGCTCAATTATTTTTCGCTCCTGTTCTTTTCGTCTTTTCAAAGCTGCTACTGCCTCAATCCTACGTTTGATTCTTTCCTCCTCTTCCCTTTCTTTTTCTCTTTCTCTTTCCCTTTCTCTTTCTTGCTTGTAATTTTGCTTTGCTTTAATTTCGTCAAATTTTGCCAAAAGTTCATAGGCATTACTATAACCCAAGGAGACAAGTTTTGTCAGCAATGTGTAGTAATTGTATCGTGGATCTAAATCTTTAGTAAATTTTCTATTATGGTACTGATACAGTGATAATTCATACATTGCATCTATATTACCTTTATCGATTGCCATTGTTAGGGATACAATTATTTCATCATTGTTACGGATATTATTACGCTCCTCTATCAATAAACGAGCATACTCAACCGCTGACATATCATTTCCCGCTTCAGTTCCGAGCCTAAAGTATGTTTTTGCTATCGATTTTGCATTCTTGGTATTGTCTCCATACCCAGCCATGATTAATTTGCCGGTGTAGTAATAAGCATCCTTGTTTCCATTATTTGAAGCACATAGGAGATATTCGAGCGCTTTTCTTTCATCTTTCTTTACGCCACTTCCATTCATCAGCATATACCCTGTATAATACTCACTAAACGGCTGATTCTTATTATTAGAGGCGTTTGTACTGAAATATTTAAAGGCTCTTTCAAGATCGATCGAACCATTTTTTCCATAATAATATATGTCCCCCAAGTCGTGAATGGCAAACGGGATATTGCATGCCGTTGCTTTTAGATATAATTGTTCAGCTTTTGCAATATCAACCTCTGTCCCTATCCCATTGTTGTAAAAAAATGCGGCATTTGCTTCAGCAAAATGATTACCCAAATCTGCGCCCCGATTATACCAGAACAGTGCTTTCGAACTATCTGACTCGGTACCAATTCCTTGTTCATAGCACCATCCGACCCAGTTAGCAGCCGAACCATTCCCTTTTTCACTTGCGTTTTTGTAGTGAATCAAAGATTTTTTCAAGTCTTTAGGTGTTCCTGCACCGGCATAGAATGCATATCCAATACCTGCTTGCACCCAAGCACCATCATACCTATCAAATTCAAGATTATCCCTTAACGATTCGATTAGTTTTACTAAACCCGATTTTGAATCGTTCAATTCGACGATTGTGAATTTCTGAATCCGAGTGTCGGAATTAATTAGATTTTTAATCTTTCTGATAAGGTTCTCTTTTATATATTCATCATATATATCTTTTAGACATAAGGTAATCGTATTATCTTCCTCTCTAAGTTTTCTGCCAATTTCTGCATATATTTGATTTGAGTGGTATACCAACCAATCTGTATATGAACTTGGCACAGTTAAACAAGTCTCTTCCGGAATCTCCGGCATAAGAAGTCTTAGGATTATTTCCGAATTAATCCTCTCTAAAATTATTTTGTAATCCTCTGGTCGATAGTCTTTAATATCTGTTATTATCTTCGTTTTGTCACTAATGTGTACATCTTTAAATTTAAATGTGAGTTCGGCGCCAATCTCATATAAAATATCATTAAGCAAATTATATTTCACTATTACGTTGTTACCACCGTTATCAAGCGGAAAATCATTAGATAATGATATGAACAATGTCTTGATCGATTCTTGTATATTTGCATCTTTCATCAGAATTTGACGTTCGTCATTTTCAAATTTACTCCGCCTGCTGCTTTCGTCATATAACCGCTTCCTTTCGTTTTTCTTTGCTATCTTCCGCTGACGTTCTTCTTCGGCAATACGCTTTTTCTCGGCTTCCTCTGCTTCACGTCGCTGACGTTCTTCTTCGGCTATACGCTTTTTCTCAGCTTCTTCTGCCTCCTGACGTAGACGTCCTTCTTCTGCAATACGCCTTTTCTCGGCTTCTTCTGTCTCCTGACGTAGACGTTCTTCTTCGGCAATACGCCTTTTCTCGGCTTCTTCTGCCTCCTGACGTAGACGTTCTTCTTCTGCAATACGATTTTTCTCAGCTTCTTCTGCTTCAAGATGCTGACGTTCTTCATCTGCAATACGCTGTCTGTTCGTAGCGCTGACCTGCAAGCAAATGCCTACATTCTTTTCAATCCATTTTGCCAAATCCAAAATTCGGAAAGACTTGGGGTCAACAGATTCAGACGAAAATTCAGTAATGTCGAACCACTCAGATTCTTCTCCAAAACCATCTTCTAATATGGGCTGTATTCTACATTCAACATTATCGTTGAAGCCTAATAAGAACCGTGTAAAACGATACCCCCTAAAATTGCCGTTTACTTTTTTGAAGAATCGAATAGCATCTGGAAGATCGAATCGGTTAAAATCATCTTCCGCTAAGTCGTTAAGAAGCCATAACTCTACCGTCTGATTCTTCTGCATTACTCGTTTTAGTAACAACGATGCGGCTTTTTTATCTAATTTGTCGAAAAATCCCATTATTATCGATGTTTGAAGTATCTGGTTTATTAGAATGCAAATTAAAGTAGTTTTACATTGAAATAAAACATTGCTTGTGTCGGGAAAAAACTGACAGTTGTTATTCTTTACCGTTTTCTAATGCATCGGATATTATTTCGTCTGCCTCCGGTTTTGTCATTGTATTGTCCTTATTCATATATACTTGATCGTATATATATGGGAACGCAGATTCATGAAATGCGGGATATGAAATCCAATGATAACCGTCTCTTTCAATTGGTTCTGCTCGCACGATTAGAGCTTTTGATGATACACGAAAATCGCCCATCGTAACTACTCCGGCTCCGTATAAAGTTAAAGGAGTGCCTTCGGGAGTATGAGTTACAATTGGTTCGTCAAATACAACGAAACTTTTATCTCCACAACCATGAAGCAATTCAAAAGTTTTAGTCGAAGCTTCGTTATATAATTCATCGACTTTGTCGACATAGTATAGAGCTTCCGGGAATTTTTCTGATGCCATAGCTATTTTTTTAATGTTTGTCAAAATTATCCTTTTTAGTAATAGCTTCAAGTGTAATGACATTCTCCATTATTTGAATCTCCTTTATAGATTGCTTCATGTCATCCACATACTCGTTTTCAAGGATCTTATTTAGTGCTTATTTTTAATTTGTTGAATGCTTTTGTCGCCAACTCTATGAATTTGGTTGCTTTATCGTTATTCCACTGGTTGCTGACGTAGATTTTATGCTCTGAGGTTACAATAGGGGTCTTATTATACCTTGAATCAGCTCCTTTCGTACTTTCGAAGTCAAGAACGGTTTGATCAAACTTGGGAATATCGATTTTCCCAATTTTTTCTTTTATTTCATTATCTGACACGCCATGCTCCAACAGCATTTCGATGACTATGCGAGCCAGCTTCGTAAAGCCTTTTGCGACTTTAGCATCAGAATCATCATATTGCACTGCATACACAATGTTCTTACCCGTTGCTTGATTTGCCAAATCTTTATCTTCTTTAGTGCCGGCATAGCTGATTGCTTCAAAAAAGAGGTCTCTATGATTTTTATAGATCTCTGTTAGAAGCTCTTTATATTCATTGCTCATAACGATGGGTTGATATTCTTCACTTATAGCGGTCAATGTATCGATATACTCCTTTAAGTAATTGATAGACCGATTACTGTGATGTTCTTTATAATTATTGTACAAAGGATACAAAACGCTGTCGTATATATCTTGATATGTTAGATTTACGTAATGAGGTTCAGCGGTAGTAGTGCTACTGTCTGGAGACAAGAAAATGAAAAGATTAATACGCCCGTCATTTAAGTTTGAGTAATGACGATAGTAAGCGGCACATTGTCCATTGTGCTCTTTTGTGTAAAGCTTATTCTCGATACATATTCTGCCCTTTTTGCCATTACCGTATTCAAAGGTCAATTCTATATCTACCCTTCGATTATCTGAGGTTTGTTGCTCCGTATAGCCTTCTACATTCCAAACCGATTTTATATTGCCAGATAAAATCTCTTTAATCAAGTCTTTGTCAACATCGGCACCTTGCTCGTAGGCTTTAGACGCATACAGTCTGAGTAAAGTTACTATTGGCGACAATGGCAACCTTGCAAACTCAGAATTCTCAAATAGCCATTTTAAGAATGCACTATGGACGGTCTCGGATGTGCGTTTTTTACAAATTTCCAGAAATGTCTGCCTACTTGTTAGACTTTGGAATCTATGTAACGCTTCTGAATTATAAAATTGCTGAATTTCAGCTATTCCTATGTCTGAATTATCTGCCATTAGGCCATTATAGATGTCCTTCCGGCTCCGTGTCAGACGATTAATATTGAAACTGTGCCTATAAAAAACACAGAGCGTGAAGCCGATTGTTGCTCGCCTCACACTTGAGACCTTCGAACTGCCTATTCATCGAAACGAGCAACGAGACCTCACGCCGTATGATGCACCTAAACGGATGTAATGATACACTACATCCGAAAGGTATGGAATCATACCCATGAGCATCATCGTTGCAAGGTGTCCTAATGAATTTGAAATGTTCGAAGTTTCAAGTATCAGAAACCAAGCGCCAATAACGCTTTTATTACTATGTCTTGGCAAGCCAAGCGGCAAGCCGATAACAGTGCCTTTGGGATTTCTCCCTCGGGCGATAATGAACCCACCCATCCTCCAGAAATCTATGTTGTTCGTTCCTCTGAACGCATACTGGCACATGGCGTGAGGTCATTTGCCATTGTTTGTGTTTGTTCACATTCATTGGCGTTGCAAAAATACGCCAAAAATCCCTCACCACCAAATATCAGGATATGTTTTAAAACATCATTTTATTGTCTTATGCCCTGAAAACATTACGGTTAGCCTCTATTTACTCTATTAATTCATTATATATCACATATAAACATCAAACAATATAAAGATAAAGACCAAAATGGGACAAATGCCAAATCCCGACATCCGATTTTCCCACTTTGGACTTTAGCTTTATATTGTTTTTAATTAATATTATTATATATGTGTATCTCTATGATGCCACCAACCAAGAACTAACCAAAATCAAAGCTAATGCAAATGAGAATGACAATGTAAATGGAAATGTCAATCACAATGCAAATACCTTTGATTAAAGTCGGCATCACTCAGCAACAAGTTCAATCCTGAATCCCCGCGCATACTCCGCAAGTGCTTGATATGCATTCCGAGCAGATTCGAGTACTTCGTCCGGATTAACCTCTTATATAGCATTGGATATAAGCATTTCATCGTCTTTGTTGTACGCATCAATATATTCCAAGACTGGAGCTCCTACGCTCTATGATATTGCACGTTCAGTCCATTTCTTTAATTTGGCTGACTATGGCATTGTCGTTCACTGTGATAGACCTAATAATCTGGTCGAGATAAGGGTTGAGAAAGTGCGTTTCAAGCACCTTGGAAGTGGGGAACGGTTGCACCTGTTTTGCGATGGTTTACGCACGCTTGGCAAGTTTTGGAATTTTTGGATGCGCCTGTTTTACAGCAGTTTATTTCGCAGTGAAATGTGCTAAAATACGGGTGTAAAAAAAGTTGACTGTCGCTATAAACAACAGTCAACTAATTGTATTTCAGTAGCTTAAAATGTTAACAAGTGTTAATACTCGTCTTCGTTGAAGAAGAAGTCTTCTTTGGAGGGGTAGTCGGGCCAGATGTCTTCGATGCATTCGTAGGTTTCGCCTTCGTCTTCCATTTCTTGGAGGTTTTCGATTACTTCGAGCGGGGCGCCTGAGCGCATCGCATAGTCGATAAGTTCTTCTTTGGTGGCGGGCCAGGGTGCGTCTTCGAGCTTCGAGGCCAATTCGAGAGTCCAGTACATATAGGTTTTTCGTTTAATTGTTATTCTTAATTATGTTTGCTTTATCTACTTAACACTCTTTTTCCCAAAATATTTCATCTACTTGGTTGGCTACATTGTTAAATCGTGCAAAAACAAATAGGAAGTCGCTGAGTCGGTTAACAAACTCGATGACTTTGGGGTCGACGTAAGTGGCGTCGGCCAAAGCGACTATTCGTCGTTCGCAACGGCGGCACATGGTGCGACAGACGTGGGCCACTGCCGCGCGGTGGCTTCCTCCGGGAAGTACAAAGTTGTTCAATGGCGGTAATTGTGCGTCGATGTCGTCGATAGCTTCTTCGATTTTGTGGATCGAATCTGCTGAAAGTCCTTGGCAGTGGGTGATGAGATTGTCGGGATTTGGAGTTGCCAGATATGCTCCTATGTCAAACAGTTTGTTCTGTACATATCGGAGCAGTTCGACGTATTGAGGAAGCAGATTGGGAATGGCTATCAGCACTCCGAGATTAGAGTTAAGCTCGTCGACCGACCCGTAGGCTTCGATGCGGATGTCAGTTTTTTTTACCCGCTGTCCGCCGACAAGAGAAGTGGTGCCGGTATCGCCTGTACATGTGTAGATTTTACTTTTTGACATAGCAACGTTTTTTTGTTAAGGATTATTGTTCCCTAAAATGAGGCAAGTCCCTCTTTCGGGGGCGCAAATATATGCAAAAAATGTGATATTGCCATACGAAATTTCATTAACTTTGTATGTTTATTGTAATTATGGAAAATCGCGATTCGCTGCTGGTTCTGTCCGGGGGTATGGACTCAACCACTATGTTATATGACTTTGCCCCGCAAATAGCATTAGCTGTGACATTTAACTATGGTTCAAACCATAATGCGCGGGAGATAGAATGTGCGCGGAGACACTGTGCGGCGCTTGGCGTCGAACACCTTGTCATTGACCTTGACTTTATGTCGCGCTACTTTAAAAGTTCGTTGCTTGATGGCCCGGAAAGCATACCTGAGGGTCATTATGCCGACGCGAATATGAGATCGACAGTGGTGCCTTTCCGCAACGGAATAATGCTTGCAATAGCCGCCGGGATAGCTGAAAGCCGTGGATTGCACGGGGTTATGATAGCAAACCATTCAGGCGACCACGCAATTTATCCGGACTGCCGTCCAGGATTCGTGCACGCGATGGATCAAGCAATACGGCAGGGTACTTACGAAAACATTGAGCTTCGTGCTCCGTATACCCACCTGACGAAGGGTCAGATTGTGGCGCGCGGTGCCGAGCTCGGGCTTGACTATTCTACTACTTATTCCTGCTACCGGGGTGGTGAGAAGCATTGCGGTCGATGTGGAACGTGTGTCGAACGTCGTGAGGCGTTTGCCGAAGCTGGAATAGTCGACACAACACAATACGAATCGAAAGATTGACGCGCTTATAATCGTGCGCGGTACAGATTATTCCATCCGGTCCCGGCAAATCTGAAATTACGGGTAGTAAATCAGAGGTGTCATTTAGATGTTAGGGAGCGGTAAAGGGTGGCTGTCTGTTGGGATGTGCGGTCCCAAGTGAACGCGGGGAGGAGGATTGATGCCCGTTGACGCAGGTCGTCACGGTGCTGTTCGTCATAAATGACGCGGCAGATTGCGTCTGCAATCGATTGATGTGATAGCGGGTCGAAATACTCGCCACCGTCTCCGGCTATTTCAGGGAAGCAACTGGCATGGCTTAACGCGATGGGACATCCAGCAGCCCAGGCTTCAAGGATAGGCAGCCCAAATCCTTCATATATTGACGGATAAACGAAACATAATGCGTTTTGATACAGGTAGGTGAGTTGCCCGTCGGTGGCAAACATAGCTCGGCTTCTGCTGTCTATGCCTAACTTTTTCAGGAATGCTATTTCCTCAGAGCTAAACGGCTTCCCGGCGCACACGAGCCAAAGGTCTTTGTCATTTTCTGTCAGAAGGGCAAATGCGCGTGCAAACCGATGGAAATTCTTATAACTGCGACGTTCGCCAACAAACAGAACGTATCGCGCCGGAAGATTGTCGACTTTTTCGGCATCGACGGGGCGTGTTGCGCCATGGTAAACCACCGAAATCCGTTCTTCAGGCAAAGCGTAAATCTCCATCAAATCCTTTTTTGTGTGTTCGCTGATGGCTATAATTGCATCAGCTTCATTAATAGTTCGGCGCTTTTGCTCAATCACTTTCGATGCGTCGCCGAAATATTGTGGAAAACGTTCGTGGATAAAGTCATGCACTGTGACTACTGCGGGAGCCTTACGTCGCTTTAAAAAGTACGGGTCGTAATACGTGGGATGCACTACGTCATAGTCGCCACGCTTCAATTCCCGGGACGAACGCCACCTGTTTAACCATTCATATACGTGTTTCCGTACCCGGAAATTAGCGATACCGAGCTTAGAAACGTCGGTGGCCACCTCCTTAATGTCAGACAGATAGACATTTTCTGACATCAACGGATTAATCCGAGGCTCTATGTCCGGTGGCAGATGCTTGATAAGCTCTACAAAATAGCGAGATACACCTCCGAACTTCTGCCATGAAAACACTTGATGGTCGTAAACTACTTTCATATAGGTGGATGGATATGTTTTTGCCTTTTACTTTTGAGTTAGTGGTAAAAAATTATTCTTGCTGTCAGACAGTTCGTTCGTGCTTACTATGGTCAACGGCTTTGTCGACAGTCGAGCCTCCATATAACGACGGAACTTTTCGACATTGGCAGCGCTCATACGCTCTGAATACTGTACAAGCACAATGTTTACTGTGTCAAGCCGTCCGGTGGGCACATTGCTGACTACCCCCTTCATCACGGCTATGTCGCGTACCTGCGGGAATATCACTTTTAATTCCGGAGTAACCTGCGCGCTTATTGAGTCGGCTCGTCGGTAGCCGGAACATACAGCCATCAATGAGTCAATCCGGTCACGCTGTTGGTTGATAGTGGCCTGAGTCACTTGGTACATATCGCGCAACATGGTCGATGAGGCTTCAGATGCATCAAATTTTACATCGGCATTCTGACCTTGTATGATGCGGAGTTTGGTGCCTTCAAGTCCGTACAGAGGCAGTTTGTCGGTTACGGCAAGCATCAGAGAGTCCTCCGGAAGTTGCTTCCCCACCAAAGTTACGGTCAACGATTTACCGACCCTTGTGTAGACGGCCTTGTGGCTGAGCACTTGTGTGTCGGGCGACGTGAATACCGCGTCGATCATTCTGTCGCAGTTCGACATGAATGCATTTTCACGGTACATGTTATATGTCATATATACGGCAGGAATCATAGTTAGCACCGCTATTGTGGTCACAGTGCGTCGCACTTTCTTTGCGCGTTGGGGGTTGGAGAAATCCACAACGGAATATTTCATCAGTTTCACTCCGAGCGTGGTGGCGCAGGCTATAAACACGGAGTTTATGAAGAACAGGTATAGAGCCCCTAAAAAGTACGACATTTGCCATGTGGCCAACCCGTAGCCTACCGTACAAAGCGGAGGCATTAGCGCGGTGGCAATTGCCACTCCGGGAATGACATTCCCCTTTACTTTGCTGCCTATGGCTATAATTCCAGCAGCCCCTCCGAAGAAGCCGATCAATACGTCGTAAATGGTTGGCGATGTACGGGCCAAAAGTTCGCTGTGGCCTTCGTTGACCGGTGAAATCAGGAAGTAGATACACGATGTGGCGATACTGAATCCGGCGGCCATCACCAAATTACGGAATGAGCGCTTCATCAGATCGAAGTCCTGGATGCCTACAGCCAGACCAATCCCGATTATAGGTCCCATCAGCGGTGAAATGAGCATGGCGCCGATTATCACAGCCGTTGAATTGACGTTAAGCCCCAGCGAAGCTATAAATATGGCTAAAATCAGTACCAGCAGGTTGACGCCTCTGAATGATACCCCCTCACGTATAGTCTCTTCTGCCTCGTCCTGGGGAATGAGGAAGCTTGATATGTCGAAGTAGTTGAGCAGTTTGTCCTTTGCGACGTTCAAGTCGATCTGTTTCATATTACAGGTTAAATTTTTCCCTTGTTAAAATGTTCTGCTTTGGGCTTATGGCCTCTTGTTTGGAATTAATTTCCGGATAGCTATATTCTCTCGTTTTACCGCAACCCATAGGAAGAGGAACAGCAAAAGTGTGCGCCATCCCAAGTTGACCCATTCATTGGGTATAATGACTATCTGCGATACTGCATATAAAGCTATGCACACCGCGAAATAGAACAACAGCCGTGGCAATTGATAATCGACCGGATATTTTGCCTGTCCGACAAAGTAGCTGACAATCATCATGGTACCGTAGCAGGCAAAAGAAGCCCACGCGCAGGCCATATAACCAAACATAGGTACAAAGATTAGGTTGACAGCAACGACTATGGCGAGACCCATCAGCGAAAACCAAGTGCCCCAAATGGTTCGGTCAGTCACTTTATACCATACCGACAGATTAAAGAATATTCCAAAAAACACATCTGCCATCATTATGATTGGCACAACGCGGAGTCCTGCAAAATAGCGAGGATTAATGAAATATTTAAGTACCGGCATATAGAAGCAAACGGCCAAGAAGATGAATAGCGAAAACATCACGAAATACTTCATGGCATCACTGTATGACTTAAGCTTGTCGTAGCCTTTATCTTTATTTTGGGCAAATATAAACGGTTCGTAAGCGAATCGGAATGCTTGAGTAAACATCATCATAACCACTGCTATCTTTCCACACGCTCCATATATACCCAATTCGCGCATGGCTATATCCTTTGTCGGGAACAGGTAGGGGAGGAATATCTTATCGAGATTCTGATTCATTATTCCTGCCAGACCGAGTATAAGCAACGGAAACGCGTATGCCAGCATCTCTTTCAGCATCTTTTGATTGAAATTGGGCCTTACGAAAACAATGTCGGGCAATAGGAGCAACAGCACGACTATTGACGCTATTAGATTTGACAGGAAGATATATCCAATGCCGAAATCGGGTCGATAAAACCATGCTATCGAGTCAGGCGAGTGCTTCCAAATCCATGGACATAACAAAATGAAGAACAGGTTGAGGGCGATATTAAGCCCTATATTGACCAGTTTTAAGGCCGCAAACCTTATGGGTCGTTTCTTAAAACGCAGATATGCAAATGGTATGGCGCAATATGCGTCGAGCGCGACGGCTACAGCCATCATCATTACGTATGATTCGTGGCCGGCGCAGTTCATTGCGAAGGAGATTGGCCGCAAGAATATCCAGACCGCAACCATGAAAAGCACGGACGTGAATCCCACTGACAACAGGGATGTAGAATAGGCCTGGTTCGGGTCGGGGTAGCGCTCATGGTTTGCAAACCTGAAGAACGCGGTCTCCATCCCGTATGTCAGCACAATAAAAGCTATCGCCACTATTGCATATATGTATGTGACGACACCATATTCTGACGGCACGAATACCGCCGTGTAAAGAGGCACAAGCAACCAGTTGAGAAACCTGCCCACGATGCTGCTCAGCCCATAAATGACAGTATCTTTAAATAAACTTTTTATTCCGGCCATATAAAGACATTGTTTAACGAGAAGCCTTAGGAAAATAGCGATCCAGCGATGCGGTCGTTTTGCGAATATCCAAGGTGTACGAAAGCCAGTTCAGTAACCTCGCGCCCGCGTGGAGTGCGTTTGATAAATCCTTCTTTAATCAGATAAGGCTCATACACCTCCTCGATTGTTCCCGGATCTTCGCCAAGCGCAGTGGCTATGGTCGACAATCCTACCGGACCTCCTTTGAATTTGGTTATTATAGTAGTAAGTATTTTATTGTCAATTTCATCAAGGCCATAACGGTCAATGTTTAGAGCTTCTAAGGCATAACGGGCAATGTCTGGATCGATTATTCCTCGGCCTTTGACTTGTGCGAAGTCTCTCACTCGGCGAAGCAAAGCATTGGCGATACGAGGAGTCCCACGACTCCGAAGTGCTATTTCGCGAGCGGCTTCACCCGTACACTTTACGTTTAGCAGGTGAGCCGACCTGAGCACTATCCGCTCAAGTACTTCGTGGTCATAATATTCCAAGTGGCAATTTATACCGAATCGCGCGCGAAGCGGTGCAGTCAGCAGTCCGCTTCGGGTAGTGGCGCCTATGAGAGTGAACGGCGAAAGAGTCAGTTGTATCGACCGTGCGCCCGGACCTTTATCAATCATTATGTCAATGCGGTAATCCTCCATTGCAGAGTATAGATACTCTTCGACTACCGGACTCAAGCGGTGAATTTCGTCGATAAACAGCACGTCGTTTTCCTCAAGCGATGTAAGTATGCCGGCAAGGTCTCCGGGCTTGTCAAGAACAGGGCCTGACGTAATCTTAATGCCAACTCCAAGTTCATTGGCCACTATCTGCGACAAAGTGGTCTTCCCAAGGCCGGGAGGGCCGTAAAGCAGTACGTGGTCAAGCGACTCTCCGCGAATTTTTGCGGCCGCTACAAACACTTTCAGATTTTCTATAATCTTTTCCTGCCCGTTGAACGAGTCAAATTCAGAAGGGCGTAATGCACGTTCAAATTCTCTGTCACGGTCAGTCGCGCTTTGGTTGGCGCGAATGTCAAATGTATCGTTATTGGTGTCAGACATTTTCTCTATCTACTCATTCTCTTTGTGGTTCTCTTCCTTATTTTCCTGCGAAAGCACTTTCATCACCTTGGTTACTATCATGCTTGGCGGAATACCGGCGAGGCAGTGATAGTCTCCTCTCGAGCATGGTTTGTTGCCGAACACTGAGCAAGGACGACACGTCATTGGAAGTTGCACAATGTCGCTCTCCTGTTGTCCGAAACCTTTAAATCCGCAGTATGGGTGAGTAGCTCCCCAGACGCTGACAACCCTGACGCCAACAAGCGATGCCAGGTGCATGTTGGCAGAGTCCATCGTCACCATCGCGTCGAGGTGGCTTAAAAGAGCAAGCTCAACAGGAAACCCATGGCGCTTTTCGGCGAGCGAAATGACTCCGGGGAATTTTGCAGACCATTCGCCAAGAATTTTACGCTCGTGCTCGCCGCCCCCGAACAGGAACAGTCTTACACCCGGCAGTTTGGTAAGCTCTTCTACCACATGTTCCATCATCTCCACAGGATAAATCTTTCCCGGGTGCTTGGCAAAAGGCGCTATTCCTATCCATTTTTCGTCATTGCGCTTGGGCGCGGTGACATCGGAGAAAATTGACGGATCCGCTTTTCCCCCTTCGCCGTAAAGTCCTTTGAACGTCTCGTTCATTGAGAATCCGAAGCGGAAAAACACCTCGCGGTAGCGGGCACGCGATGAAATAAGCGGAAGCATGACCTTGTTGCGCGAACGGGTCAATGCGTGTTTGTTGAGCCGGCCTTTACGTATGGAATGGCACTTAATTCCGTTCAATGCGGCAAGCGCACAGAGCACGTAGGAACGGAGCACTCCGTGGAGGTCAGCAATGGCATCTATGCCGTATTGTTTCCGAAGTTCTTTGAATAAACGCCACAAAGCCCATACGCTTCCATATTCGTTCTTAAAGTCGATCCCGAGAACGACTAAATTGTCAGGGGCGTTAACAAACAGCGACTCCTGTGATTTTTTAGTGACGAAGATGAATCGTGTGCCGGGATTTCCACGGCACACCGAGTATACCACGGGGATGGACATCGCCACGTCGCCAAGTGCCGAAAACCTCGTGACGAGAACATTACGGGGAATGTTCTTATTTCTTCGCATATAGCACCGGATTCGTAGCCGGGTCGTTATACATCTTCATTTGGCGGTAGACCTTCATGTATTTGCGGCCTGCGGCTATTTCGTCAAGCAGCTGGTCGATGGCCGTGGTCAAGTCCTGGCGCTGCTCAAGAAGTACGTCGAGCTTGGCCTGGCATTTTGCCAAGTGCTCCGGCGATGCGTCGCGGCGTGCCGTTTCGGCCTGCATGTGATAAATCTTTAATGCGAGAATCGACAAGCGGTCCATGGCCCAAGCCGGGCTTTCGGTGTTTATAGTAGCGTCGGGTGCGACTTTAACATCGGCATACTTTTCACGGAAATATGTGTCGAGTTCTTCCACCATGTCGGTACGATCCTGATTAGACTTGTCGATGCGACGTTTAAGCGCAAGTGCCGCAACGGGGTCAATGGCCGGGTCGCGGATAATATCTTCAAGATGCCATTGAACGGCATCAATCCAGTTCTTGGCAAAGAGCGTGTGGTCAAGTGTCCCCGCTTCATACGGGTTGTCTACCTTGGCATCGACATCGTCATATTTGTGGTATAGTTCCACCGTATTTTCAAACACTTTGTAGCAGTTATTGGCAAAGCTCATATAGTTATGTTTTAGATTTTATCATTGATGTCCTCTATGTCGCGCATGGCATAAGAGAAAACACAAAGATAACTATTTTTGTTATATACCGTACATTTGTCGAAGATAAATTCGCGACATTTTGGTATTTTACGGTTTTTGTGTATTTTCGCGATTATTATTTTCATCGGAATATGGAAATTAATGCCAATAATATAATGCTTATAACGGCTACATTGCTGTTGGCGAGTGTATTTGTCGGTAAAGCCGGTAGCCGCTATGGTATGCCGGCGCTTTTGCTGTTTCTCGGAGTAGGAATGCTTGCCGGAGTCGATGGGTTCGGCCTGCAATTTGATTCTGCAGAGGCGGCTCAGTTTATCGGCATGGTTTCGTTAAGTATTATACTTTTTTCGGGTGGACTTGATACAAAATACCGTGACATAAAGAGCATACTTGCTCCGGGATTGGCTCTCGCCACTGTCGGCGTACTGATTACAACTGCAGTAACGGGAACCTTCATCTATTACGTATTCCATTGGCTTGCACCGGCTTATGCGTTCGGTTGGGTCGAATCAATGCTTCTTGCGTCCATCATGTCATCAACTGATTCAGCATCAGTATTTTCGATACTCAACTCCTCCAAGACAGGCTTAAAACAGCATCTTAAGCCCACGCTTGAGCTTGAAAGCGGTTCTAACGACCCTATGGCTTATATGCTCGTCATAATGTTTGTAAGCATTATTGAAAGTGGAAGCCATACGGTTGACTCCGATCTTGTGGGCGGTTCTGTGCTTATGCTTTGCCGTCAACTTTTAGTAGGAGCGGCAGGAGGATTCTTAATAGGTTACGCTTCGGTTAGAATTATCAACCGCCTGCGGAGCGACAATGAGTTTCTTTATCCGGTCACGATGCTTGCCTGTGCATTCTTTGCTTTTACGTTGACAGAATTGGTCGGTGGCAATCCGTATCTTGCCGTCTATCTTGCCGGACTTGTTGTTGGAAATCACAGAATTGCCCTGAAGCGTACGATAGCCACATTTTTCGGGGGATTTACGTGGCTCGTACAGATATTGATGTTCCTTTCGCTTGGGCTTCTTGTCAATCCGCGGGAACTTCCTCCGGTTGCCGTACCCGCTATCGCACTTGGATTATTTATGATAGTCATTGCCCGCCCGGTGGCTGTCTTTATAACCCTTTTGCCGTTCCGAAACTTTTCGTTCAAAGCTCGGTGCTATATATCGTGGGTCGGGTTGCGCGGAGCTGTGCCCATCATTTTCGCTACTTACGCTCTGATTTCTCCGGCCGTCGAACACGCGCGGTTTATGTTTAATGTGGTATTCTTCATCACGATTCTTTCATTGATAATACAGGGAACCACCGTCAACCGCATGGCTAATGCGCTCAAGCTGCGCGACGCGTTAAAAGAAAATGCTTTTGACGGAGTCGATCTGCCTGACCATATTAAGGCCGCGCTTACCGAGATTGTATTGGGACCTGAGATGCTTGCCTCCGGTAATACCCTTAAGGAGATAGTTTTGCCTCGCCATACACTTGTGATGATGGTTAAGCACGGCGAAGAATACATCGTTCCTAAAGGTGACACTCGTCTGCATCTCGGCGATACTCTCCTTCTTATTACAGAGGATAAAAGTGTGTGATCGGTGCGGATGTGCCGATTAGGCGATGGTCTCATCTACGAGATAAGCCAATGATTCGTATGGGCGGTCGATTGTTCCCATCATGGAGATTTCGCAGGTGCGGGCCAATGAGTAGCAACCGTCGAACTTGGCGCTCTCAATTTCGCGCTTTTCGGGCTCGGTAGCGCTTTTTGCCACTTCAGGGAATATGAATCCTCTGTCGCCGGCAGCTCCGCAACATTGGCAATTAATCGGTACAACTACTTCCAAAGCGCATTTCTTAGCTACTTTGACCATTGTCTGTTGCAGGTTAAGCAGTCGGGCTGCGCATGTCGGGTGAAGCAATACGCGTTCTTTGGGGTTGGTCACGGTTAGGCGAGGCATAGCCTCGTTTGCGAGCCATTCCGTGATGTCCATGATATGCAGTTTGTTGAATTTAACCTTGTTATCCTCGCTAAGTGCCGACTTTAATCCAAAGAGCAGGGTATGTGTACATGATGTCGTGTCGCAAAATATCGGAATGCGACCCGAATCACTAAGTCTGTAGAACGTTTCGACGGTCTTGTTGGCGATAATCGCTTGACCTTGAGGGTCGCCTTTGTGCTGCCAAATCTGTGAGCAGCAAAGTCCGTGCATATCCTTTGGTAGCGCAACTCTGAATCCGGCTTTTTCTGAAATGCGCATGATCACCGTTACGAGATCATCTTTGCCCAACGAAGAGCCACCGAAAATTCTGGTCACACATGCGGGGAAGTAGATAAAGTCAGGCGATTGGCATTCGCTCCAGTGTAATTTTGCAGGGAAAGGGAAGTGCTTTGACCAATGAGGCACTTGGTCGTATACTTTATGCATAAAATCAGTGGCCCATATAAGAGGATAGGGCGATATGACTTTTTCAGTGGCGACGGCCATCTTCAAAAGACCTCGTATTGAGGCCTCGACTTTGCCGTACCCTCCCGCACTTGCGCTTAAAAGGCGCTCAAAAATTCGTGGGTCGGAATTGCATCTTACTCGGTCAGTAACCTCAGCGGTGGAGATTTGCATTGGACACGGCATCTGGCAGGAGCCGTCGCTACAGCAAGTCTCTTCGCCGATATATCTGTATTGGTTTCTCAGTTTTTCGTTGCCGCTCTGTTTAATTATCCGTAGGGCCTGTAAGCGTTGGCGGGGAGTCAAAGTAATATTGCGAGTAGGGCATACATGTTCACAGTAACCGCACTCCATGCACTTATCTGCTTGCTCGTAGCCTAAATCCTTGCCGAAAAGCGGCATTTTCTTCATTGGTCCAATAAAGCAGTCCGGGTTGTCATTTATGATTACGCCCGGATTAAGTATGCCGTCGGGGTCGGCCAAATGCTTAAGTTGTTTCATAAGCGCATATATTTCCGAACCCCATTCCCGTTCGACAAAAGGAGCGATGGCTCTTCCGGTGCCATGCTCGCCTTTAAGCGAGCCTTCAAGTGAAAGTACGTGTGTCACGAGGTCGTCCATGAAGTTCTTAAAGCGGATAGTCTCTATTTCGCTCTCCATGGTAGATGTCAGCATTGGGTGTATATTGCCATCGCGGGCATGTCCGAATATGGCACCTTCGTAGCCGTACTTATTGAAGAGCGACTGCACTCCGTCGACCAGTCGGTCGAGATCTCCCACCTGCGAAGCTACATCTTCGAGAATAACCGTAGCTCCGGGTGTCCTGGCACCGGCGACGCAAGGAAATATTCCGTTGCGCATTTGCCATAAGGCGGCTCGTTCGGCCACCGTCCGAGTAAACCTGTCCATACGGCTTAATTTGTTAATCTTTTTAAAGTCGGGGGTCAGCTTCGCCGCCGTATATGCCATCTCTTCTGATGAATTTGCTTCAAAGTCGACGAGCATGGCAGTAGTGCCTTTAGGCATGTCATTCTTTTTGCCTATATAGCTTACGATGGAGGCATAATCCATTAGTTCGACGGCAATGGCTCCCTTCTCCCCCAGCCATGCCGCAGTTGCGGCCGCGGAGGTAACATCCGGAAAGTATAGCATACAGCTGCTGTAGGTCGAGCAAAGCGGCAGGGTATTAAGTTCTCCCGATATGATGTAAGCTAAAGTTCCCTCGCTTCCAATCAGAGCATGTGAGAATATGTCCATCGGATTGTCAAAGTCGACAAAAGCGTTCATGGCGTAGCCGGTCACATTCTTAATCCGGTATTTACGGTTGATCTTTTCGCGGATGGTGTCGTTTGACATTATCCGTTTACGTATGTCCATTAATCCGGCACAAAGCTGCTTCTCCTCGTCTTCAAATTTTCTTCTGTCGGATATTGATGCGCTATCATAGATATGTCCGTTTGCGAGCATAAATCTGATGGAACTTAGGGTATGGTAGGAGTTGTGTTTGACTCCGGCGTGCATTCCGCTCGAATTGTTTGAAAGGATGCCTCCCATCATAGCTGCCGTTGAGCTTGCCGGGTCGGGACCAATGTGAGTATGGTGAGGCAAAAGATATGAGTTAAGCTGTTCGGCTGTTATGCCGGGCTCGAACCATATCTTGCGTCCATTGTCGCGAATTTCGTAATTATTCCAACCAGTCCGCAACTCGCATATAATGCCTTCGTTGACTGTTTGTCCAGAGAGCGACGTGCCCCCGCATCGAAAAGTTATGCTTAACCCAGTGGTTTTAGCCAAAGCGAGCAGTTTGCTGATTTCATCCACGGTTTGCGGTCGGACAATAGCTTGTGGCACAATCCGGAAGTAGGAAGCATCGCGTGCGTATATTTCACGCCATAATTCACCATCGAGAATGCGGTCGCTGTCAAGAATCCCTCTAAGTATGCTGTTCAGATCCATAGTGTATTTTATAACGAAACATGCTGTAGTATATTAACGGAAATTCTTTAGGTGCGGTTTGATGATGCGACTCTAAATTTTTTCTGTCATACCGTATACATGCATGCTTTCGCTCCCGATGGACGGCATAAGGTTGATGCCCCACCAGCACATTTGCAACAACAAAAAAGCAAAAATTAGGATTGACGCGGCCAAATGGGCTTTGCGCGGATAGCCACGCCACTGATGTATATATATAATGTAAGTCATCCAAGTGACAGCAGCCCACGTCTCTTTGGGATCCCATGTCCAGTAGTGTCCCCAAGCTTCTTTTGCCCATAAAGCTCCGGTGAGCATACCTAATGTCAGAAAGGCAGTCCCAATGTTGGCGAGATTAAAGCTGTCTGAAGCAATCTTTCCGGAGTCGGCTAAGTTGCGTCGGTAGAGAAGAGATATCCCCATTATTGTAGCTGTTCCGAGCAGTGCGTATGCAAACATATATAGAGCTACATGCGGGACAAACCAGGGGCTTTGGAGCGCGGGTGCCAGCTCTTTGTCGAAATTTAGAGGATTTAAAATGTTGAGCCATATAAATACGGCCGACATTAAGGATGTGAACGTCAGAATAAACCGGTAATGTCGGCGAATATAGGTAAAAAGTCCTACGAAAGGGAGAAATATGGCATACCACATACGGGTTTCGCCCATGGATGAAAATGGAGGCCTTTCGAGACTAAGCCATCGGTAGGCAATATATATGCCGAATGTTATTAGCCCGGCAATTGTTAAAAGTTTGGCTTTACTACGGTTATCTTTAAAACCGAAATATGCCCCGCATAACCATAAAGCCAGAGCCATTAAAGACAATATGTCAAACATATAAGGACTCATGGCGAGATTTTAGTTTTAAGTCGCGACGTGAAAAAATGGTGATTAATGCTCCCGAGGCCATAAGTAATATGCCTATGTATACAGCAGGAAGCCAAGGGTCGCGAACCAGTGTAAAAATTGCGAAATCCGGAGTTGATGCGTCGTCGACAGAATAATCAGTAAGATATATAGTCCAATCCCGGATAGTAGCAGGATGATTTATGGCTATTGTATGGAATGGTTTCTTTGAAGAATCCTCAGAATGTACAGAAATTTTTGCGGTTATATTTCCGGCGGTTTCTGTGCTGTCACGCTCTGACGATTCGGTTATTGCCTTCAATTCAATTCCAAAGGGAAGAGCGTGTAATCGCCCGTAGGCATCTTGGGCTCTCCATTCGACAGTCCCTTTGACTGCCGGAATCGTCAAATTTTGGATGTCAGGGGCACCAAGCGCACCAAATAGGAGCACGGTGAAAAGTCCGGCATGATTGAGTGTGACAGATAGTTTTGTGGTTTTTAGGTTTGTCAGATTCTTGATAGTCTCCATTCCGAGAATCGTTGTCATCCAGATATAAGCAAATATGAAAGGCCAAAATGACAGCACTTTGTGCCACCAAGTTGATTCGGGCGACAGCGATTGTCTGAAGCACGCCATTATGAGCAACATTATGGTGACGAGTAACATAGCCGGAATGGCTATGGCTTTATTGGCTGGATAATATAGTTCCGGAAACCGCCGGTGTAGAAAGTGCGCGGCCATCAGCAAAACCAGAAATCCGAAACCGATGAATACATTTGCGGGAAATCTGAACGATGCCATGTCGAAGGGGCCGATAATATGTTGGACTGCCACGCCGATTAAAATCGGCACAGCGCATATTAATGTTCCCTTTATTTTTGCAGACGCAGAGTGGGGCATAAATTTATCGGCTTTAGACAGCAGTATGCAAAAGTATTACATTTATAGAAATAAACGGTCATCCAAGGTTAATAAAATCAAGTAGCCGGCTTATTTATGACATATTCTTCATAATATGCTAAAATGAGGGTAGTCATAGGCAGAGCGATTATCATGCCTATGATGCCAAGAAGCGTTCCCCATACTGAGAGAGAAAGCAGTATAATGGCCGGATTTAATCCTAAAGCCTTACCCATAATCTTAGGAGTCAGTATGTAATCGCAAATGCACTGGCTCACCACGTAGACCAAAATGCATTTGCTGAGCTCGGTCCAAAATCCGACTTCTCCGCTCATGGAGTAAATGAAGCACAGCACTACCACGGGAATTAATGTGATGTATTGGAAGTATGGAATCAAATAAAGTATCCCTACGATAATTCCAAGTACTATTGCCAAAGGAAGACCGGCAATTGAAAATCCTATGCAATAGAATACAGCCGCGCAAATTGCTATGACTGCTTGACCTCGGAAGTATCGGTTCATGCTATTCTTTATGTCAGTGCCGACCCGGTATGCGATTGGCCGGTATTTAGGCGGTACGAGAAGCTTGAAACCACGCATTAGCCTGTCGTAGTCAAGAAGAATGAAAATCACGTAAATGAATGTCAATAACCATTCGAGGGTATGGAGGAGAAAGTCAATCACCGTTGTCAAAAGTGAAGTACTTTTGTCAAGCAATGTTTCCAGGTGGCTACCGTTTAGGAAGCTCGTGATGTTTTCAGAGCTCACAAGATTTCTGAAATAATCCTGCACCTCTTTAGGGAGAAATGGCGACGACACATCTTTTGAATCTTTGACAAGAGAGTCGAGCTGGTTGATTTCGTTTATGGCTGAAGGAATAAAAAAATATCCGAGCAACCCTATTATAAGAGCCACTTCGACAAGTGTAAGGACTATGGCTAAAAAGCGACCTTTAAGGTGCAAAAGTTTACGTTGATATTCCACCAACGGCTGGAGGAGGTAAGCGATAAGACAGGCTACGCAAAAAGGAAGCAACACATCCTTCAGTATATTGATCAGCCAAACGATGGCCGCCAATATAGTTAAGGTTGCCAAAATACGCACCACTCTGTCGAATGTATATGGTCGCGAAACTGACATAGTTGCACTCTTAATTACGGTTAACCAAAAATAGTTATATGTATATATAATCCTTTGTGGGTATAAAAAGTTTTAAGGAAAGCTCTAATTTCAAGGCTGAAAATCTGTGTAAAACAAAAAAATCTTCAAAGAGATTCTGAATTAAGCTAATATTACGGCATATATTAAGTGGACACGGATAAATTTGCACGTAAATCAGTATTATGGCAATCGCCATAATACTTAATGTGAATAATAAACAATCAAAAAATATGCATTTGACAATTATTAAAAAGTCTGCCATAATTGGCCTTTTTACGGCAATGTCTTGCCTGAGCGGTTCTCTATCGGCAGTTGCCGATTCAACTAATGTGCTGTCTGCTTCATCTTCGTACGGACAATCTACCTTACAGAATGCTTTTGATGGAGACGCATCTACGGCGTGGACTATTGGCGCGGATGCCTTATCGAACCCGCAATGGTTAATGCTTGCCATTTCAAATCCCGGAGATGTCGAAAGTCTGACATTAGTGCAGGACGGCGCGACACCGGCTCAAATTAATCAGGCTTTTGAAATATATGTCACATACGATCCTATGAATCCGGGAGAACCTGTCGGCTATAACACTTCTGTGGATAAGTCGACCGGTAATACTGTTTTGACATTTCCGGCAAAGTATGGAGCCCACGTGAAGATTGGCATTAAGCCGGGTGCGTTGAAAAAATCATGGTCGCTATCTGAACTTTCGGTTGGCCTTGCTGATAAATCGGCGGAAGTTGACAGTACGGGAGTCGACAGATCGTATCTTGACACATCGCTGCCTATTGATCGCAGGATAGAAATATTGTTGTTGCAAATGACTCCCCAGGAAAAGATGGAGCTAATCCGTGAAGGATGGGGGATTCCCGGTGTGCCTCGGCTCGGCATCCCGGACATAAAGAAGGTTGAAGCCATACATGGCTACAGCTATGGAACAGGAGCAACGATGTTCCCTCAGGTTATTGGCATGGCAGCTACGTGGAATGCACCTCTTATATATAAGGTGACGCAGGCAATTGCCGATGAGAGCCTTGATGCCGGCTCGATTCAAGCTTGGTCGCCTGTACTTGACGTGGCGTGTGATGCTCGTTGGGGGCGGTGTGAAGAAACGTTCGGCGAGGATCCGTATTTGTGCTCAATACTCGGAATGGCATGGGTTGACGGATACCAAAGTAAGGGACTTATGACTACGCCTAAGCACTTTGGCGCGCACGGATCTCCGCTGGGAGGCCGTGACAGCCATGATGTCGGATTCAACGAGCGCGAAATGAGGGAGGTTCACTTGGTTCCGTTCCGCAATGTGTTCCGTAACAGCAAGCCTCAGTCTGTGATGATGTCATACGGCGACTATATGGGTGTCCCCGTGGGAAAAAGTAAGGAGCTTCTTCGCGGAATCTTGCGTGATGAATGGGGGTTTGACGGATTTATAGTCAGCGACTGCGGCGCAATAGCAAATATGACCTCGCGCAAACATTATACTGCAGTAGACAAGGTGCAGGCTGCGAATGATGCCCTCCGGGCCGGAATAGCGACCAATTGTGGCGATACGTACAATGACAAGGAAGTGATCGCCGCCGCAGTGGAAGGCCGCCTCGACATGTCGGCTCTTGACGACGTTTGCCGCGACATGCTTAGAGTGATGTTCCGACAGGGACTGTTTGAAAATAATCCGTGTCGTCCGCTTAACTGGGACATACAGTATCCTTCATGGCAGTCGGAAGAGCACAAGAATCTGTCGCGAGAGATGGCTCGCCAATCTATTGTACTTCTTAAAAACGACAATTCAATTCTGCCGTTGGATAAAACGTTAAAACGGATAGCTGTGATAGGCCCGGGAGCCGACAATTTACAATTGGGAGATTATTCGGGAAAGGTGTTGCCAGGGCAGCTGAAGTCGGTGCTTCAAGGGGTTAAAGCCTCTGTTTCTCCGTCAACACAGGTTGTATATGCCAAAGGTTGCGGATTTAATAACGATGACGCATCCGGGCTGGCCGATGCTGTAAAAGCCGCAGAAAAAGCTGATGTGGCTATAGTGGTGCTTGGTGATTATAGCGGACATCCGTCAATCGAGGGTGAACGACGAGCTACTTCCGGAGAAAATAATGACCTGGCCTCATTGAAATTCCAGGGATTGCAGCAGGAATTGTTTGATGCAGTATGTGCTACGGGAACCCCGGTAATACTTGTGGCTCAGATAGGACGTCCGTACGATTTGTCGTCAGCGTCGCGTCAAGCGTCGGCAATTCTCGTCAATTGGCTTCCGGGTCAGGAGGGCGGTCTGGCTACGGCTGATGTAATTTTCGGCGACTATAATCCTGCCGGACGCCTGCCTATGACATTTCCGAAGAGTGTGGCACAATTGCCCTTAAACTATAACTTTAAGACTTCCGGGCGTCGGTATGAATATGTCGATATGGAGTATTATCCTCTTTATCGATTTGGATATGGGTTGAGTTATACCACGTTTAACTACTCAAATTTGCAGATATCAAAACTTGCCGACGGAAACGTCGAGATAAAAGCTGATGTTACGAATACGGGCTCGCGGCGGGGCGATGAAGTAGCTCAACTTTATGTGACAGATATGTATGCGTCGGTAAAGACCAGAGTGATGGAGCTAAAGGGTTTTGAGCGTTTGACACTCGAGCCGGGTCAGACAAAAACTGTGACTTTTACGCTAACCCCTTACGACCTGTCGCTTCTAAATGTCGACATGGACCGCGTTGTTGAGCCGGGAGAGTTCAAAATTATGGTTGGCGGGATGAGTCCGGATTATGTGGCTGCTGACGGAATAAAAGACTCGCTTACATACAGCGACGGTCATGGTGTGGTAGGAGTCTTGAATTATGACGAGGAGGCATCCGCACAGTTTGCTTTTGAGGTTAAGGAGTTGCGCCATCTGATAGCCGACGGATCAGATGAAGTTAGCGTCGAAGTGTCAAACAACGGCAATCTTACCGATACAGGTACTTTGTGCATGTATGTAGAAGGCGAGAGAACCGGTGACACGCGCCACTATGAACTTGAGCCGGGGGAGAGCAAGCTCGTTACGTTTAAAGTGCCATCGAATAAAGCCGGATGGTCATCTCTTAATTTCGTAAGTCGTCACTCTAATCTGATGTATTCAAGATAGAGAACCGGAGATTGTTTATACAAAACATGAAATATCATACTGAAAATTAAGGAAATATGATTTGATTTTATTATATTTGCAAAATCAAGGGTAGCCTATGTGGCATTTAAATACCAAATTTTGCAAATAACTAATTATCAAATTACAATTATTAACCTTAAGTAATGTATGAAGAGATTGATTAAAAGTGTATCGGCTCTGGTATTGTTGTTTTGTGCTTTACCGATGTCGGGGCAATCTATGTCGTCGCCAGATGGAAATTTGAGCGTCGACTTCACCTTGACCGATGAGGGACAGCCGCAGTATTCCCTTACATATAAGGGCAAGGAGGTGGTAAAGCCGAGTAAACTGGGATTCCGGATTAAAGGAGCCGAAGGTAAAGATGCCAATTGGGATGATGACATGAAAAGTAGAAAGCCGGATGACCTCGACATTGGATTTGAGGTCGTTTCGGTAGAACGTGATTCTGTAGACGAAACCTGGGTGCCGGTATGGGGCGAAGAGGCTGTAATCACCAACAAATATAATGGCATGAAGGTGAATCTGCGTCAGCCAAGCACCAAGCGCGACATGTCGATAACTTTTAGGATTTTTAATGACGGACTGGGATTCCGTTATGAATTTCCGATGCAGAAGAAACTGTCTTATTTCGTTATCACCGATGAACTGACAGAATTCGCTATGACCGGCGACCATGAGGCATACTGGATTCCGGCTGACTACGACACTCAAGAGTTTGACTATACAAGAAGCCGTCTGTCGGAAATCAGGGGACTGATGGACGAAGTCAACGGCCCGACTTATCCTTGGCAACACCGTCCTTCGCCTACGGGAGTGCAAACGGCGTTGATGCTTCGGACGGATGACGGCATATATATGAATTTGCACGAAGCCGCACTGGTAAATTATCCATGTATGCATCTTGATCTGGATGATAAAAACATGGTATTTAAGGCTCTGCTTAATCCAGATCCAATGGGCGATTTGGCATATATGCAGTCAGACTGTGTGACTCCTTGGCGCACAATTATTGTCAGCGACGATGCGCGCGATATTCTTGCTTCGCGTATTACGCTGAATCTTAATGAACCATGTGCGATTGAGGATACATCATGGATTAAGCCCTGTAAATATGTCGGTGTTTGGTGGGAGATGATTACCCGTAAAGCGAAGTGGAGCTATACCAATGACTATGCTAATATTCATCTTGACAAGGTTGACTATGAGAAAGCCAAACCTCATGGAAATCATGGTGCGACGACTGAAAATGTTAAAAAGTATATCGATTTTGCTTCCAAGCATGGTTTTGATGCAGTTCTTGTCGAAGGCTGGAACATCGGTTGGGAAGATTGGTCAAATAAATTTAAAGATGAGGTGTTTGACTTTGTGACACCATATCCCGACTTTGACTTGCCCTATCTTCGCGACTATGCAAAGGAGAAAGGTGTAAAGTTGATTATGCATCACGAGACGTCAAGCTCAGTCCGTAACTATGAACGCAGGCTCGATGAGGCTTACCAGTTTATGAAGGATAATGGTTACGACGCCGTAAAGAGCGGATATGTAGGAAAAATTATTCCGGCTGGAAGTAACCACTTCAGCCAATGGCTCAACAACCACTATCTTTATGCAGTGAAAAAAGCGGCCGACTATAAGATTATGGTGAATGCGCATGAGGCTGTGCGTCCGACCGGTCTATGTCGTACATGGCCTAACATGATAGGAAACGAATCAGCGCGTGGTTCTGAATACCAGGCGTTCGGAGGCAGCAAGCCGAGCCACACTACCATACTTCCGTTCACAAGGCTTATCGGCGGTCCGATGGACTATACTCCGGGGCTTTTTGAGAACGATCTGACTAAGTATAATCCAAAAAATAATTCGTGGGTCAATACGACGCTTACCAATCAGCTGTCGCTATACGTCACGATGTCTAGCCCATTGCAGATGGCGGCGGATCTTCCGGAAACTTACGAAAAGTTTTTGGATGCATTCCAATTTATTAAGGATGTGGCTCTGGATTGGGATAATAGCTATTACCTTGAGGCGGAGCCAATGGAATATCTGACGGTGGCACGTAAGGCTAAAGGTGCGGAAGAGTGGTTTGTCGGCGGTACAAATGGCGAAGCTCCCCGCACGGCTGAAGTCGACTTCTCATTCTTGCCGCAGGGTAGGAAGTTTGTCGCTACAATATACCGCGACGGTAAGGACGCGCATTACAAGACTAATCCGCAATCTTATGTGATTGAAACCAAAAATGTCACAAGTAAGACTAAGATAAAGATTCAGGAAGCCTCGGGTGGCGGATTTGCAATATCCATAGTCCCTGCTTGAATCCAATCTTATTAAATATCCTCTATAAAATGACGGTGTGTCAAAATAGAATTATCGCATCTGAAAGATGCAAAAAATTGTATAGCCGGGGATTGGCGCGTAGCGCCTATCTCCGGTTTAATGTTTGAAACAGAAATAAAAATCTGCAAAGATTTAATATTTCAATATTCTAATTGTCAAATCTTTACAGATTATGCACTCTCGTTATCGGATCTCCGGGCAAATCGACCTAACGGTCTCTTTACCCGGCTACCCAATTTTGGGCTTCTTTCAGAAGCTTTTGAATTTTGACACTCCGGCCATTATTTGGAGAATTTATGTAGGGTTATATCTATTTGGTGGTGTCAGAATCAGTTGTCGGAGCTTTGTCAATAAGGTCCATGAATTGATCGAGGCTCGGGGTAATTATGATCTGAGTGCGTCGGTTAAGTTGACGTCCCTGAGGAGTGTCGTTGGTTGCAATAGGATTATACTCTCCCCGGCCGCCGGCGGTGAGCCTTGACGGATCGACATCAAATTTGTCTTGAAGCACCTGTACTACAGATGATGCACGTAGAGCACTCAAGTCCCAATTGTTTCGGATGTTAGTCTTAGAGATAGGAACATTGTCGGTGTTGCCTTCGACAAGAACACTGTAATTCTTGTAATCCTTTATAATCTTGGCTATTTTGCTGAGGATGTCCATTGCGTCAGGGCTTATTTCATAGCTTCCTGAACGGAACAGCATGTTGTCGGCCAAAGATATGTAAACTACACCCTTCAAGACTTTAACGTCGACATCTTTAAGTTCGTCGGTATTGAGCGAACGGGTAAGATTGTTGCTCAGCACCATAAGCAAAGAGTCTGATTTTGACTTAGCTTCAACCAACCGTTTGATGTATTGGTTTGATGCGTTTATTTGGTCGGCAAGTTTAGCGATATTGACATTGCCTGACTGATTTGTTGCGATACTTTGGTCGAGAGTGTTTTGCAGGGCCTGGTAGTTCTTTCGCAGTTCCTGATTTTCGCGTCGGGCGTTCTCTAACATTGACTCGAGACTTTTGGCGTTGGCCTTGCTCTCGGCAAGGGCTACTTGCGATGAGTTATAGTCGTCGCGCAACATATTATACTTCTTGTGCGACACGCAGCCGGTCATAAGCATAGTAGAAGTGACCAGCAGCAGTAATTCTTTACGTAGTTTCATAATCAGTGGTTGATTTGAGTTAGTTCTTACGTAAGAAACAAATATGAAGCGATATAGTTTGTGCAGAATAACCGGGATGTTGGTGTAAACCATTCCGCTTATATAGATGTTGATATTCAGTACAACGCAAAATAACAGGGAAATGAAAACAACACACACTTTATGCCTTTCTCTATTAGGACTGGCATTGATGGCCGGCTCTTTAACCGTCTATTCCCACGAAACGGGAGCCGTAAATATTATATTGGCGGGGAGTGCGCCCCGAGATACAATAGGGATTGTGGCCTATTCGGGAGGACTTACGCTTGACAGTAAGACTTTGTCGGATAAGACCGTGGATGTAGTTGTTAATGCGCGTGAGAATGTGGCTGTCAGTCTTTCGGCACCGGACGACACCACGGTTCGGGTTGTAATGACAATGGCTATAGAAGATATGGTGCCGGCTCCAGAGTCAGGGGTGCCGGATGGCGTGTCGATTGAGATGGTTAATCCGTCAATTTTGGCAGATGGTACTTCGGGAGCAAGAAAAATGGAGGCGTCTGACGTGAAGCTTACGTCATTGACTATGGCGAAAGATTCAGCCTCAAATAAGACTGACAGCCTCCTGTCGCACCATAAAGTAATGGTAAGACAGAAGGCCGCCAAAAAATAACGTTGCCTTGATTGAGAGGTTAGCTCTCTTCTGCTATTACGCCGGCCGCATTGTCGGCTTCAGCGTCATACCAAGTAGAGTACATTAGATAGTTTCGCGCGATTTTTTGGTTCATCTCCTTGCTTTGGGCGGGGTCAACCATCTTGATGAACTTTGCAGGAGCTCCTCCCCAAAGTTCATTAGGACCGATTTTCGTACGAGAAAGTACCACTGATCCTGCCGCTACAAGTGCGCCTTCGCCGACGACGGCATCGTCCATGACCACAGCACCCATGCCAATCAATGCGAAATTATGTATTTTAGCCCCGTGAATGGTGACGTTATGTCCGATTGACACATCGTCGCCTATTTCTATTGTTGACTTTTGATAGAGCGTGTGCAGAACAGAGCCGTCTTGGATGTTTACTCGGTTGCCTATTTTGATAGAATTTACATCGCCGCGGAGCACTGTGTTGAACCAGATGCTGCATTCACTTCCTATAACCACGTCACCGATAATGGTGCAATTGTCGGCCAGAAAGCAATTTTCTCCAATGATGGGGGTGTATCCCCGGACAGATTTTATAAGTGCCATGAATTATCGTAGTTTATTATAGAATATGTTCTGAGTTGCGTGAAAGCTTACGGGTCGCGTTTTTGAGCCATTTAAGTTCATCTTCGTTAAGTCGTGGGCTTAAGGTCTCGCGGACAGTCTGATGGTAGTCGTTAATCCAGCGAATTTCATCGTCAGACATAATCGAAGTGTCGCAAAGGTTAATGTCTATAGGGAACATAGTGATGGTGCGAAACTTCAGATATTTCCCGTATTCTGTGTCAAAAGCTTCCTCTGCGAGAATGACATTTTCTGTGCGGATGCCATACTTGTCGGTTATGTATAGCCCCGGCTCGTTGGAAGTAACCATTCCTGCGTGGATGGTTACAGGATTCTCGTTGGTGCGTATGCTGTGTGGGCCTTCGTGTACGTTAAGGAAGTGGCCTACACCATGGCCGGTGCCGTGAAGATATGTCTTGCCTTCTTTCCATAATGGCAGGTGAGCAAGTACGTCGAGCTTCGAGCCACGGGTACCCTCGGGGAAAACAGCATCAGCCAGGCCGATGTGACCTTTCAGAACGAGAGTGAAGTCGTGACGCTCGTCGTCAGTCGGATTGCCCAACGAAATAGTGCGCGTGATGTCGGTGGTTCCGTCGAGGTACTGTGCTCCGGAATCAATAAGCAACAGGCCATCGGGTTTAATTTCTGCGTCAGATTTTTCGTCGGCCTCGTAGTGTACGATGGCGCCATGGCCTCGGTAGCCGCATATCGTTCCAAAGCTGTCGTCGAAATAATATTCATGCAGACCTCTGTAATGGCTAAGTAACATGGCCACACCCATTTCTGTCAGGCGTTCTCCTTCAGCCAGTTTGCGCTCAATTTCCATGAAAGCTTTGACAAGTGCCACGCCGTCGCGGACGTGAGCTTCGATCATGCCTTTCAGCTGTATGGGGTTCTTAATCCCTTTCATAAGGGCAATGGGAGAGTCGGCCAGAATGCATCTTTCGCCCAATGCAATTGCCACTGAGCTTGAGCTTGAGGCCGGATCGACGAGCACCTTGGCTGACGAAGGCAGATTTTCGAGAAATTCACCAATCGAATCGTACGGAGCTGTGGCTATATTGTTGGCGCTTAAGTATGATTCGACTTCGGGCGAGAGTTTGTTGCTGTCTATAAAAAGTGTGGACTTTGGCTCTGCGAGGTAAAGGAAAGCTGTGAATACTGGATTGTACTTTACGTCGGAACCGCGAAGATTGAGCACCCAGGCGATGGCATCTAAAGCGCATACGACAGTCGAGTTGGCTCCGGACTTTTTAACCTCAGTAAGAACTTCTGAAATTTTTGAGGAACAGGATTGTCCACAGAGGCTTTCGTCGTGTATAAATACTTTATTGTCCGGAAGGGCCGGCCTGTCGAGCCAAATTCCGTCAGCCGGCTTAAAGTCGGAGACTAAACCGATGCCTTTCTTCGCAAGCAGATCTTTAAGCTCGTTATATGAGTTAACTGAAAAAAGCATCCCGTCGATGCCAACTTTTTGTCCTGGCTGCAGTGTGTTGATGATGTATTCGTTTATTGTCGGGGTGCCGGGTATTGCAATTTTCATGAGTTTAATGCCCGTTCCTTCAAGCTGTTGGGCTGCCTGAAGAAAGTAGCGTGAGTCGGCCCAGAGTAGAGCCTCGGAAGCTGTTACTACGAGTGTGCCTGCCGAACCGCTGAATCCGCTGAAAAATTCCCGAAGATGCCAGTGGGCTGACATGTACTCGCTTTGATGGGGGTCGACATGCGGCACGATAGTCAAGTCAATCCCGCTCTGTTTCATTTTGTCGCGCAGTTTTCCGATGCGGGACACTATTCGTTCGTTCATAATTATATTAAGGTGTTAAGAAGAATAATTGCAAACTTACAAAAAAAATGTCAGTGAAATTGTGGTCGGAATGGAAATATTCACTAATTTTGCGCTAAGAAAATGTAGCGCATTGAAGTAATGAACGAATTTGACGGTGCTTAAGTGCTTCGGTAATAGTCGGATGCCTAATTTTTAGATAAATTTAGCGATAAAAATTTGGCGGACTCAAAAAACGTTCGTAACTTTGCACCCGCTTGAATGCCTTGGACGTTTAAGCAAAACACTTCAAAAATGCCTCTTTAGCTCAGTTGGCCAGAGCACGTGATTTGTAATCTCGGGGTCG
>CAZIXM010000016.1:0-55925 GCA_964543345.1 uncultured Muribaculum sp. | reverse complement strand
AAATCATCTTGACCTTGCCGAGATAGTTCTCACGGAGAACTTTCAGCACGTCAAGATTATCGCCCTCTATGTATAGATTTTCTGTGTTCCAAAAATCGACAGAAGATTTTATGTCAGGACGGAGAGTCTTGTCAGTGGGTTCATTGGCAAGACGCGAAGCGGCACGCTTATCAGGCCATGTGAACTGATAACGTTCCTCTCCGGCATCGAGCACATCTTTCGACAGCTCCGCACGAAGTTTGTCGAAGTCGATAGCAAGTTCGGGGGTGCCCGACTTGCCTATGCGCTCTGTGACACACTGAGGGAACAATGCGGCTATCTTAGCCACATTAGCATCAGCCACATCACCGCTTTTCATTCTCAATTTTTCCATATTTTGTACTATCTATTTTTTCTTGATAATTGTTGATGTTTATATTAGGCATTGTTTTTCTTCCAACATTCAAGTGAATTTCACGTCCTATTTCATGAATAGTAGTTTGTTTGAGAGACGAAGGAATAAAAGTTGCTATTATTACGGACGCTAACAATGAAACAACAGCTATCAAAGCAGCTAGGCGATAAGATTTTTTCGCAGTTTCATTAGAATCTATAGCTATTTGGTTGGCGATTTGAGCTTTTGAGATAGCTTCTTCACTTAGTTTTACCTGTTTATCATATCTTCGTTTATCTACCGTTTCATATTTATAAGCTGAAATCTCAATTAACGCAGTGGTAGGAATAATTCTTGACCCGATCAATCTCTTAATAAACATGACCAGTTCAGGGTCAGTAATTTCATAACTATCGTATATTTCAGGTTTAGACTTTCCCGATTTATCACCACAATTCAGAACAATAATATAATTCTGCTCTTCCAGCTTCTTGAGGAATGAAATTGTTTGAAGAAATTTGACAACACGTAACTCGTGCAAATTCAAATCTTCTGTAATTTTAGGAGATAAATCATGGAGTCCATCAGAGTTATCAACATCCAACAAATTTGACTTTGTGATTAACTGTATAGAATTATCTATGTAGTTAAAATCAACGTCAATATTCAATCGCTTCAGAAGTAACCGAAATAGAATGCCGATTGTGTGATAAGATTTCTTATCACTTCCACAAGCTAATCTCTTTCGATTGTAATTACTTATGATTTCGGAAGCAATTTCTTTTTCGTATCTATGTTCAAACATGATAATTCTTTAGTTTTTGGAGTTCAACGAATAATTCGCGCTTGCGGCGCGGTTGCTTGGAAGCGTTCATTTGACGCTCCAACGACTCTATCTGCCGCATCAGTTTGGCGCGTTCTTCGTCAATCTTGATCTGCTCGGTTAAAGTATTGTTGTCAAGTACTTGTTCGGTAACGACCTGCAATTTCCCACTATCGTGCCAAACTTGGTCAAACAGATTGAGATAAAACTGCGACATCGGAGCATCTGTACGCTGTACGAATTGATAAGCATTGTTTCCACGCTCGCAACCGAGGTCAACTGTAGTGAAGCCTGTGATAGGCATATAATTGACATCATCAACGTTGATAAAGCCCATCATGTTCTCATTAGTGCGGTTGGACTTAAAACAGGCTTTCTGCCTTATCCATTCTGCACATTCTTTTGCCACTGCCTTAAGCGACAGCTCGTTGCGCAATTTAATCTCAAATTCAGAACCAAATAAATCTCGCTCTCGACTTAGTCGAGGAATATAGAATTCCCAACGTTGCTTATCTGCTTTCTCGGTGGTAAAGGATGGCGATGTGAATATAAACCGCAACTCATCAATTTCTTTAAGTTGCTCTTTGAGTTCTTGAAAGGCATAAATCGAGAAACTTGCAGCCGCAATAGACACACGACTGCCAGATTTGATGGTAGACACCAAATCATTGCGTAAGGTCTGATTTATGTTGTCAATGAGTTGCACTTCGGGTCACTCGCTTCTCCAGCCACTGACTCCGACATGGCTAATTTGATTGGTTTGTAAAAGAAAGGCGGGGAGCCACACCATGCTCATCCCGCCAATCGAGGTCTTAGGAAACCATTGCGACTGAATGAGCAATGGTAGAGGAACCCCGCGAAGTATGTATATGCATGAAAGCTTCACTCATCTTTTTATATGAGAAAGCGTACATAAACTACCCTTGGGGCATCTACTATTGCTTCACCCTTGGTCGCAAATTCAAAAGTTCCTAAGTTTCGATTGGCCAAGAAATAAAGCGTCGGTAAACGCCTTTCGTATGTAATAACGAACCACCCAATACCCGGTCTTAACCCTCCTCTGAGGCACCACGTATCGCGGGGTTCAACTGCAAATTTACGAAATATTTTCTATGTGGCAATTAATGTGCAGGGAAATTAGGTTGATTTGATTTTGTTGGGGCGTTTGAATTTTTTTGAAGAAATTTTTGGGCGATTTATTCTTTTTTCACTGAAATTACTTATATTTGCACCCGAAACAAAAAACTACTATACGTCCCTCTATGAAAGAGATTCGATTCACTAAGATGCATGGGATCAGTAACGACTACATCTACATTAATTGTATGAGCGGTGTTTCTGATAATCTTAGTGCCCTCTCTACCGAAATGAGCGACCGCCATACTGGCGTTGGAGGCGACGGTATCATTCTTATTTGCCCTTCCGACGTAGCAGACTTTAAAATGAGGATTTTCAATGCCGACGGCTCCGAAGCCAAAATGTGCGGCAATGGAAGCCGATGTGTCGGTAAATACGTCTTCGACAAGGGGCTAACCGACAAGACCGACATTACTCTTGAAACGCTCGCCGGCATAAAGCGGCTACACCTTAATATAAAAGACGGCATGGTCGACACCGTCCGTGTCGATATGGGTGAGCCGATTCTGTTGCCCGAACAGGTTCCGGTAAATTACGACGGCGACTCAATGATCGAATCTGAAGTCCCGACCTCGGCGGGAACCGTCAGACTGACGGCAGTCTCGATGGGAAATCCCCACGGGGTAATATTCGTCGACGATCCCGACGCTGTCGACGTTCATGGCCTCGGACGCGAACTCGAAACATCGCCGTTATGGCCCGACCGAGCCAACATTGAATTCGTCAAGGTAATATCGCCCAGCGAAGTAAAAATGAGAGTCTGGGAGCGAGGTAGCGGCGAGACAATGGCATGCGGAACCGGCGCTTGCGCCACCGCAGTGGCATCGATAATTACCGGACGCACCGGACGCAGAGTCACCGTCCATCTCCGAGGTGGCGACCTCGACATCGAATGGAACGCCACCGACAACCACATCTATATGACAGGAAGCGCGACGACGGTGTTTGAGGGGATATATTTCAGACGACTAACTGACTAAACACAAAAAAATACACGACCTATGATTAAGATTAACGACAACTTCACACGACTACCGATAAGCTACCTTTTCTCTGAAGTGGCGCAAAGAATAGCCAAATTCAAAGCCTCCCACCCCACTGCCGACATCATCCGCATGGGCATTGGCGACGTGACTTTACCTATCTGCAAGGCCGCGGTCGATGCGATGCATAAGGCGGTCGACGATCAGGCCGATTCAGAGACTTTCCACGGCTACGGGCCGGAACAAGGTTATGACTTTCTGCGTGAAAAAATAGCTGAGAGGGACTATCTGGAAAGAGGCATCGAAATCTCGCCCGACGAGATTTTCATCAGCGACGGCGCGAAAAGCGACACCGGCAACATCGGCGACATTTTAAGTCGCGACGCAAAGATTGCCGTCACCGACCCCGTCTATCCCGTTTATGTCGACACTAATGTAATGGCCGGGCGCGCCGGCGAACTGTCGGACGGACATTGGCAAAGAATCGAATATCTCGAATGCACTGCCGAAAACGGCTTCATCCCCGAGCTTCCCGCCGAAACACCGGATGTCATATACCTTTGCTATCCAAACAACCCCACAGGAACAACATTGACCTACGAGCAACTTGCAAAGTGGGTCGAATATGCACGGGCCAACAATATACTCATCCTTTTCGACTCCGCTTACGAAGCATATATCCGTCAGCCAGGCATTCCCCACAGCATCTATGAAATACCGGGAGCCAAAGAGGTGGCAATCGAATTCCGAAGCTTCTCAAAGACAGCCGGTTTCACCGGATTGAGATGCGGATACACCGTCGTGCCAGACGCACTTGTGGGTACGGCATCTGACGGCACTAAAGTAAAACTCAACGCACTATGGCGGCGCCGGCAGTGTACTAAATTTAACGGAGCATCCTACGTCATACAGCGCGGAGCAGAAGCCCTCTACTCAGAAGAGGGTCGTCGACAGGTAAAAGAAATGATTGACTATTACATGCGCAACGCCACTATCCTGCTTGACGGGCTGCGCAACATCTGGCTGGAGGCCTTCGGCGGAATCAACGCTCCATATATCTGGATTAAGACACCGCGCCATCTGACATCGTGGGAATTTTTCGACAAACTGCTCGAAGAATGCCATGTGGCAGGCACTCCCGGCTCCGGATTCGGACCCGCCGGTGAAGGATACTTCCGACTGACGGCTTTCGGAAATTTCGACGACACATGCGAAGCCGTTGAGCGCATGAAACATTTAAAGCTAAACTGATTCACAAATTTTTTTATAATTAATTATTATGTCAAAGTTGAGATTTAAAGTTGTGGAAGAGGCTTTTGACCGCAAGGCCATTCCCGTAAACATTCCTACCGAACGTCCCGAACAATACTTCAGCAAGTATGTGTTCAACCGACAGAAAATGTTTGAATATCTTCCAAAAAGCACATACGACGCACTCGTAGACGCCATAGACAATAAGCGGCCTCTGTCGCGGGAAGTAGCCGACAGCGTGGCAGCCGGCATGAAGCAGTGGGCCATCGACAATGGCGCGCGCCACTATACCCACTGGTTTCATCCGCTCACCGACGGAACCGCTGAAAAGCATGACGCTTTCATCGAATGGGACGGCAAAGGCGGTGTAGTCGAAGAGTTTACCGGAAAGTTACTTGTTCAACAGGAACCTGACGCGTCAAGCTTCCCTAATGGAGGTATCCGCAACACATTCGAGGCGAGAGGATATTCTGCTTGGGACATTTCCTCCCCTGCTTTCATTCTGGATAAGACTCTGTGTATTCCCACAATATTCATCTCTTACACGGGCGAATCACTTGACTACAAGACTCCTCTTCTTCGCGCCCTTAACAGCGTCGACAAAGCGGCCACCGCAGTAGCCCAATATTTTGACCCGAAAGTAAAACATGTTAACTCCTACCTTGGATGGGAGCAGGAATACTTCCTCGTTGACGAAGCTCTGTACTCAGCGCGACCCGACCTTGTTATGACCGGACGCACCTTGATGGGACACGAAAGCGCCAAAAACCAACAGCTCGAAGACCATTATTTCGGCGCAATACCTTCACGTGTAGAGGCTTTCATGCTTGACCTCGAAATTGAGTGCCATAAGCTCGGCATTCCGGCCAAGACCCGACATAACGAAGTTGCGCCCAACCAGTTCGAGCTCGCACCGATTTTTGAAGAGACCAACCTTGCCAACGACCACAATCTGCTTTTAATGTCACTCATGGCCGAGGTGGCTCGCCGACACAACTTCCGTGTACTCCTCCACGAAAAACCGTTCTCAGGCATCAACGGCTCAGGAAAGCATAACAACTGGAGCCTCGGGACAGACACCGGTGTACTGCTTTTTGCCCCCGGCAAGACTCCGCAGGACAATTTGCAGTTTATCACCTTCATCGCCAATGTGATGGCTGCCGTATATCGCCACAATGGACTGCTTAAAGCCTCAATATCTTCTGCCACAAACGGCCACCGTCTCGGTGCCAACGAAGCTCCCCCAGCAATCATCTCAATGTTCCTCGGCACCCAACTGTCGGAGATTCTCGACGTTCTCGAAAAGAACGAAAATGACGACGAGATAAAGCTTAAAGGCAAAACCGGCCTGAAACTGAATGTCGACCAGATTCCGGAACTTCTGATAGACAACACCGACCGCAACCGCACATCGCCGTTCGCATTCACGGGAAACAGATTTGAATTCCGTGCCGTAGGTTCATCGGCCAACTGCGCTTCTGCCATGATAGCCCTCAACGCGGCCGTGGCCGAACAGCTCATCGACTTTAAAAATAAGGTTGATGCACGTGTGGCAAACGGAGAAACGCTTAACCACGCTCTCATCGCCGAAATCAAAGAGCTTATTAAGTACTCAAAAGCCATCCACTTTGACGGAAACGGCTATAGCGACGAATGGAAAGCCGAAGCCGAAAAGCGCGGACTCGACTGCGAAACAAGCGTACCAAAAATATTTGATGCATATCTTCGCAAATCATCCGTAGATATGTTCAAGGCCACGGGAGTCTTCTCTGAAGTCGAGCTGAAAGCTCGCAACGAAGTGAAATGGGAGATGTACACGAAGAAGATACAGATCGAAGCGCGAGTTCTCGGCGATTTGGCTGTTAACCACGTGATTCCGGTGGCCATCCGCTACCAATCGGTACTGACCGACAACGTGTTCAAGCTAAAGACGTTGTTCCCAAATGAAAAGGGTGACAACCTCGCACAGCTCGACCTCGACACCATCGAACGCATGTCGAAGCACATGGCCACTATCATGTCGGAGGTCAAAAAGATGATTAATGCCCGCAAGGAGGCCAACGTGATAGTCGACGAGCGTGAAAAAGCCATAGCATACCACGACAACGTCGTTCCGAGCATGGACGTTATCCGCTATCACATTGACAAACTTGAACTGATGATTGACGATGAAATGTGGCCTCTGCCAAAATACCGCGAGCTTCTCTTCATCCGTTAAAATCCATTGTAAGGAATAACATTCTTCAATTTTTATGCATATCATTTACCGGCAGAACAATCTGCAATCCGAGAGGGCGCAAATCGTTTACGTCCTATCTTAGTAGTAGCCCGGATACAGACTGTCTGCCGGTAATTATTCCAATCATTCCACATTAAATCATGGAGCAATTAAAGCACGAATGCGGCGTAGCCTTAATCAGACTGCTAAAGCCCATTCAATATTACAAAGAAAAGTATGGTACATACTCCTACGGTCTGAATAAGCTCTACCTTTTAATGGAAAAGCAACATAATAGAGGCCAGGAAGGCGCAGGTGTAGGATGTATAAAAATGCATTCGCCGGCCGGAAACGAATACGTATTCCGTGAACGGGCACTGGGTGCTAATGCCATCCAAGAGATATTCTCGTCAATTAACCATCAGATTGACAGTGCCGACATAAACGCCATGTCAGCAAAGGATATCGAGGACTACGCTCCGTTTATTGGGGAAGTTTATATGGGACATTTACGCTATTCCACCACAGGGAAAAGCGGCCTTAATTATGTACATCCGTTTCTGAGAAGAAACAATTGGCGTTCGCGTTCGCTGATGCTGTGTGGCAACTTCAACATGACAAACGTTGACCATATTTTCAACGAAGTGGTCTCAAAAGGACAACATCCTCGCATATTTGCCGACACAGTAATTATCCTCGAACAGCTCGGTTATGAACTTGACCGTGAAAATAGCCGTCTTTACCACAAACTATCCGATGAAGGACTTTCCGGACAAGAGCTGGCCATAGCGATAGAAGACAACATCGACATGGCTCCCGTACTTCAAGCATCGGCTCCGGAATGGGATGGCGGCTTCGTCATTTGCGGAGCATTAGGCTCCGGCGATCTATGGGCTATACGCGACCCTCACGGCATACGTCCGGCCTTCTATTACGCCGACGACGAAGTTGTAGTCGTAGCGTCCGAACGACCAGTTATTCAAACCGTGTTCAATGTCCGCCGTTCGCAAGTCAAAGAACTGACGCCCGGAAGTATGCTTACCGTAAGCAAAAACGGCGACATAACCCTAACCGATATACTCGGCGAACAAAAGAATGAAAGATGTTCGTTTGAGCGCATCTACTTTTCTCGAGGAAGCGACGCTGACATTTATCAAGAAAGGAAGAATTTGGGACATCACCTTGTCGACAAAATCCTTAAAAGCGTCAATTACGACCTAAAGCACGCAGTGTTCTCATTCATCCCAAACACCGCCGAAGTTGCGTTCATAGGGATGGTCGAAGGACTCGAAAAATACCTCGACCGCCAACGCGCGGCGAAAATACTGCAACTTTGTCAGAGCGGTTGTGCCGACGAAGATAAAATCAAGGAGATAATGGCGGAGAAACTGCGCATCGAAAAAGTTGCCATTAAAGATATTAAGCTACGCACATTTATTGCAGAAGGAGCTTCGCGCAACGATCTCGCCGCCCACGTTTATGATGTCACATACGGAATAGTCCGGAACGACGTTGACACCCTCGTAGTAATCGACGATTCAATCGTCAGAGGAACCACACTGCGTCAGTCAATCATCAGGATGCTTGACCGTCTGCATCCCAAAAAGATTGTAGTAGTCAGCTCATCGCCGCAGGTGAGGTATCCCGACTACTATGGAATCGACATGTCGAGAATGGGAGAATTTTGCTCATTCCGTGCGGCGGTCGAACTGCTGCTCGAAAGCGGACGCTCAGACATTCTTGAATCAGTTTACCGCAAATGCCTCGACCAGGCAAACATGCCCGACGACAAACTGGTGAACTGTGTAAAAGAGATATATGCACCTTTCACTGACGACGAAATATCGGCAAAGACGGCAAGTATGCTCACCCCCGAAGGCACAACGGCAGATGTTGAGATCATATACCAGACTCTTGAGGGGTTGCACAAATCCGTACCGAGTTCGCCCGGCGACTGGTACTTTTCCGGCGACTACCCCACACCCGGAGGAATTAGACTCGTAAATCAAGCATTTATAAACTATTACGAAGGTCATCCCGACAAACGGTAGGACTTCGGGAAAAAGAAGCCTGAAAAATTTCATGCCGAAATGAGATGTTAATTCAAATTTATTCTTTACATTTGCCACAACTAAAATTCATCTATCATAAAATAATTTGATTATGGATATTAACAATATCATGAATGCCCTTGAGGCAAAACACCCGGGTGAAAAAGAATATCTCCAGGCAGTGAAAGAAGTATTGCTCTCTGTAGGCGATGTTTACAATCAGCATCCTGAATTTGAGAAGGCACGCATCATCGAACGCATGGTCGAACCAAACAGAATCGTCACTTTCCGAGTTACGTGGATTGACGATAAAGGTGAAGTACAGACCAACCTCGGCTACCGCGTCCAATTCAACAACGCAATCGGCCCGTACAAAGGCGGTATCCGATTCCATGCATCAGTTAACCTTTCCATTCTGAAATTCCTGGGCTTCGAACAAACATTCAAAAACGCGCTCACGACACTTCCTATGGGTGGCGCTAAAGGCGGAAGCGATTTCTCTCCACGAGGCAAGAGCGACCGCGAAATAATGCGTTTCTGCCAGGCCTTTATGCTTGAGCTGTGGCGCAACGTCGGTCCTGACCGCGACGTTCCTGCAGGCGACATAGGCGTTGGCGGTCGCGAGGTGGGTTACATGTACGGAATGTACAAAAAGCTTACCGAAGAGCACAACGGCACATTCACCGGCAAGGGGCTCGACTTCGGCGGTTCACTTATCCGTCCCGAAGCTACCGGATTCGGCGCAATCTACTTTGTCAAGAACATGCTTGCCGACAAGAAGGACACCATCGAAGGAAAGACTGTTGCAATCTCCGGATTCGGCAACGTTGCTTGGGGTGCGGCTCTTAAAGCCACTGAATTAGGGGCTACAGTTGTCACTATTTCAGGTCCTGACGGATATATATATGATCCCGACGGAGTTTCCGGCGATAAGATTGACTATATGCTCGAACTTCGTGCCACAGGAAATGACATCGTCGCGCCTTACGCAGAGAAGTATCCCAATTCGACATTCTTCCCCGGCCGCAAGCCTTGGGAACAGAAAGTGGACATCGCTTGCCCATGCGCCACACAGAACGAACTAAACGGCGAAGATGCCAAAATGCTCGTTGACAACGGCGTTATGATGGTTGCCGAAGTGTCTAACATGGGTTGTACTCCCGAAGCCATTGACCATTTCATCGCCACCCGTACAACATACGCCCCCGGAAAGGCTGTAAATGCCGGTGGAGTTGCTACTTCCGGCCTTGAAATGAGCCAAAACGCCATGCACCTGCAATGGAGTGCAGAAGAAGTTGACGAGAAACTCCACTCAATCATGGACAACATCCACGAACAGTGCGTCAAGTACGGAACCGAGCCTGACGGTTACATCAACTACATGAAGGGCGCAAACATTGCCGGCTTCATGAAAGTGGCAAATGCCATGATGGGACAAGGCATAATCTAAATCTCAAATTAGAACAAAAAGCGGAACTTCTATACGGAGATTCCGCTTTTTGCGTTTATATACGCTTATTAATATTATTTAATACTATGCACTTAAGAAATCAATTCCATCCTCAAAATCGCACTCTACTTATTCAGCGTTAAGCCTTTATATCCATTTTTCTTGCCGGTTAAATCATGTATACTTAAATTTGTATCATAAACTTTCATATCCTGTAGCCAATGAAAAGTAAAATTGCATTTCTTACAGTAATGGCTGCCGTGGCAAACTGTGCGACTGCTCAGGAATGGTCATTTGACGATTGCCTGAACTATGCACGCGAACACAACATCTCGCTTAAGCAGTCAGAACTCAATGAACAGACTTCAGAATACTCTCTCGAAGAGTATAAGGCCGAGTGGCAACCGTCGCTCGATTTTTCCACTACACACGGATTAACCAATACGCCGTGGTCTGAAGGTAAAAAGACCGCTTATAACAGCAATTACGGGCTTACGGCCGGATGGACAGTATGGAACGGAGGTAAACGCGAAAACAACATCAAACGCGCAAAAATCCAAACGTCAATCGACGCTCTGTCGACGCTTGAAAGATTCCGCAACATCGAGACGGAACTACTTTCAATTTACATCAACGTACTTTACAACAAAGAGTCCATCGCAATCTACGAAGAAGCCGTCAAGCTTAGTGAGGCCCAAGCCGACCGTGCCAGACAACTCATGGAAGCCGGAAGACTTTCAAGAGTCGATTATGCCCAACTCCAGTCGCAGTACGAACAGGACAAGTACAATCTTGTCAACGCGCAGGGAACTTACAATACGCGGCGCATGGAACTTAAACGCCTGCTCGAACTCGGAATAGACAGCGACATAACCGTTAAGGACATGGATTGGACTGCCGAAGAAGTAATGGCCGCATTACCCCCGATAGAGCAAAGCTATGAGATGGCTCTTGCAGTAGACGCTCAACTGCAAGCGGCTGAACTACAAAAAGACATAGCCGACATCGATGTTGCCATCGCTAAAGCCGACCGCTATCCCACCATTGGTCTGAACGCCGGCGTTTCTACCGGATATTACTCTGAAGGCCCCGGATTCGGCACCCAGATGAAACAAGGGTTCAATGAGAATATAGGACTCACACTCTCTGTGCCCATATTCGACAAGAAAAAGGCTAAAATAGCAACCGCCAAGGCAAACATCCAGCGAATTAATGCCGAACTTGACGAACAGTCGCGCCGAAACGACATCGCACAAAACGTCGAATCATGGTATATCGACTTGCGTGCTTCGCAGGCACGTTATGAAGCCGGCACCGAAAAAGTTGCATCAACGTCGCTCAGCAACGAACTGGTCAACGAGCAGTTTAACCTCGGCCTTGTCAACACCGTAGAGCTTCTGACCGCCCATAACAATCTGCTCGAAGCGCGCCATTCACTGCTTCAGGCTAAATACATGGCTATGCTCGGCCACAAGATGATAGAATATTACAGAACCGCGAATATCACAATGCCATAACAAATATAACCATATATGAACATATACAAGCTAACTACAGTAGGACTCGCGCTGTTGGCAATGGCGGGATGTTCCAAAAAGGAGAAGATAACGCTTGAGACCACCCGTGTCGATAAGGGTGAAATCACCGAAACTGTCACGGCTACCGGTACGGTAGAGTCCGTTACACAGGTCGACGTAGGTACTCAAGTGACCGGTATAGTCGACAAACTGTATGCCGATTATAATTCCGTGGTACAGAAAGGCGAACTGATTGCAGAAATCGAAAAGACCCTGCTTGAGAGCGAACTCAAAAGCGCCGATGCCAGCATGGAATCTGCACGTCTGACTTATGAATATAATAAGACTAATTACGAACGCGACAAAAAACTCCACGACAAACAGCTCATCAGTGACTACGAATATCAAACTTCGCTGAAGGACTATGAAGTGGCAAAGACCGCCTACGAAAAAGCTCAGGCCGACCGTGTGCGCGCCGCTAAGAATGTGAACTATGCCGAGATTTATTCGCCCATCGACGGAGTGGTCATTTCCAGAGAGGTCGAAGTAGGTCAGACAGTCGTGTCGAGCATGAATGTGGCTAATCTGTATGTCATCGCCGATCTCGACAATATGCAGGTAATCGGCAATGTCGACGAAGCTGATATAGGTCAAGTAAAGTTGGGCCAGAACGTAGTGTTCACCGTCGAGGCATATCCTGACCATAAATTCGAGGGTCACGTCACTCAAGTACGTCTGAACCCTACCACCGAGAGCAACGTCGTTACTTACGAAGTGGTAGTGGCCGCTCCGAATCCCGACCACAAGCTTATCCCGGGACTGACAGCCAACTTGACAATATACGTCACACAGGAAACAGACATCCTTACCGTGCCCAACGGCGCGTTCCAATTCACGCCGCGCGACTATCCTGAAGCAAAAAATCTTCCGGTAGCCGACATGTCGGCAGAACCCGATAAATCAGCTCTCGCATCCGACCAGAAAATCGTATGGAAAGTATCTGACGGCAAACTCCTCCCCACAACTGTCACAGTAGGCGTAAGCAACCGAGCCTCGACCCAAATAATAAACGGACTTCAACAAGGCGACGTAGTGGCTTTAGGCTACGAAGCAGGCTCTGACGCTGTCGAATCAGGTGACCAGGATACCGAAAGGAGTCCATTTGCCCCGCAACCGCCGAACCGCAACAACAAGAAGAAATAAACTTGTGACGATGGAGACCCAAAATAAACGCGAGATAATCAAAGTTGACCACCTCCGGCGCAACTTCGTGGTCGGAGGAGAAACGGTCAAAGCACTTAGAAGCGTATCGTTCACCATACATGAGGGCGAGTTTGTCACCATTATGGGAACATCAGGCTCCGGCAAATCAACTTTGCTGAACATCCTCGGATGTCTTGACACGCCTACATCCGGCGATTATATTCTTGACGGAATGTCAGTAAAAGAGATGAGCAAAAATGAACGCGCCGTGACCCGTAACCGCAAGATTGGCTTTGTGTTCCAGAACTATAATCTGTTGCCAAAGACGACATCGATCGAAAATGTGGAGTTGCCTCTGCTTTACAATCCCAATATTAAAGCGAAACAACGCGAAGAGATGGCCATAAAGGCCCTTGAAGCGGTTGGACTCCATGACCGACTCTACCACAAGAGCAATCAGATGTCCGGAGGTCAGCAACAGCGCGTGGCCATAGCACGTGCCCTTGTCAACGATCCGGTTATAATCCTTGCCGACGAGGCTACCGGTAATCTTGACACTCGGACATCATTCAGCATCTTAGTGCTGTTCCAGGAACTTCACGCACGCGGAAGAACCATCATATTTGTAACCCACAATCCGGATTTGGCCGCATATTCTTCGAGAAACATAGTGCTCCGCGACGGCAAAGTGGTGTCAGACGTTATTAATCCAAGTCCGGCATCGGCCAAAGAGGTTTTTGACGCTTTACCTGTAGAAAACGAATAGGAAATGAACTTTGGAAATCTGCTCAAGATAGCCTTAAAGGCTCTCAACAACAATAAGATGCGATGCTTCCTCACCATGCTCGGCATCATCATCGGAGTAGCATCCGTGATTACGATGCTTGCCATCGGACAAGGTTCTAAAAACAGCATCAAAGCCCAAATATCCGAAATGGGCTCCAACATGATAATGATCCACCCCGGCAATATGCAGCGCGGAGGTGTGCGCCAAAGTGCCGACGACATGCAGACCTTAGAGGTGGCCGACTATGAGGCGATACGCGAAAATGCCAAATACGTTTCCGCAATATCTCCCCAGGTCAACAGCGGCGGACAGTTCATCAACGGTAACAATAACTACCCCTCCACCATTTACGGAATCACTCCTGACTATCTCGAAATCAGAAAAGTCAAGGTCAAAGAGGGAGAGATATTCGATGAACAAGACATTAAGACAGCTGCGAAAGTGTGCCTGCTCGGAAAGACTGTGGTTGACAATTTGTTTCCCGACGGAGAGAATCCGATAGGACGCGTGGTGCGTTTCAACAAGATTCCGCTCACCGTCATAGGTGTTCTCGAAGAGAAAGGCACCAACTCTATGGGCCAAGATCAGGACGACGTGGTTTTGGCACCCTACACCACCATTATGAAGCGCGTTTTGGCCATTGATTATATTCAGGGATTATTTGCCAGCGCACTCGACGAGGAACATACCGATGAGGCCATTGACGAAATCACGGAGATACTTCGCGAACAGCATAAGATTAAGGAGGATGCCGACGATGACTTTGAAATTCGCTCACAGCAGGAATTAAGCCAGATGATGAACTCTACTTCCGACATGATGACCGTGTTATTAGCTTGTATTGCAGGCATATCGCTTCTTGTAGGAGGTATCGGAATTATGAACATCATGTACGTGTCGGTGACGGAGCGTACCAGAGAAATCGGACTCCGAATGTCTATCGGCGCACGCGGAATCGACATACTTTCACAGTTCCTTATCGAAGCTGTAATAATCAGTGTCACGGGTGGTATTATCGGAGTGATGTTAGGCGCTTTGGCCTCGTGGTTGGTCAACCTGATTGCCCATTGGCCCGTCTATATTCAGATTTATTCCGTAGTGCTCTCATTCGCCGTATGTACGCTGACCGGAGTGTTCTTCGGCTGGTATCCTGCCAAGAAAGCCGCAAATCTCGATCCGATAGAAGCCATCAGATATGAGTAAGACTTACGACGGATCTTTTATTTGGAAACCATCTAACAATGCACAGAAGTGGGTGAAAATGCTCACCCACTTTCTCTGTTTGGGTATAATATTCATTCTGCCCGAAGCCCTTATGACCAAAAGTATTGGGGGCGGTCCGGACTCATGGCGTATATACTCAAAAGCATTGGTTTATGTCGGAGTGTTCTATCTGAACTACTACTTCATCATAGACAAATGCATAGGCAAGCGTTACTGGGTTCTAAGGCTTATCGGATGGAACATACTCATCTCCATCTTTGCTATGTGCTTGATGTCGCTGATTATGACACCGCCGTCGCAGGGAGGTCCCCACGGCCCTAAACCGCACAATGCCCCGGAAATAGCACCGTTGTTGCGCAGGGCTTCTTTTATGATGAAAGACATGGTGATGGTCGTTATGACTGTAGGATTAAGCCTCGCCGTAAAGCTAAGCGACTATTGGGTAAAACTCCACCAAAAAAATCATAAGATGGAGATGGCCCAACGTCAAGAGGAATTGGATAATCTTAAACACCAGCTCAACCCACACTTTCTGTTCAATACATTAAATTCCATATATGCCCTAATTGCTATAAGTCCGGAGAAAGCTCAAAAGGCTGTGCACGAGCTAAGCAAGCTGTTGCGCTTTGTTCTATACGAAAATTCCTCGGCAGTGCCTCTTGAAGAGGAGCTGGCATTCGTAGGAAATTATGTAAAACTAATGAAATTGCGCATAGGCGACACTTTTCCTGTCAAGGTAGTACTTGATTCCGGTGAGTGCAACAGATGCACCATAGCACCACTTCTGTTCATATCCCCGGTGGAGAATGCTTTCAAATACGGGAATACAGGCAAGCCGGACGCATTCATAGACATCAACATAACATGCCGTGACAACACTGTTGAATGCCGTATCTCCAACCGATTCTCCCCTTCGGCCGAAAAGGCACCTCAGCAGTCAGGAATCGGCCAAACCAACCTTCGCCGCAGGCTCGACATCATCTACGGCGACCAGGCACAGGTCAATACCACCATAAACGGAGACATTTATACATTTTACTTAAAAATAAAACTAAACAGTCATGACTAATCTACGCTGCGTCGTAGTCGACGACGAACCTCTCGCTCAGGATCTCATAGCGTCTTACATTGAGAAAACGCCATTTTTGGTCCTTGTAGGCAAATTTAATTCTGCCCAAGATGCAGTAAAGACAATCTTGGAAAATAATATCGACATCGTTTTCCTCGATATTCACATGCCCCAACTCAGCGGAATGGAGTTTGCACGCATCGTTCCGCCATCCTGTCGTATCATTTTCACCACTGCCTACGATCGCTATGCCATCGAAGGATTCAAGCTGAATGCACTCGACTATCTGATGAAGCCAATTAGCTATGAGGAATTCATTAACTCAGCCAATAGAGCCCTCGAATGGGTTGAACTTCGCCGTAAGGCCGAAGCGGCTACTAACGAGAAAAATTATTTGATAGTCAAGAGTGAGTATAAATATGTTCAGATTCCTGTCAAGAACATACTATTTATCGAAGGGCTTAAAGACTACGTAAAGATATATCTAACCGAAGATAAGAGCCCGATAACTACCCTTATGAGCATGAAGTCGCTTGAAAAGTTCCTGCCGGAAACAGAATTTATGCGCGTACACCGCTCATTTATAGTAAACACGACCAAGATGCGCATCATCGAACGCAACCGCATAGTCTTCGGAAGCCATTACATTCCAATCAGCGAAAGTTACAAGCAGACATTTGTCAACTACATCACCAACCATTCGTTAGCAACATCCCGCGACTCTAACGAAGAATAGGCAAATTCATCTTTAACTCCATCTAACATGAGGGTGTGTCGTAATTCAGTTTTGCGACACGCCCTTACTCTTTATTATGCATAATAGTATTATAATCAGCCATTTAATACATCTCCGAAAAATTTTACCCCAATTTTGCAGTACAATCCGGACAACCGCATACTATCTTTGCAGAAAATAAACCTAAAATCAAACAAAAATGAGACACACAGCTACACGAGCACCACGTTTTGACCGCGAATGGAAAGAAATGCTCGAACTACTCCCCGAACACCGCCAATCCTTAATGGAACAAGCCATTAGAGAATACCAGCTTACAGGCAACGTGCCCGAGAATCTTGACGGGACTGAAATGATGGCATTCCTTCTGATAAAGAAAATTGTTGACCGACGCGCCAAACAGCGTCGAGCACGTTTGAACAAGAAGACTAACAATACGCCATTAGCTGCGACTTATGCGGCTAAGGATGTTGTAGAGACCGAACCGAAGCCTAAAGGAAAGGACTCTACCCCATCGCTAAACTCAGTAAGCCATACTAATAGAAGACGCGTTAAGGAAAAATGCCGTTACACCCCAAAAGACAAATACAATAACCGACACCGACCAAACGATGAGCGACACCGAGCCATTATAAAGCGACTTAACCGTATAAGTGCCAAACAGCACAAGTAAGGTGTTGCTAAACCGACAAAAGCCTCTATGCTTTTGCGATAAGTACTGCCGTATATACCACATAGCACACAAGAAGAAGTATGCCTTCAAGCCGAGTAATAGTCCGCGACTTTATCTTCCACCCGAAAAACCAGAACAGCAGACTTGCGACTACTAATGTAAGAAGGTCGAAATTGCCGATGCCACCTAATGGCAGCGGACGGATTGTAGCGGCGGCTCCGAGCACCATGAATACGTTGAAAATGCAACTTCCTACGACATTGCCGACTGCCAAGTCTGTTTTACCTTTCAAAGCGGCCACGATAGATGTGGCAAGCTCCGGAAGAGATGTTCCTGCAGCCACAATTGTCAGACCGATGACCGACTCGCTTACATTTAGTCCGCGGGCAATGCCTGACGCACCGTCGACAAACCATTCTCCGCCGAAAATTAGTCCCGCAAGACCGACAACGATAAATAGCGCAGACTTCCACAGAGGCATCAACGCGACACTTTTCGCATCTTCTTGGGGCAAATCATTTTCAGAACTCTTTGCAATAGAAAATGTATAGCGCATGAATATCAGGAAAAACAGCAACAGCAACAGACCTTCTGAGCGCTCGATAACATTTTCCGACGTTCCGTCGAGCAATACAGTGTTAGAACAAAAGAGCAGCGCCAATGACGACAATATCACCAAAGGTATGTCGTTGGTCATGTTCCCTTTGTCGACCTTGACCGGTGATATTGTCGCTACGCACCCTATTATTACGAGTATATTGAATATGTTGCTACCAACCACATTACCGACGGCTAAGCCTGCGCTACCGTGGATGGCCGAAACGATGCTGATAACCAATTCAGGAGCCGAAGTGCCGAACGCCACGACCGTCAGACCAATAACTAAGTCTGAGACTCCCCATTTTTTGGCTACTGCCGACGATCCGTCGGTCAGCCAGTTGGCGCCCACCAATATAAGAGCCAAACCGGCAATGAGCAGTATGATGTTAAGCAACATTTTTCGTCAGGCATTATATAAGTAACGTTTAATAGAGCGTTTAGGTGTCTTTTCAAACTCTTGAGCTATCAATTGAATCTTATCAATCTTTTCATAGGGAGCCACAAGTTTATTAAGTTCTTGACGCACCTTCTCCATCTCTTCCGGAAGCTGGGCATTTACTATACCGTAGCGGTCCATTGTCTCGTAATCCGGATATACCAACGCCACCAAATGATTGTTGCGCTCCACTACAAGACTTTCAGCCACTAATGGCATGTTGTTAAGTTTTGCCTCGATCTCTTCAGGATAGATGTTCTGTCCGTTAGATGACAGAATCATAGTCTTATATCGTCCCTTTATAAATATCGTACCGTCAGCTGATCGTGTTCCCATGTCGCCGGTATGGAGCCATCCGTCTTCGTCAAGAACCGCCGAAGTAGCTTCGAGATTTTTATAATAGCCCTTCATTACGTTCACGCCTTTAACACAGATTTCGCCAGGCACCTTTTCCGGGTCTTCACTAAGAATCTTGCTCTCCATAATCCCCGGCAAAGTACGTCCGGAGGATCCTACAATGAATTGTCGCCAAGGCGTATAGCTAATCAGCGGTCCGCATTCAGTCATTCCGTATCCAACTGTGAACGGGAATTTAATCCTATGCAAAAACTCTTCTACTTCATGGTTGAGCGGTGCACCTCCGACTATTACTTCCTCAAACTCGCCTCCAAAAGCTTCGACGAGCTTGCGCCGAATCATTACATACAAAGCCTTGTCAAGGCCGGGCACAGCAAGTACCCATCGCATCGGAGACTTGGTAATCATCGGAAGTATCTGTTTCCGATATATTTTTTCCAATATCAACGGCACACAAATGACAAGATTTGGCCTTACTTCCGACAATGCCTTCATTAACAATATCGGAGTAGGAAGCTTTCCGAAAACCGTAATATGGGTTCCAACCGCCAACGGCACAAGCATGTCGAACGCGCATCCGTAGGCATGTGCCAATGGCAAAAACGACAAGCAACGCGAACCTTGAAAATGTAGTCGCGACTGAATTCCAAACACCACATTACCCCAAAGATTTCGGTATGTGAGCATGACCCCCTTTGAAAATCCGGTGGTGCCTGAGGTGTAATTAATCACAGCTACATCATCGGCATCCATCTCACGATAAGCTACATCTTTAGGCCCGAATCCGCCCTTATAGCGAGTTCTGAACGTACGCTTCAATTTCTTCAACTGCCGCTCCATCTGTTTATCGTTCAGAGGGTGCTCTGCCAGAAGTTTAGATTCAGTGAGCGAAATAACACCACGCAGATGCGGCATTTTTTCAAATTCGAGATTTTCCCAAATATTCTTATCGACAAATAATAATGACGATTCAGAATGGTTGATGATATGCTGAGCGTCGGCCGGATTAAACTCCTGCAATATCGGCACAATTGTGGCTCCGTATGTAATAGTGGAGATGAACACCATTATCCATCCGGGAGTATTCTTCCCAATCAGGGCTATCTTGTCGCCCGGCTTAATTCCTATCATTTCATACATAAGGTGCATTTTCGCAATCTCTTCAGCAAGGGCACCGTATGTTATGGCTTTTTTATTACCGTACTCCGACAACGCCGGAAGCGTCCAATTGTCACAAAAGCTCTGAGCATAAATGGCATTAAGTAAGTCTGGATTATTCATTGGATATGTTTTCTGCAAAAATAATTATTTTTATACATATTTAATACAAATCTGCGGAATAAATAGTTCTGCCAATCAGACCCGAATAACATAAAAAAGCAGTAAATTTGCACTATGATTGATACATCGTCATTTGACAATACTAAAGCGCTGTTTCACACTTTTGGGTGCAAGCTGAACTTTGCCGAGACATCTATGATAGCCAAAGAACTCGCATCCAAAGGCATACGTCGCATATCTACAGGCGAAACGCCTGACATTGTGATAGTAAACACTTGTAGCGTGACAGAAATAGCCGATAAAAAGTGCCGACAGGTTATCCACAGATTTGCAACCAACTACCCCGAAGCTTTAATCATCGTGACAGGATGCTATGCACAGCTTAAGTCGGAAGAAATCAGCGAAATTCCCGGAGTTACAATCGTGTTAGGCACGGATCAAAAACTATCCATATCAGATCATATCGACAAGTGGATGGCGGAAAGGGGGAAATACCGCGAGGTGACTCCGGCAAAAGATATACGCGAATTTCATCCTTCATGTTCAGGTGAGGACCGTACGCGCTACTTCCTAAAAATACAGGACGGATGCGACTATTGGTGTTCATACTGCACCATACCAATGGCCCGAGGACGGAGCCGCTCAGGAAGTATTCCTCAGATAGTCGACCAAGCACGTAAAGTGGCCGCTGACGGAGGCCGTGAAATAGTCTTGACAGGGGTAAACATCGGCGACTTCGGCAAAGGACGCGATGACACATTCTTTGACTTAATTCGCGAACTTGACAAAGTGGACGGAATCGAACGGTTCCGCATCTCATCTATAGAACCCAACCTCCTCTCCGACGAAATAATTGAATGGGTAGCATCGTCAAAGAGATTCATGCCACACTTTCACATTCCGCTCCAAGCAGGGTCTGATGAAATATTGAGGCTTATGCGTCGCCACTACGACACGAAATTGTTCCGACATCGCATAGAGCGCATCCGCGAGATAATGCCGGACGCATTTATTGGCGTAGATTTAATAGTAGGCGCACGAGGCGAGTCGGAAGATTTATTCAAGCAGTCATACGACTTTGTTGACTCACTCGACATAAGCCGGCTGCATGTGTTCCCCTATTCCGAGCGTCCCGGCACCAAGGCCCTTGTAATTGACGGCGTAGTGAGCCAAGAGGATAAGCACCGACGTACATGTCGGATGCTGTCGCTTTCAGAGCGAAAACTCAATGACTTTACGTCGCGTTTTTTAGGCACTGTGCGTAACGTATTGCCTGAAGAGCCGAAAGCCGGCAAGCAAATGTTCGGTTTCACAGACAACTATTTGCGGGTTCAGATGAATCCAAATCCAGAACTTGCAAACAAAATCATACCGGTCAGACTCGAATCAATTGTTCCTGACAGCGAACTCATAAACGGAACCGCACTTATATGAAATCTGAATTGAAATACCTTCCGGTTAAATGGATGCTTGACGGACTGGCACGACTGCCGTTCGGGGTGCTCTACTTAATAAGCGACATACTGTATTTTCTGACATATTATGTGGTAGGATATAGGCGTAAAGTGGCCATGAACAATATCCGCGCTTCGTTTCCGGAGAAAGACGAAAAGGAATGCAAGACCATATTAAAACAGTTTTTCCGCAACTTCACTGATTATTTCGTAGAGACAATCAAACTCGGGCACATATCTGACGAAGAGATGAAACGCAGAATGGAATTTGTCGGAATCGAAGAAATAGACAAGGTTTTCGACGAAGGACGCTCGATAGCCTTATACTTTTCACATTGCGGCAATTGGGAATGGGCTCCGTCAATTACACTTTGGGCACGTCACAAACCATCAGATAAACTTGTGTTTGCACAAGTTTACCGTCCGCTAAAAAATACGTGGTTTGACAGTTACTTTTTAAAGTTAAGAAGTCGGTTCGGGTCGGTATCATACGACAAAAAGATGGTATTTCGCGACCTTCTCAAGTTAAAGCTCGACAACATACAGTCGATTACCGGCTTCATGTCTGACCAAAAGCCTTCGCATGGCGATGTGGGACATATAATGATGTTTCTTAACCATCCGACAGCCATCATTACAGGCACAGAAGTACTCGCCCGCAGACTCGACTTAGCTGTGTTTTATTGGGATGTCGACAAGCCGTCGAGAGGACACTACCGCTTGACGGTAAGAAAGATAGCCGCTCATCCGGCAGACATGCCAATGTATTCAATTACAGACACCTACGGACGAATGCTCGAGGAAACCATCAGAAGGAATCCGTCAATATGGCTTTGGACACATAAACGATGGAAGCATAAAGTAGAAATGCCCGTAGAAGAAACACCTGCCCAATCATGACAAAGCCTATTGCAGTAGTAATTCTAAATTGGAACGGCTCAAAACTGTTGCGCGAGTTCCTGCCAAAAGTCATAGCCAATACAGATGAGGCATTGGCCGACATAATTGTTGCCGACAATGGAAGTACCGACGACTCCGTGTCAATACTTGAGAACGAATTTCCGGAAGTGGAAATAATCCAATTCGATAAAAACTACGGGTTTGCCGGCGGTTACAATCTGGCAATTTCCCGGATACACCATAAATATTCCATTCTGCTTAACAGCGATGTGGCTCCAGCACCCGGATGGCTCGAATCTCTATATAAGTATATGGAGGACAATCCGCATACCGGAGCTTGTCAACCCAAAATACTTTCTTACAATAATCCTGACTTATTTGAATATGCAGGAGCCTGTGGCGGTTATCTTGACAAAAACGGTTATCCCTATTGCCGCGGACGCATATTTGCCGTCTCTGAGCCTGACCGAGGACAATACGACTATGTCGCTAAGGTTTTTTGGGCATCGGGAGCATCACTTATGATACGAACAGATTTGTATAGCCAGATTGGCGGACTTGACGCGCGCTTTTTTGCCCACATGGAGGAGATTGACCTCTGTTGGCGCGTTAAACTCGCTGGATATGACATTGTAGCCATTCCGGGAAGCACCGTGTTTCATCTCGGAGGGGGTACCCTCCCCCCATCGGATCCAAGAAAAACTTACCTGAATTTCCGCAACAACCTATTGCTGCTTTACAAAAATCTTCCTAACCGGTCGCGCAGCCGGCGTCTGTTCATTCGCCGTTTGTATGACACTCTCGCGTGGGGAATGTTTCTTGCAAAGCTTGACATCAAGAATGCCGGCTCAATCCTGAAAGCCCATCGCGATTTCCGCCGGATGAAGTCGGCTTACACGACTTTTCCTGAAGCTGACCTTTTGCCTAAGCACCCCAACATTATAATTCAGTACTATTTGTTAGGGCGCCGTACATTCGACCGGCTCCGTATAGAATGACTTTATCGATAATCCCGTGAAGCGCTCTGCGGATTTAGAGCCCATTCGATAAGGGATGTTAGTTCAATTCGTAGAACTTACGGAATGCCTGTATCGTGTAGAGATGGTCGGCTACGGAGGCCGTTTCGCGCACTGAATGCATTGCCCAAAGCGGAGCCCCCATATCCACACCCCTAAGATCAATCTGCGATGTCAGTATGTTTCCAAGCGTAGAACCTCCGGCAACATCAGAGTGATTAACGAAATACTGGCAAGGAACTCCGGCCAAATCGCAAATACTTTTGAAAACTGCGGCCGAATCGGCATCAGTCATATACTTGCAGTTTGCATTAATCTTTATCACCGGACCACCGGCTATGACGGGATGATTCGTTGGATCCTGCTTCTCGGGATAGTTTGGATGAAGCGCATGAGCATTGTCGGCCGATACCATAAACGAATTTGCAATGCCCCGCAGATAATCTTCTTCCGATCCGCCAAGCGCGCTCGTTATACGACGCATCATATTCATCAGCACCGGCGATGCGGCACCCTGCTTAGTCCCGGAACCGGTCTCCTCATTGTCAAAAATAGCCATTATGCGGGTTTGGCTATCTTCACCTCCTGCAGTAAGCAACGCCGACACCGCAGCATGAACCATCGATAGGTCGTCAAGCCGGCCCGAAGTGATAAATTCATCGTTAACGCCCAAAAGCACAGACTTTGTGGTGTCGTAGAGCGACAAGTCAAAGTCGATAATCTCCGAGCATTCCACACCAAGCTCGTCGGCCACCAGACGTTGGACGAATCCGTTCTTTTCAGACAAATCCTTTAATATGCACAACACCGGAAGCATATCCTTCTGCTTCGACAGATGATTTCCCTCATTGACCGCACGGTTGAAGTGTATGGCCAAATGAGGGATAGTCAGAAGCGGGCGGTCAAACCGCACCAACTTTGTTAAGGGATGAAGCGGATCGTCACTCTTCAGAAGCACCCTACCGGCTATCGAAAGGGGTCTGTCAAACCAAGTATATAATATCGGACCTCCATATACCTCGGTATTCAGCTTCATAATGCCGCCGTCAGAGAGCATTTCCGGGCTTGGCTTAATACGAAAGCCGGGCGAATCACTGTGGGCGGATATTATTTTGAATCCTTCGCTACTATCGCCCATTCCGACAACGAAGGCAAACAGCGCAGAGTCATTCTTAACTATATAATATTTACCGCCGCGCACCAAAGTCCACCTATCTTTCGGGTCCAACATGGTGTAGCCGGCATCGTCAAGCATCTTCCTCAATGTATTAACAGCGAAAAAGTTGCACACGCTGTCGTCCATGAACTGCATCAATCCCTCGGCAGAAGGTCCGTACTTAGTCATTTCGTTGAAATTTTCCGATTTATTATAATGCCATTTCTTTTTCAGCCACGCCGAGCTTGATGCGTAGATGTTCGAGCATATCCTGAGTCATCTTGTCGAGGTCGTATTCCGGCTTCCAATCCCACTCCTCGCGAGCGCAAGTGTCGTCGAGCGAATTAGGCCACGAATCGGCTATTGACTGACGCAACGGATCAGGCTCATATTCCATACGGAATTCCGGTACATACTCTTTAATCTTATTATATATAATCTCAGGATCAAAGCTCATAGATGCAATGTTGAACGAATTTCTATGGACAAGCCGAGAAGGATCAGCCTCCATAATCTCCACAGCGGCACGAAGGGCGTCAGGCATGTACATCATGTCCATAAATGTGCCTGCATGTAGCGGACATTTAAAAGTCTCACCCTTTACAGCCGAATAATATATGTCGACTGCATAGTCAGTGGTACCGCCACCGGGAGGAGCAACGTAAGAGATAAGTCCGGGGAAGCGAACCGAACGCGCATCGACTCCAAATCGACGAGCATAATAGTCAGACAGCATTTCACCGGTCACCTTCGTTACACCGTATATGGTTCGCGGACGCTGTATAGTGTCCTGAGGTGTGCGGTCATGGGGCGTATCCGGTCCGAACGAACCGATTGAGCTCGGGGTGAAAACAGCGCACCCCTTCTCACGAGCCACTTCAAGTGTGTTATAAAGGCCTCCTACCCCTATCTTCCAAGCGAGTTGCGGACGGGCTTCGGCAACAGCACTTAAAAGCGCCGCCAGATTATAAATGGTGTCAACGTCGTATTTTTCAACCGCATCGGCTATCTGATTTGGATTGGTAATGTCCACCTCAGCCGATGGACCGCTTTCAGCCAACACCCCTTTAGGCTCCGCGCCTTTAATGAATCCGGCCACGACATTTCCGTTAGGATACAGGCCGCGCAATTTCATGGTTAGCTCAGTGCCTATCTGGCCTGTAGCTCCTATTATCAGAACATTCTTCATTGCAAAAAAAGTTTAGACAATTTCTTTATATTTTCTGAATTTTTATTCCGCAAAATTACGCCATTTAATCTGATTTTTCCTTAAATTTGGGGAAAATTTTTTAGTTAAAACTCACTTCACCATGTACACGAATTTTAAATCACATTTGGAGAAAGAGTTACAGGACATCAAAGATGCCGGACTGTACAAAAATGAACGTATAATCACGTCGCCCCAAAAGGCAGGAATCACAGTTGAAGGCTCCACAGGAGAAGTATTGAACTTTTGCGCCAACAATTATTTGGGCTTGTCAGACAACTCTCGGCTCATAGAAGCATCGAAACGCGCCATGGACACCCACGGCTACGGAATGTCGTCGGTAAGATTCATCTGTGGCACCCAAGATCTCCATAAAGAGCTGGAGAAAGCTATCAGCGAATATTTCAAGACCGAGGACACCATCCTTTATGCAGCCTGCTTCGATGCTAACGGAGGCCTATTTGAACCGTTGCTCACCGAAGAGGACGCCATCATCAGCGACGCACTTAATCATGCTTCAATCATCGACGGTGTCAGACTCTGCAAGGCTAAACGCTATAGATATGCCAATGCCGACATGGCAGAACTCGAACGCTGTCTACAAGAAGCGCAAGCACAACGGTTCAGAATCATTGCCACCGACGGTGTATTCTCAATGGACGGCAATGTAGCTCCGATGGACAAAATCGTAGAACTTGCTGAAAAATATGACGCTCTCGTAATGGTCGACGAAAGCCATTCGGCGGGAGTAGTAGGCCCGACGGGACACGGAGTGGCTGAAAAATATGACCTGTACGGTAAAATCGACATATTTACCGGTACGCTCGGAAAATCGTTCGGCGGCGCGATGGGTGGATTTACCACCGGACGCAAAGAGATCATCGACATGCTGCGTCAACGCTCACGCCCCTATCTTTTCTCTAATTCGGTTGCCCCCGGCATCGTAGGCGCAAGCCTCGAAATGTTCAAAATGCTCGGAGAAAGCTCTGAACTGCACAGCAAACTTATGGAAAATGTCGAGTATTTCCGCACTAAAATGCTTGAGGCAGGATTTGACATTAAGCCTACTCAGTCGGCCATCTGCGCAGTCATGCTTTATGACGCAAAGCTTTCGCAAGACTTTGCCGCCGAGATGCAGAAAGAGGGCATCTATGTCACCGGCTTCTACTATCCGGTAGTTCCGAAAGGACAGGCACGTATTCGCGTACAGCTTTCAGCCGGACATGACAGAGAACAACTTGACCGTGCAATTAACGCATTCGTCAAAGTCGGCAAAAAACTTGGCGTGATAAAATAATATCTCCATAAATAACGTTCTTTTGGGCTGTGTCAAAATACAAAAGCATCTTTCAGATGTGATAATTCCATTTTGACACAGCCCAATTTTTGCAATCAAGAAAATTATGACAAAAAAAATCGGTTGTTAATTTGGCTATTAAACAGAATCTATATAAATTTGCCGTCGCTTAATGACAAAGGGGTGCCACCAATCGGCAAGGATATGGTGAGCTGAGATCAGACCCTACGAACCTGCTACGGGTAACGCCGGCGAAGGGATTGTAAACAAGTATGGCATACTATTTTGCCAGAATCTGCGCCATATCCGGCATTCTATCTCAACTTCCATCCTTAGCTCAGCAAACAGGCAATCTTTTTGCATTAGCTGTTTGTTTCAACAAATAATGCATTTATATGGGCAGATACGTTTCAGCATTAACCATAGCAGGCTCCGATTCATCCGGGGGCGCGGGCATTCAAGCCGACCTTAAAACAATGTCGGCATTAGGAGTCTACGGGATGACAGCAATAACGGCTATTACCGTACAGAACACCACCGGAGTACGCGCCGTTCAAGGAATAAATCCCGACATCGTAGCCGGTCAGATTGATGCCGTCTACGACGACATCCGTCCCGACGCAGTTAAACTTGGAATGCTTTTTAATACGGAAATAGTTGTCGCCACGGCGGAAGCATTAGTGCGAAATCGGGCAACAAATATCGTCCTTGATCCGGTTATGGTGTCAACATCCGGCAGCAAGCTTATTGACGACAGTGCCATTGAAGCTGTTAAATCGCTATTGATACCCCTCAGCACAATAATTACACCAAATGCATCCGAAGCTGTAGAGCTCACAGGCTACACTGATCCGGATGCCCAGATCGTACGGTTCCGTGAGTTAGGAGCAAACGCCATACTGCTTAAAGGCGGCGACTTAGCGAACGGCAACCCGTCAGAGTCGGTTGACATTATGTCAATCACGCCTAATAAACCTGCGGTACATTTAGCGAGTCCAAGAGTTGCCACCAAAAACACTCACGGCACCGGATGCACGCTTTCGTCGGCAATAGCGTCATATCTTGCTCTCGGCTACCCGCTTCCTTCGGCCGTAATCGAAGCTAAAAAATACATTTCACAAGCTCTTGAAGCCGGAGCTTACGTGGCTACAGGCCACGGCCATGGACCCGTTAACCATCTGTTTGCGCCGGCTCCTCTGACAATTATTGATTAAACCATAACCAAAAACATATTATTATGAATATTACCGTTAATGACAAGAAAATGGAAGTTCCCGACAATACATCACTTCAGGGAGCTCTTAATCTCGCAGGAATAAATCCCGATGGAATAGCAACAGCGCTAAACGGCGAAGTTGTACAGTTAGTAGACCGTGACTCAACGATGCTTAAGGACGGAGACTCAATCTTGGTAATCCAACCATTTTACGGGGGATAAGCCGAATGCTGAAGATCGCTATCACTCCGCCAGACATCTTAGACGACGAGCCCCGACGAATAGCCATGATACTTGAGCATGGATGGGATTACGTGCATCTACGCCACCCGTCACATACCACATCTGAAATAAAGGCTATTATAGAGTCGCTACCGCCACGAGTGCACGGGAGAATTAAGTTACACGGGCATTTCGAGCTTCTCCACGAGTTTAATCTTGGGGGAATACATTTAAATTCCCGTTGTCCCGAAGCTCCTATACGCTATAGAGGTGCAGTTAGCCGCACTTGCCACACACTTGCGGAAGTAAGGGAATGGGCCGACAAGACAGACTACGTCACGTTAAGCCCGATATTCGACAGCATCTCAAAGGAAGGGTATAAATCTCGATTCCTTCGGAAAGAGCTTGAGACGCTGCCTGAGAATAAAGTCGTGGCCTTAGGAGGTGTAACACCTCAAAGAATTGGCGATATTGCGAGCCTGCCGTTCGTCGGATTTGCCATGCTCGGATATTTATTCGACGGCACCGATCTGGAGGCACTTTCAGCTAAACTCGACAACATAGACCGACTACGAATATAATAATGCTACAATTTATAACAAATCCGTCAGACCGCTATTCCATCACCGAAGAAGTTAAAATGGTGGTGGAAGGCGGTTGTAAATGGGTTCAACTTCGTATGAAAGACGCTTCATACGATGAACTTAAAGCGACTGCCGAAGATATAATACCGATATGCCGAGAAGCAGGAGTAATACTTGTCATAGACGATAACGTCGCTCTCGTAAAAGAATTGCGGGTACACGGAGTGCATTTAGGCAAGGAGGATATGGAACCTCGCAAAGCCCGCGAGATACTCGGTCCACATGCCATCATAGGAGTGACGGCAAATACCGCTGAAGATATATTGGCTGTACGAGGCATCGATGTCGACTATGTAGGCCTCGGGCCGTACCGATATACTTCCACGAAAAAGAATTTGGCACCAGTATTGGGTCTTGACGGCTACCGTTCCATAATGGACACGATTAAAGGCCAAGGTGTCAAACTGCCAGTCGTGGCCATCGGCGGAATCACCCTCGACGATGTGGATGCAGTCATGTCCACAGGCGTACAGGGTATTGCCATGTCCGGAGCCATCATCAACTCTGCCGACCCCAAAGCATACGTGAGCGATGTGCTTGCCCGCTTAGGAATTAATTGACAATATAAACAATACAATATTCAGCTTTAATAATGGACACATTAAAAATAGGAGGACGCGAATTTACATCACGTCTGTTCGTCGGGACGGGCAAGTTCTCGTCAAACAAACTAATGCTTGAGTCAATATTGGCCTCCGGTTCAGAAATGATAACCGTGGCCATGAAACGCATTGACATGGGTAATAAGGAAGAAGACGACATGCTGCGCCACATAAACCGCGACAAAGTACAGTTTTTGCCCAACACATCCGGTGTAAGAAATGCTCAGGAGGCCGTATTGGCAGCTCGTCTGTCACGCGAGATTTTCGGCACAAACTTTCTAAAATTGGAGATTCATCCGGATCCGAAATATCTGCTCCCCGATCCTGTTGAAACTCTAAAGGCAACAGAAATTCTGGCGAAAGATGGTTTCTACGTGTTGCCATATATCCAAGCTGACCCCGTATTATGTAAACGTCTTGAAGATGCCGGAACCGCCGCAGTAATGCCATTAGGTTCGCCAATCGGAACAAATAAGGGACTTAAGACACGCGATCTTCTGGAAATTATTATAGCAGAAAGCCGTGTTCCGGTGGTTATCGATGCCGGCCTCGGAGCTCCGTCACATGCATCGGAAGCTATGGAGATGGGTGCCGATGCCGTACTTGTCAATACAGCCATAGCTGTTGCCGGTAACCCTGTAGAGATGGCCAAAGCGTTCAAGTTGGCTGTGGAGGCAGGAAGAATGGCTTACCTGGCAGGACTTGGCTCGACCCATAATTTAGCCCAAGCCACATCGCCTCTGACATCGTTCTTAGGATAACCATCAGACAAACATTAATTTGACTATTCGACAAAAGCAATGGAAATAAACGACATAGACGTTCAATCATACCCGGGATCTGAAAAGGTGTATATTAAGGGGATTATGCACGACATAAACGTTCCGATGCGCAAAATCAGCCTCACACCAACCGTAAAGGTTATAAACGGCGAAAAAATGATGCGCCAAAACGAACCCGTATATGTCTATGACACAAGCGGTCCTTACACCGACCCGGCAGTCAAAGTGAACATAAACGAAGGCCTTCCACGAACCCGCGAAGCTTGGATTAGCCAAAGAGCGGATCTGGAGCTTCTCCCGGGAATCACTTCGGAATACGGCCGCCAACGCGAATCAGATCCATCTTTGGATTCTATAAGATTCGGGCGCCGATATGCTCCACGCCGCGGCAAGGAAGGATGCGCTATTACCCAAATGGCGTTGGCAAAAAAAGGCGTTATAACTCCCGAGATGGAATATGTGGCCATAAGAGAGAACATGAATAACGAAGCACTGGGCATAAAGAGCCATATCACTCCCGAAATGGTCAGAGATGAAGTGGCTTCTGGTCGCGCAGTCATTCCTGCTAACATTAACCACCCGGAAAGCGAGCCTATGATTATAGGCACCAAATTCCTTGTCAAATTGAACACAAACATAGGTAATTCTGCCTTATCATCAGGTATAGAAGAGGAGGTTAATAAGGCTGTATGGAGCTGTTATTGGGGTGGTGACACCTTAATGGATCTCTCCACCGGCGACAATATACACGAGACACGTGAATGGATTATACGCAACTGCCCCGTTCCAATGGGAACAGTACCTATTTATCAGGCACTTGAGAAAGTTCAAGGCGATGTCAAACAGCTTAGCTGGGAAATATACCGCGACACTCTGATTGAACAGGCAGAACAAGGTGTCGATTACTTTACTATACATGCCGGAGTGCTTCGCGCACACGCCGATCTCATAGCCGACCGCATGACTGGTATCGTGTCAAGAGGAGGATCTATAATGACTCAGTGGACTGTGCTTCACGATCAAGAAAACTTCTTGTACACCCACTTTGACGAAATATGCGAGATTCTTGCAAAATATGACGTTGCCGTATCGCTTGGCGACGGAATGCGTCCCGGTAGCATTCACGATGCTAACGATCGTTCGCAGTTCCTCGAGCTGGACGTGCTGGGCGAGCTTACAGAAATCGCATGGCGCCATAACGTGCAGGTGCTTATCGAAGGTCCGGGACACGTGCCTATGCAGAAAATCCGCGAAAACATGGATCGCCAAATATCGTCGTGCCACGAAGCGCCGTTCTACACCCTTGGCCCTCTGACGACCGACATAGCCCCGGGTTACGACCATATTACTTCGGCCATCGGAGCCGCGCAGATCGCATGGATGGGTACTGCTATGATTTGCTACGTTACGCCCAAAGAACATCTTGCATTACCAAATCTCGAAGATGTACGCAACGGTGTGATAGCATATAAAATCGCGGCCCACGCCGCCGACATCGCAAAGGGGCATCCAGGCGCGCAGATACGTGACAACGCCATGAGCAAAGCGAGATTTGAATTCCGCTGGAAAGACCAGTTCAATTTGTCGCTCGACCCCGCACGTGCGCGTCAGTATTATGTCGAGAGCCACAAGGGGGACAACCGCTTCTGTACAATGTGCGGGCCAAACTTCTGCGCAATGCGCATATCTCAGTCAGTAATGGAAGCAAATGACTGTGCAAAATAAACGGCAATTATGTTTTATGACGAAATAAAAAAATATGATTGGGACGACACCACCCGATGTATCGCCTCAAAGACTGCAGCGGATGTAGAGATTGCATTGGATAAGGAGCATCTCGATGTCGACGACTTCATGGCACTCATATCGCCGGCCGCCACTCCCTATATTGAGCCGATGGCTCAAAAGAGCCAACAGATCACCCAGGAAAGGTTCGGCAAGACAATCAGCATGTACATTCCACTGTATATCACTAATGCTTGCACGAATTCATGTGTTTACTGCGGATTTAACCACAACAATCCGTTTGAACGCACGATCTTAAATATGAATCAGATTGAAAAGGAGTGCCAAGCCATACGCCGTCTCGGTCCGTTTGAAAATTTGCTCATCGTCACCGGAGAGCATCCGGCAAAGGCAGGAGTAGACTATCTCGAAGAAGCACTTCAGACATGCCGTCCTTACTTTAATAATCTGACCATAGAAGTAATGCCGTTGAAATCCGAAAGCTATTACAGGCTCACAAAGTCGGGACTTAACGGGGTGGTCTGTTTCCAAGAGACCTATAATGAAGCTAATTATAAGAAATATCATCCAAGAGGCATGAAGTCGATATTCGACTGGCGACTGAACGGTTACGACCGCATGGGTCAAGCCGGCGTCCATAAAATCGGCATGGGAGTACTTATAGGTCTTGAAGATTGGAGAACCGACGTTACAATGATGGCCAGGCATCTGCAATATCTACGTAAAAATTATTGGCAGACAAAGTATTCTGTCAACTTTCCGCGAATGCGTCCTTCGGAAGGGCACTTCCAGCCAAATGTGGTCATGTCAGACAAAGAACTTGCCCAACTGACATTCGCGTTCAGAATCTTCGACCATGACGTAGACATAAGCTACTCGACTCGTGAAAACCCCACTTTCCGTGACAACATGATGCGTCTGGGAGTGACCTCCATGAGCGCGGGGAGCAAGACAGACCCGGGAGGCTATTCTGTGGCGCCGGAATCGCTCGAACAGTTTACCGTCAGCGACGAAAGAACTCCTAAAGAAGTGGCAGACCGCATCAAAGAGCTCGGCTATGAGGTAGTCTGGAAAGATTGGGATAAAATATTTGATTGACATGGACAATCGCGAAATGAATCCAATGCAGGCAGTTAAGCATCGGTTTTTCGCTCTACGTAACGGAGCGATTGCCGATGCCATGCGCCGGCAGGGAGCACCCTATAAAATCATCTTTGGAGTCAATCTGCCTCAACTGACAGAAATAGCCCGTGAAACTGGACAGTCAGCAGAACTGGCACAACAATTATGGGACAATCAAACTACCCGCGAAAGTATGCTGATTGCACCAATGCTCTATCCAAGAGCTGAGTTTGGAATAGATACGGCACGCAAATGGATTGAGACCGCCGTATCGACAGAGGCGATTGACGTGCTATGTCTGAAACTTTTGAGGACAATGGAATATTCCCAAGCTCTGTCAGAAGAGTTGATTCTTTCCGACCGCGAATTGGACAGGTACACGGCATTAAGGCTGATGTTCAGCAATATTTCACAACGCTTGGCGGAGACAAAGGCATACGCTTTGGCTGAATTGTCACGTGAATCGCCACTTACAGCATCAGTGGCGCGACAACTGCTTACCGAAATCAGCTATCTTGAAGAAGACGACAGTTTATAGACTGTCGTAATCAGGGATGTCCGACATGAATGAATAGGAATGGGCGGCATAATCAATAACACAACAATAATGTGCCAGACCGTTTGACACGATAAGGTAACGCGCATGAAGCACCATATTGTATCTGACTATTTGGTCAAAAGTCTTTTGAGTCACTTCAACAGAAGGTGCCTTATACTCTACAATTACCGACGGGCTACCCTGTCTATCAAACACAACCGTATCACACCTGCGTTTAGTCCCGTTAAGAGTTATTCCTACTTCATTTGCCATCAAAGACGCAGGAAATCCCTTGCGTGTAATCATAAACTCAACGAAATGCTGTCTGACCCACTCCTCAGGAGTCAAAGCCACAAATTTCTGACGCAGACGGTCAAAAATTAATCTGTCGCCGTCGGCATTAAAAGCAGTGCGGACATTATATGCGGGTAGATTCAATTTCATAAGTATGCTTGGAGTTCCAAGATTTATTACGTAAATTTACAAAATAATTTTGAGAACAAACACTCCTTATGGCAACGGCATCTAAATCAATATCATTTTCCGAACTTAAGTCGCAACTTAAGGCCAAACAATATGCTCCTATTTACATCATCCACGGCGAAGAAGGATACTATATAGACGAGTTGCTGAAAGACTTTACCGAAATCATACCGGAAGCAGACCGCGACTTCAACATGTACACTTTCTATGCACCGGAAGCCGATATGGACACTGTGATGGATGCCTGCCGACGCTACCCAATGATGTCGGACAACCAAGTGGTGATTCTTAAAGAAGCTCAGACGCTTAACCAAAGCGTCATAGACAGGCTGAAACTTTATGCCCAACAACCCATCCCCACCACTATATTAGTCGTTGCAGGCAGAGGCGAAAAAATTAAGGCAAAGGAGTTTTTAGCTCAAGCCCTGACACACGGAGGCGTAGTTTTCGAGTCTAACAAGCTAAAAGAGGGAAATGCGACAGCCATTATCTCCGGATTTATAAAGGATAAGGGATTGAACATCGAGGCTAAGGGGCTTTCGATGCTATGCGACTATGTTGGTACTGACTTATCCAGAATATACAACGAAATAGACAAACTGACCGTAGCGCTTCCACCCCACGCCATGGTCACTCCAGAGGTAATCGAACGGCATATCGGAGTGAGCAAGGACTTCAACAATTTCGAGCTAATCAATGCACTTTCAGTCAAAGATGCCAAAACGGCCTTCACAATATTAGATTACTTTAAGAGCAATCCCAAGAATCACCCATCCATGTTAATCATTGGTTTAGTGTGGGGATTCTTTTCAAATCTGCTCGTTTTGGCTTACACTAAAGACAAATCAGACCAAGGACTTAAAAACGCACTCGGAAGATGGGTGGGTCCGGATCTGAAAAATGGATTGCGCAACTACAACGCTTTCCAACTGGTGGAAATTTTAAGGGTAATCAGACGCGCAGACGCACAGTCGAAAGGCATCGGTTCAAGAATGGATCCGTTCGACATACTGCACGACATGACATACCACATTTTGACCGCCCCCGGACGACTTTAGAAGGACGAAACGGCAGAAGTCCGGAAGGTTATTTCAATCGGTAGGAGTAGCCTAAGGTGATCATAATCGACATGCCTCTGGAAGCAGAAAACGTGTCTCTTCTGTCATCCGGGAATATATTTCCAATTCCGAAGTAATAACGTCCTTCAAGATTGATTCGGTGTTTTCGTTTGATAATAAACTCAATTCCGGCACCGGCCGAAATGCCATAATCAAACTTTTTAGACGGCTCCAAGGTCATCTGTTCAGTGACACGATCAGAAGGAAAATCCGGAATATTGTCTATATTATGGACATCAAAATTTGCCTTATAGCTGCTGCCGATCATGTAACCGAACTCCGGGCCAAGATTGAAAAAACCGTTAACATGCCTTCCACCGAAAAATATATTGGTTAGCAAGGGCAACTGTATGTAATCAAGACGGCGTTCAAAAGAAAATGGATATTCTTTAAAATCCTCAGCCCAACCTCGCTGCTCATAGTTTAACTCGACAATTAAACCGAAGTTACGTTCTTCCCAATATTTCACCGAAACGCCCGCCGTCTTCCCCATAACCATCTTTTGCTTGGTGCTGGGGGTGAAGGACATCTTCGACATTGTAATTCCGGCTCTTCCTCCTATTGATACTTTTGAGTTATAATGAGCCTGTGAGTAAGCCACAGAACTGGATACAGCAATAATTACCAGGGTCAGGAGCGACCTGAGAGCACCAACACTTTTCATTCCACAGTCTTTTTATCGACAATGCCCGAAGGACGGAAATTAATAAAATACAGCGAATCATTTACTCTACCGGCCGTGCCCAGCGGCTGGACGAAATGGAAGCTGCTCTGAATACCATCGTAATCATAATCAAAATCCCCGTTACGGCGAGCATTCTCATTTAATGCCTTCACTACATAGAATCCGGTATCGAAACCCAAAATACCCTGGACAGGTATTGCGTTTAACAACGGCGTGGAATACCACTTTTGGAAGTCACGCGTGAAATCTTTTGAACGACGGCTCGTGGCATCGTTATAAAATCTGGAGTATATTGTAGAATTCATAAAGTGCATGTTTTCCATAGCCTCAGCCGGGAAAGTAATCCATTCAGGATAACCGAAAATGATTGCCTTATTATAGTCGTCACGACTTTCCTTAAACGACTTAAGCGTGCCTATAACATGGTTAAATTCGGAATGAGCGCCGGAGGATGGAACAAACAAATAATCAATGTCATCAGACAGATTCTCCAAATCGGAACTTTTCAAATAGCCATGATAAGATACATCTACGAATGGATGCCCCACTCTTTCAGCCTTTGCCCTAAGCCTGCTGACAAATTCCTGCTTGTCTGATTTGCCGTCAAGCGACGAAAGAAATACAAACGTATGGTCAGGAAATTCATCAATCACGCCGTCGACAGCACGGTCATACATGTCGGAATGTGGAATATTTGACTGAAGCAGATAGGAGTTTGATTTATAGTCAGTGTTTCTCACCGCGAATATGTTCATAACATTGATTCGGTTCATTTTGCCGAATCGGGCTATCGCACTCAACTCTTCGTCACCGTCAGGAGCCAATATCAGGCTTGACTTTTTAATTTCGGGCCGCTGTAGTATGGCATACACCGAATCAATTTCGCCCGCCGTGTCATACACATCCACAATTAAAGGCAAACTTTCGTTGCGCAGACTATCTACAGCCAAGAGGAATCCCTTATAAAACTCTGTATAGAATTGGGCCTGCTTGTCGGGTTGTTGTTGCGACAACATAAACGGAAGCATGACGCTCACACGTAAAGTGTCAGACTTTTCCGATTTTCCCAGATTAACTCCAAGTATTTCCGACACGTCATAAGCATCGCCAAAATACGGACGGTCATAATAGGTTAATCTGTCGGACGAATAGCCGGATGGAGTCTCAGATGCAGTATTTGGCTCTACAGAAGTCACCGTTACTGTCTCGTCGTCAGCAGATTGACTAACTGATTCCGCTTCGGCTGTCAAATCTACCGGAGCAGATCCGTCGGGCAATAGCAATATCGTTCCCTGCTTAAGGGCTCCGGATTTAATAGATGGATTGAGCGCTATCAAATCATCTTCCGAAATGCCATAGTGCCTACAAATGCCATAGACAGTCTCCCCTTTTTTGACATGGTGCGTAGTGGCATTACTTACCGGAATACGCCTATTTTCGGTGTAATCAGATGCACTGACGGTTGATGCATCATCAGATGAATATTCCGAGCCTGCCTTGCTGTCAATCAATTCTACCGGAAAGACCAACACCGTACCGGCCCGTAGCCCGTCGGCCACAGAGGGATTGTATTTCACAATCTCCGCCTTGGTCAGATTGAGCTGGCGACAAAGGCCGAACACCGTCTCCTTAGGCTTTACTTCATAATAGTAATAGTCTTCGCCATTTATCTTCTTAATCGGCAGACTTATAGCAAAAGCCAAAGCCGGAACGCCAAACGCCACCAGCACTGACATAAACTTCAGAATATGATTTCGACAATTCATTGTTGATTCAATATTATCTGACAAAGGTACTGAAAGTTTTCGGGATTTTCGTTAAATTTGCAGACGATTAAGCGTCGCATACGTCTAATCGACTTGTTTTTAAGAATATTCTATTTGTAAACGCTCATAACATATCAGCAAATGACTTTAATCGACGGTAAAAAAGTAGCCGACCAAATAAAGATGGAGATTGGCGCGGAAGTTGAAAAGATGGTTGCGGACGGGAAAAAACGGCCTCACCTTGCCGCTATTTTAGTAGGACACGACGGAGGAAGCGAGACGTATGTTGCCCACAAAGTGAGAGCCTGCGAGCAGTGCGGTTTCACATCGACCTTGATTCGGTTTGAAGATGATGTCACAGAAGAAGAGCTTCTTAAAGCCATCGATTCGCTCAACAATGATGCCGATGTTGACGGCTTTATTGTCCAGTTGCCATTACCGAGGCACATTGACGAGCAACGAGTGATTGAAGCCATTAATCCAAAGAAAGATGTCGACGGCTTTCATCCCATCAACGTCGGTAGAATGTCAATCGGCCTGCCGTGCTATATGTCAGCCACCCCTGCCGGTATAATAGAATTGTTAGCCCGCTATGAAGTGCCGACTAAGGGAAAACGATGCGTGGTGCTTGGCCGAAGCAACATTGTCGGAAAACCCATAGCCACGTTAATGATGCAAAAACATAATCCAGGAGACTCCACAGTGACAGTTTGCCACAGCTCAACCCAAAATCTGAAAGAGATTTGCCGGGAAGCCGACATTATCATCGCTGCCCTCGGTAAACCCAGATTCGTAACGGCCGATATGGTAAAGGAAGGTGCCGCCATAATAGATGTAGGCACAACACGAGTTCCGGATTCCACTAAAAAGAGCGGATTCCGGCTAAGTGGCGATGTCGATTTTCAGAATGTAGCTCAGCACTGCTCATTTATTACGCCCGTTCCTGGCGGTGTTGGCCCTATGACCATCTGTTCATTAATGAAAAACACCCTTTTAGCGGCAAAGGGAGCTATTTACGGTAAATAACAGGTCGATATATATGACGTGCTTACAATCAGCGTTGCTACCTCTTTTGTTTATCACCCTGGAAACCCTCATGCACGGACTTCAGGAGGCAGACTTGCTGTTTGTAGGCGATGCCATGCAACACAAAGCACAGATTGACGCGGCACGTAAAAGCGACGGCACATACGATTATTCCGAATGTTTTGACTCCATATCAGACTACTTGAAGAGCGTTGATTATGCAGTGGTAAACCTTGAAACTCCGTTCGGTGGTCGGCCATACACGGGCTACCCCTGCTTCAGTTCGCCGGAAAGCTATGCCGATGCCTTGTCAGATGCGGGATTCGACTTATTTCTGACGGCTAACAACCATACATTGGACAAGCACGACCGCGGACTTGTCAGAACACTTGACAGTCTCGATGCGAAAAACATCAGACATATCGGCACGTACCGCAACAAAGCGGAACGCGATTCAGTATTGCCCTTTATCCGCAACATCGGGGGATTCGACATAGGGTTTCTTAATTATACATACGGTACCAACGGCATACGATTAACTACGGATGCCGTTGTCGACTACATTGACCGCTCTAAGATAAAAGCCGACATTGACTCCACTCGTGCCCATGGAGCAGAGTTGATAGTGGTATGCATTCATTGGGGAGAAGAATACAAATTGCTACCCAACTCCACACAACGCAATCTCGCAAATTTTCTCGTCGACAATGGAGTGGAACTCGTCATAGGCGCCCACCCTCATGTAATCCAGCCAATAGAGTTCAGAACTGATTCATTTAACAATAACTCCCTCGTTGTATATTCCCTCGGGAATTTTATTTCAAATATGAAGACCCGCGACACCAGAGGCGGACTGGCTGTAAAAGCGAAGATAAAACGTGGCCGTAACGGCAAAGCGTACGTTGCCGATGCCTCTTACCGCTTACTGTTTACCGTCCCTCCAGTAGACGGGCACAATTACCGAGTAATGCCGGTCGAACAAGTCGACCACCCATTGTGGATAGATAAGTGCCGTGCATTTACCGAATCAGCCGAACAGATATTCAAAAAGTACAATATAAATGTAAGCAGAGATTCCACTCTGACAGTTCCAAGCCCTGTCAAACACCCTAATGGGGCGACAAAATAAGCTTATTCTTAAGTGCATCCAAACGTAAATCCGAACGCAATTAGTGAATTTATATAAAAATTTCAGGCGGAAAGTTTGGCACATTACAAAAATAGTAGTACCTTTGCACCGTCAAACAAGACAACATGGTGAGTTTAGCTCAGTTGGTTAGAGCGTCGGATTGTGGTTCCGAAGGTCGTGGGTTCGACCCCCACACCTCACCCTAAGGATATGAGGGAAGTTACCAAGCTTCCCTTTTCTGTTTTATCCCCGATAGTTTTCCAAAAACATCAATTAAACAGCTAAAATTCAATGAAAACCAAAGACGAACTTATTGACGACCTGCTGACATTGGCCTTTGCTGAAGATGTCGGCGACGGAGACCATACGACTTTAAGCACCATCCCGGCTGACGAAATGGGCAAACAGCATCTACTTATTAAAGAGGAAGGCATTCTTGCCGGAGTCGAAATGGCCCGAAAAGTATTCGAGAAGTTCGACCCCTCTCTTAAAATGACTGTAATGATAAAAGACGGGGCTCACGTTAAACCGGGTGACATTGCCTTCGTTGTAGAGGGGCCGGTAAGATCGCTTCTGCAGACAGAGCGTATCATGCTTAACATAATGCAACGCATGAGCGGAATAGCCACGGTGACTGCCCTTTATCAGTCGCGTCTCGAAGGCCTAAAGACAAAAGTGCTTGATACCCGCAAGACCACACCGGGTCTTCGGATGCTCGAGAAGGAAGCGGTCAAAATAGGCGGAGGAAGCAACCATCGCATAGGTTTGTTTGACATGATACTCATCAAAGACAACCATGTGGACTTTGCCGGCGGAATACCTCAAGCTGTAAGTGCAGCCAAGCAGTATCTCAAAGAGAAAGGCAAAGACCTTAAAATCGAAGTTGAAGTAAGGAATACCGATGAAATCATGCAAGCACTTGATGCGGGAGTGGATCGCATAATGCTCGACAACTTTTCTCCTGAGCGCACACGTGAAGCTGTCAAACTCATAGCCGGCCGTACGGAGGTGGAATCTTCAGGAGGTATTACCCTCGACACATTGCGCGACTATGCAGAATGTGGCGTAGACTTTATCTCTGTCGGCGCATTGACCCACTCGGTAAAGGGTCTTGACATGAGTTTCAAAGCGTGCGAATAGCTTTAGAGGGATGGTCTAACGACCAACCCCCAACATACAATCGACAGTAAAGCCCTTAAACCCGTCAATGAGTTTATGGGCTTTGCCTTTAAGTGCAGACGCTGGAAGCGTAGTTGTCAGTCCGATCACTGTGGCACCGGAAGCCATTCCGGCCGCAAGGCCATTTATAGAATCTTCAAAGACATAGCAGTTTTCAGGCTCGCACCCTACAAGCTTTGCGGCAAGCAAGTAGCATTCCGGATCAGGTTTTGACTTTTTGACATCGGCACCGGTGACAACGTCATCAAACAACGATGCAAAATCAGGAAGACGCCGATATAATTGCGTCATCTTTTCCGGTGCGCTGCTTGTAGCGATTACCGCAGGAATGCCTCTTGATCGCAATTCTTCAACAAATTGGACGACACCGTCAAAAACCGGGAACGGCATCGACAGTTCAAATTCATTAAGCCTGCGCACTACATCCTCTTTCATCTGATCAGTCGGAAAGAAATCGGAAAGTATTTTTGCAATAGTGCTTCCCTTGATAATTTGGGAAAAGTTTTCGACACCCAAGTTATGTATTCGGGCAATATTATCGTAAAAATCAGAATAAAGTGGCTCACTATCAACAAGAACGCCATCAAGATCAAATAAGGCTGCGACTTTTTTCATATCTCAGTTGTTATATTATTTTACAAAATTAGCTGCTAAGAGGGAGATTCGCATTATAAATTCAGCTAAATTTGCATTTACAATAGATGAAATATGCCTAATAACAGTACACCATTGTCCCTGGGGACTCAATCGATAAGCAGTTTGTTGGTACAGTATTCCGTTCCGGCAATCATTGCAAGCGTGGCCACATCGCTCTACAATATCGTAGACAGCATCTTCATCGGCCGAGGAGTTGGACCTATGGCTATCGCAGGCCTTGCTATCACATTTCCGCTGATGAATCTTGTGATAGCATTCTGCACGCTGATCGCCGTGGGAGGCGCAACAATAAGCTCAATCTTTATAGGACAAAAGAATGAATCGAAAGCAACTGACGTAGTAAACAACGTCATGGTACTCTGTCTGATTCATTCGGTTATTTTCGGTGGACTCACCCTAATATTTCTCGACCCGATATTGCACTTTTTCGGAGCAACAGAGGAAACCATTCCATACGCGCGTGAATTTATGAAGGTGATACTTTATGGAACTCCTATTTCATACGTGTTTATCGGCCTAAACAATCTTATGAGAGCCACCGGCTATCCAAAGAAAGCAATGATTTCGGCATTATTATCGGTGGCAGTCAACGTCGTGCTTGCTCCGATATTTATTTTTGTGCTCGATTGGGGCATACGCGGTGCCGCTTTGGCAACAGTCTGCGGCCAGTCATGCGCATTTGTTTGGGTGATGATTCACTTTATGAGCAAGAACAGCTTCATACATTTTAAGCGCGATAATCAATGGATAACACCGGTCATAATCCGACGAATATATTCAATCGGCTTGTCACCGTTCTTAATGAATGTTTGCGCATGTGTGGTAGTTGTCTTTATTAATAAGGCACTTTTGGATTATGGCGGAGATAACGGCAATCTTGACGTGGGAGCATACGGAATTCTTAACCGCACGACGATGTTTTTCGTGATGGTGGTTTTCGGCGTAACACAAGGAATGCAACCTATTTTAGGATTTAATTTCGGAGCGGCCCGCTGGGACCGTGTGAAACGCACACTTAAAATAGGTATTTGTCTTGGCGTAGGAATCACCACGGTGGGATTTATCATTACAGAGGCGTTTCCTGACACAATCAGTTCGCTGTTTACAAAGGACGCGCAACTAACCCAGATAGCCCGTGATGGATTTAGAATTTATTTTATTTGCTATCCTGTAGTCGGATGCCAGATAGTAATCCAAAACTTCTTCCAATCCATCGGAAAACCTAAGTTGTCGATATTCCTGTCACTAACCCGACAACTGATATTTCTACTACCGTTCTTGATAATCTTGCCACGATATTACGGTGTCAATGGCGTATGGGCATCTATGTGCGGCTCCGATATGATAGCATTCATAGTGGCCATCATTACGCTATATTTTATGACTAAAAAACTCAACAAACAGTTTGCAGGAGTAAAACCAATCATACAGAATTAAACGCTTGCATATTACAATGGAAAAAGATATAGAATTAAGAGTAAGTCCGAAAACAGCTTCGGATCTCGAACTTTTAAAGGATGAAGCTTGCAGGAGCTTAGGGATAAATTCCGAAAGAATCAAATTTGCCCGTGTAACGCGTCGGTCTATAGATGCACGCCAGCGTAGAGTGATGGTCAACATCTCATTAAAAATATATATTGATGAAGAGCCGAGCGATAAAAGTCCGGCGCAAGCTATAGAATACAAACGCCTGCCGGAAGGATGCCAATCTGCACTGGTAGTTGGGGCCGGGCCTGCAGGCTTATTTGCATCGTTGCGTCTGATAGAACTTGGAATTAAACCTATATTGCTCGAGCGCGGCAAAGATGTAGATTCTCGACGGAAAGATTTGGCCGTCATATCACGCACAGGCCAAGTGGATCCGGATTCTAACTACTGTTTTGGCGAAGGAGGTGCAGGAGCTTATTCCGACGGGAAGCTCTACACAAGAAGCAAGAAACGCGGATCGGTAGACAAAGTGCTTTCGATATTATACCAGTTTGGCGCTAATGAAGACATTTTAATAGATGCACATCCTCACATCGGAACCGACAAATTACCGGATATAATCAAACGGATTCGTAAGCAGATTGCTGAATCAGGTGGCGAAGTGCACTTTTCGACCCGGGTAACAAATCTGCTCCTTGACAACGACCGCGTAAAAGGGGTTGAGACTTCTACGGGCAGAAATTTTTATGGTCCCGTAATTTTAGCCACAGGGCATTCAGCACGTGATGTATACCGTATGCTCTATAATAAAGGAATCGACATCGAGCCAAAAGGCCTCGCCATTGGAGTCAGGCTTGAGCATCCACAGAAGCTAATTGACAGCATCCAATATCACTCGCAGGATGGGAGAGGCAAGTATCTTCCGACCGCAGAATATTCAATGCTTACCCGCATAGACGGTAGGGCTGTCTACTCATTCTGCATGTGTCCGGGAGGATTCATAATTCCGGCCTCAAGCGGGCCAGACCAACTCGTAGTTAACGGGATGTCGCCTTCGTCAAGAGGCACTAAGTGGGCTAATTCGGGAATGGTAGTGGAGATTTTACCGGAAGATGTAACCGAATATGAATCGGCCGGACCGTTAAAAATGATGGAATATCAGAAAGCCATTGAGCTCAAATTTTTTGAAGATGCCGGCGGGAGCCAAAATGCTCCGGCACAACGCATGACAGACTTTACGGGACAGCGCGACTCCACTTCACTACCTGCGACAAGCTATGCGCCGGGGATACATACGTCGAGGCTTGACCAACTACTTCCCCCCGAAATTGCAGAACGCTTAAGAAAGGGATTTATCGAATTTGGCAAAAAAGCGAAAGGATTTCTCACATCGGAAGCCGTTCTTATTGGATGCGAGACCCGCACCTCGTCGCCGATAAGAGTTTGTCGCAACAACGAGACACTCGAACACGTGCGCATACACGGCCTTTTCCCTTGTGGAGAGGGTGCAGGATATGCCGGAGGAATTGTGTCAGCGGCTATAGACGGAGAAAGATGTGCGAACGCTACGGCAGATTATATAAGATCCTGTCCGGAAATATTTGACACCTCAGACGCGGCCGAGTAAGTAAGTCACTAACTAAAAAGCGTATCCGAATCCAACATTTAAATATATCGGATAAAGATCAAATGTGACAGTCTTAAACGAGGACTTAAATACATTATTCAGACCCCACGTCAAGTTGGCCTGCACGGACAAGTGTCTGAACGCTCGCCATGATGCACCGGCTTGAAGCCCCCACTGGAATGTGCGCAAATCATCAGAAAAATCGTACGGAGCTTGCGAATCACCTTCAAACACCACCTTATTACCGGTAGGATTGCCTTCGCGCAGATAACCGTCGTAGACATATCCGCTAAACTCTTTATTAATCACGGCGCAAAAATATGGGCCAAAATTAACTTTCCACCGACTATTAATCTTATAAGCCACCACTACCGGCAGAGTAAATGTTCCGGTTCTATATTTCGTGCTGACTTTACCTGTCCAATTACCGCTCACCTCACTTCCGTCGCGTATAATAGCCATGCCATAATTCTTAGTCCTGGCTTTGGTATGCATTCCCTTAGTCTCAAACCTCGGCATCAGTGCTATACCCCATTTCCCATCGGCAGAAAGCCATTTTGTAACTGTTGCACCTATTGACAGATTCAGTCCGGGTCCGTAACTTAACACTTTGCGAATCTCACCGGGAATAGGAATGGGCGCACTTCCGCCTATATTTATTCCTGCATTTATTTCATATTCGAGACCTAAATCGGCCGACTTTAAAATACCTTCTGTGGTGTCAGACTGTGCACTTGCATTTACAGCAATCATGCCAGCAAATAAGGCCGACAGGATATATTTATAAATCTTCATATTCCAATAATCAATTTGTTGACATCTACTCATAGCAAACCAATTCAACTTCATCAACAATAAGCGTACTGCCAGGTGCACCATTGAAATAGTCGCCGTCGATGCTTGAAGCAAAACATACGGTTATGCTGTAATGACCTTCGGCCAATTTATCGAGATCGACAGTCTTACCTTCACGATATTTGAATTCCAAATTAAATTCCGCCCATCCGGAGGTCATAGTGCGCTGATCGGGATCCAAAGCCGCTACTGCCACAATGTTTTGATTGTCTTCGGCCATCACATTTGTTCCGTCGAGATATTCAACACCGTCTGTAGTCTCAAAAAATACCGCATAAATGTTACATTCATCGGTCTTACCCTCTACCGGACGAAGTTTGTCGGAAGCACTCTTGTCAAGCTCCATGTATACCTCACCGGGAGTATACTGGTAATATCCTTTTAAATATAACGGCACACGGCTAAACGGGGTACCGAACTTAGTAGATTCCAACGGCTTGCTTAGAGCCGTAGCCAAATCAAACCGTCCTAAGAAGAGACTTCCTGAGGCAATCGGCTTATTTACCAACGCGCCAAAAGAACCCGTCAAACGTGTAGTCATAGCTACCGCACTACCGGAATGACCTTCGGTGACTTGGTATGTCGGAAAAACATCGGCAGGCTTTCCTACGGCCATACCTGTTAAAGCAAATCCAGGATTACCGCTCGCCCAAGTCAGAGTCTCCTTCCCGTCGGTACCCACTTCAAAAAACACGTCATACTGGGAGTTATTAGTTTCTTCGAGCCTTACATGCTCAAAGTCATACTGGAGCGAGATAGTTATATACGTAGCTGTCACGGTATAGTCCTTATGCCACTTCTTATCTTCGGATGTCACCGTATAGACCTGTGAAACGCTAAAGTCACGCACTGTACCGCTTGGAGGATCTATGACAGCACCGGGCGTCAAAGTAAATTCAGGAGCAAGCGCACTGCGGTCAGTACCATTTTTTAATATGAAAGTCACTTTATCATTTTCTATCAAAGGCTCCCTTATAAGGATATCGCCGGGAAGCGATGCCGACTCAATGTCGCACTCAGCATTCAGCGGTTCCTTCTCACAAGAAGTGACGCATAAAGCCAACATAACGGCGAACATACAGGGCAACACATCCGCCTTCTTCAAATAAAATGAATTCATCATAATTAATTTTATGCAAAGATAGCATTTTTTTCAATTTGCTCTATTAACAAATACGCCTAACACCGAAAAATAGTTTGCAATCTACAAATAAATATATTAACTTTGTCATCGGAAATCCGACGCGACAGTAGCTCAGTTGGTAGAGCATCAGCTTCCCAAGCTGAGGGTCGCGGGTTCGAGCCCCGTTTGTCGCTCACGACACTTAATCCGCTTTCGTACATAGGTTTACGCCCTACAACGGAAGCGGATTTTTTGTATCCGTTAGAGTTATTTGAGGGTCAGCAGAAATTTGGATCAGCAGAAATTTCCGGTGGATGAACGAAGCTGAACTGCCGCCTAATTAGCTGGTGGATCACTTTTTGAGGGTTAGCATATAGCCGAAGCCTCGCTGATTGATGATGCTGATTTTGGGGTCGTGGCGCAAAGCACGGCGTAGCTTGTGGATGTAGCCGTGGAGTGAGTTACGATTGCTGAGTTCATCGCGCCCCCACACGGCAATCATCAGCTCTGAAGCATCGACTGTTTTGCCCAAATTTGAAGTCAACTTTTCCAACATTCGGGCTTCGATGTTTGATATAACGAGTTCTTTACCGTTGAAAAGTAAAGTTTGATTATTTACACTGAAAAGGTATTCTCCAATTGAATAAGTCTTATCGTCAATATATTGATTAGCTTTGTTGCGCAACAATGCCTTGATCCGGATAAGCAGTTCCCGAAGTTCAAACGGTTTTTTAAGATAGTCATTGGCTCCGATATCGAAACCTTTCTCAACATCGTCGATGGTACTTTTTGCTGTCAGAAAAATTATGGGTACGTTGGTAGATGTGCGTCTGATTTCTCTTGCCATAGCGAAACCATCGAGCCGTGGCATCATCACATCAGCCACAATCAGATCTGCACCACCGGTCTTGTACTTGGCAAGTCCGTCAATGCCATCGAAAGAAGCGGTCACGTCATATCCTTGTTGACGTAATGTGTCGCATACTATCAGCGACAGGTCACGCTCATCTTCCACGAACAATATCTTAGCTTTCATGATTGTCGAATTTAATGGTGAATGTTGATCCATGGCCTTCATGGCTCTTTACTACTATGTCCCACCCCATCTTTTCGATTATGCCCTTGACATAATAAAGTCCGATGCCATATCCGCGCACGTCCTGACGGTTGCCATGAGGTACACGATAGAATTTATCGAATATATATGGCAAACTTTTTTGTGGAATACCTATGCCATTGTCGGACACTGAAATGAAGTCTCGGTCTATCTCGATGCTTATTCTCACCGAATTATTTGAGTATTTGATTGCATTGTCAATCAGGTTGTTCAGCACATTTGACAAGTGTGATTTATCGGCATTTATAGTGACATCATCTTTTGTTTGAATCTCGATTGAAATATCTTTATCCCCTCTCATGCGTTGGGCTTCGGCTATACCTTCCACCAATTCCGACAAATCGATATTTTCGGGCTTCAAAGTCATTGTCTTGCGCCGCTCCATGCTCATGGCGAGGATATTCTCCACAAGTTCTCCGAGCCGTTTCAGTTGCTTGATGGCAATCGTGAGATAAGCAGTCGTTTTCTTCGGGTCATTTGCAGTATCATAGTGCAACAGTGCATCATTGGCAGAATACGCGATTGCAATGGGTGTTTTCAGTTCATGGGTCATGTTGCTGACAAAATCATCTTTCATCTCTTCAATGGTGCGAAGTTTGGAAACCGTGTGGAACAAATACCAGAAAGCAGCGGCGAAAGTAACCATCAAAAGAAAAATTGTGATAATAACTCCCATCATCTGTGAGAGTATATGCTTGGTTAGTGGTGTTACACTCGCACGGTATATCCAACGATTTTCGGGGTTAAAGCAAAGTCTGAACACGTCATATTCTTCAATCCCATTCTGGATATTGTTATTGCCCAAAAGCACAGAATCATTATCAGCAACTATTTCAATTGCTACAAACTCAGGAAATATTTGTCTGTCTGCAAGTCGTTTCCGAAAAATACTGTCTGTAATATTCAAATCATAACCATAATATTTATCCATAGCCTGGTGCATTTGTTGGCTCATGGCCTTCATCATTTGGTTGGTATATGAATGATCTCGTTGTAATGGCGACTTTTGTTGTGCGATGTTTCCATCATCTTTCACTGTATGAGTTACGAAATCGCCATTTTCATCGATACTTCCCGACACCTTGCCATGTTGTGAGTTATATATGGAGTCTGCCTCCTCTTGATTTACTGGCGTTTCTCCTTTTGATCGTGCAATTTGCATGGCTCTCTCCGAGCGTTCCCACATATCATCTATATCAGTATCAGCGAGAGCAGTCATAACTTCGCGCTCCACATCCTCACGAATTGATTGATAAAGCCTGACAAGGTAATAGACGTTGCAGCAGAAGATAGCCGCAATGACAGATATAAATATTATTGAGTTGATTCTGAATTTATTCATATACAAATTTACACATATTATTCTGTACCGCCACACAGAGGTTTGCCGATTTAAGACTAAATAAGGGAAGAGTTAAGACTAAATAAGGTTGAAATGTGTATCAGTGGCAAAGTCCGATTGTAACTTTGCACATAAATATAACGACTATGAAACAGTTTTATGGCATTTTCAGCGCACTTATTGTCGCATTATCCTCATCTGCCCAGTCACTTACCAACGACTCTATCCCAACAAAAGAACTGAATGAGGTAGTTGTCAAGGGCGAGAAGCCTCAGATTATGGGAAAGGACGGTATGATGATTGTTGATTTACCTGCAATAGTCAAGGATAAGCCTGTCAATAATATTCTTGAGGCACTCGGCTATCTGCCGGGAGTGGTCAACAACAACGGACTTATCGGACTTGCCGGGGCAAGTGATGTGACCATTATCCTCAATGGCGAGCTGACAAATATGCCGTTGCAAAATCTTTATCAGTTGCTTTACACCACGCCCATTGACCGTTTGAAAACGGTGGAGGTGATGTACACAGCCCCGGCGAAATATCATGTCAATGGAGCGGTGATCAATGTGGTATTGAAAACACCGACTCCACTTGACGGCCTGCAAGGGCAAGTCAGAGCCGGATATAATCAGAAACATTATTCATCATACGGAGGAGGACTGGCCGCCACATACGCGGTTAAGGATTGGACTTTTGACCTTAACTATGGTCTCTCGCGCTCAAAGAGTTGGAATAATGAGGAGACATTCTCCAATCATCTTTACAATGGGAAGCGGACTATGATTGAAGACAATATGCGCAGAATATCTGAAAACTGGGCAAATACCATCTATGCAGCCGCCTCATATAAAAATCTCAGGGTTACATATAACGGGCAGATAACTTCCAAAGCCAAGGGCTGGAGTCTTTCCTCGGGCACATTAGGCGATTTTACAAATGCCTACACATACGGTGGACCCATCAATTACCACAATATCGCCTTGCGCTATTCCGCGCCCTTTGGCCTGACTGTGGGAGGTGACTATACGTATTATGATGAAAGGCGCAACCAATCGTTGACACGGGATAATGAATATCTTTTCAGTTCTTTGAACAAGCAGGACATAAACCGTTGGCATGTATATGCCGACCAACAGCATCAAATTGGGAAATGGCAGTTGAGCTACGGGTTGGAGTATCAACACTCAGATGACCATAGTTCACAGGTGAATCATCCTAAAGATGAGGGAGGCTTCTCCGGCGATTCCAAGGAGGATGTCGCTGATGCTTACGTTGGTCTGCAACGCTCGTTTGAATGGGGCTTGTCTTTCAATGTCTCGGCCAAAGGAGAATATTTCCACAATGACTATAAGCACGACTGGAATTTCATTCCACAGTTGGGTGCTACGTATTACAAGACACCTACAAGTATCTTTCAGTTAAATTTCACCACGCAGCGTGTCTATCCTTTATATTGGGAACTCCACAGTCGCACATCATACATCAATCCCTATTCAAAAGTGATTGGTAATCCGGATTTGCAGCCCTATCTCAATTATTCCGGTCAGTTCAGCTATATCCTCAAGCAGAAATATGTGGCAACGCTTTACGTTCAATACGGCGACAAGGTAACCGTTCAATTGCCGTATCAGTCACCCGATGAATTGAGCCTTATATATCAGACCATCAATACGAACTACAAGCGGACTGTCGGTCTTAATCTTAATGTGCCGTTCAATGTAGGTTACGTTTGGAACGCCACAGCAACCGTCAATGTCTTCAACCAGCGGGAGAAAGCCGACCATTTCCACAACATCTGTTTCGACAACCACAAATGGATATTCTACGGAGCATTGAATAACACTTTCCGCTTCAGTCAGAATTGCCCCATTTCCTTGTCGGTTGACTTTACCTATATCACCCCATCACTGCAAGGGATAGCAGACTTATCCTCGGTGTGGAAAGTGGATGCCGGTGTCAAATGGCAGTTTGGCAAGAAACGTTGTTGCGAACTCGACCTGAAAGCCGACGACATCTTCAACCGTTGGTCGCCGACAATGACAATCAATCATTCCGGTCAAGACTACCGAATGAAAGTGCGCGACATGATACGCACCCTCAAGCTCACCTTCATCTGGCGTTTCAACGGATTCCAACCCAAGAATGACAACTCCATTGACACATCACGCTTCGGAACCGCCAACTAACCTCTATTTCTCAACAAATGTTGAGAGTTATATGTCACAAAATCGCTCATTTAACTACATCTGTAGCAAGAGTCGACGGATAACTTGTAGGCTCTGCAATCCTCAAATAAAAACGCCTCATTCATACAATATAATAAGACAAGGGGATGTGTCAAAATGTGGACTGCACACTTACGAATCAACCTACCATAGATTTAATTGCCTGGAATCAGGAAATTTGAAGTAGGATTGCCGGCTGAAGCATCTTGCATCATCTTTCGGGAGAAAGTGAACGATGCGGCTTCAGTATATGTAGTCACCGACAATAATGCCGGACCTTTAGCGTCTAACCATCTTTGCATGGCTCCTTCAAGCTTAGCCGGATCAGTTACCGTCTCCGCCATGAATCCTATAGAGCGTGCCACATCGCCAAAATCAGGGTTATTGAGAGAAACTTCATTCGGAGCATATCCGGCAAGTTCCATCTCCCACTGCACGTAAGCCAACGACCTATTGTCAGCCACAAGAATCTTTACCGGCAACTGGTATTGGACAATTGTGAGCAAATCGCCCATCAACATAGCCAGTCCGCCATCGCCACAAAGGGCAATCACCTGCCTTTCAGGAAAACTTAAAGACGCTCCTATAGCCATAGGCATCGCATCGGCCATAGATCCGTGAGTGAATGAACCGACCATTTTTCGTCCGGTACGGGCAGAAAGATAATGACTCGCCCAAACACAGTTCATGCCTGTATCCACAGTAAAAATGGCATTATCCGAGGCAAGACGGTCGAGAGCGGCAAATACATATTCGGGACGGATTTTCCCGACAGCTCCCGGATGATCCACCGGAATTTGCATCTTCGTCTTTATCTCCGCCCAATCTGACAATGCCTTTTTAAGGAATGAATCATCTGTTTTTGCATTGACTTTCGGCAACAGCCGGTGTAGAAAGACTGCAGCATCAGCGCATACTCCGACATCGACTTTGGCTCGCTTGCCAATACGCGAAGCTTTTACATCAACTTGAATTATCTTTTTGTCTTCGGGGAAGAATCCGGGGAAAGGATAGTTAGTCCCAATGATTAATATTGCGTCGGCGGCCGAAATGGCATCTTCTGCGCTCCACATGCCAAGATATCCCATGTGGCCGACATAGTTGGGACATCCTCCTGTCAGCTCAAGTTGACTCTTAAAAGTTGTGGCAATAGGAGCCTTAAGCTTGTCAGCAAGCTTAAGAAGTTCACTTTTACCTGCCGACGCACCCATTCCTGCAAAGATTGCCACCGTAGAAGCATTATTCAGAATCGCAGCACATCGTTCAATCTCGTCATCGGTGGGTTCAGGTATGAGAGGCGTTGCAAACACGTATTGCGAAGCCACGGAATCGGCTTGTGGTTGCGTTATAACATCTACCGGCAAACCTATCACCCCGACTCCACCCCTGGACACGGCGTGTTGCATAGCCTGTTGAAGCATGACCGGCACTTGTGCCGGAGTTTCAGCAGTTTGATTATAAACGCTACAATTGCTGAACAGCAGAGTGGGATTTGTCTCTTGGAAGTAATCCGTTCCGAATACATTGGTAGCGCAAGTCGAGGCAATCGCCAATACCGAAGCCCCGGCAGAATTTGCATCGTAAAGACCGTTTATAAGGTGTACATGCCCAGGGCCGCTACTCCCGGCACAACAAGCGAGTCTGCCGGTCAGCTGTGCTTCGGCGCTTGCCGCAAATGCGCCCGATTCTTCATGGCGCATGTGAATGAAGCGAATACGACCGTCCTTAGATATGGCATCAGTGAGAGCATTTAAGCTATCTCCAGTAATGGCATATATGTTTTTAATACCAGCATCAACGAGCATTTCAACAATGCTTTGAGCAACATTTTTCTTGTTCTGAGCATTTTCCATAACTTAACGTTATTGCGAATAGAATTTATTAATGGATAATTATTTGTATAACAAACTATACGCAAAAGAAGTTGGGAAAAGAAAAATGTGCGTCGACAGTAGATATTAGCGGTGAGGCTGTCTCAATGTTGAAGTTAAGTTGACAGAGCGGGTGTCAAAGGCGAAAGTTGACGGGGAATATGCAGATGACCGGAACACTGACTCCATTTAGCACGCCGGCATTCCACTTTGGCATCTTGTCAAGTATGCGCACGGCTTCTCGGTCGAGGCTCGGCTCTACACTCTTAAGGACATTTACATGCGTGATTGAGCCGTCAGGCTGGACAATGAACGAACACAGCACTCGTCCATGTACCCCCTTTGAATAGGCCTTTTGGGGATATTCGCGCGTTGAGTTAATATACTGCATCAATGCGCCGTAGCCACCAGGAAATGTGGGAGGCACGTCGACAACGTCGCAGTCGTAGGCCTCAATAATCTCACCGGTATAGACCTGAGGTACTGAATGTACGTCAGTCATAGCAAGAGTCTGTGATGTGGTGTGCAAATTAATCCGCCGAATCTGGGCGGATACATTAAGAGACATTACCATCATCAGCACTATCAGAATTACTATCTTATTTTTCTTTGGTAAAAGCATAATATCAATCGGAGATAAGTCTTAGGGCTTATTTAAAATCCGATGCAAATATAAATCGGGAATTTGTTAATTCCAAAGGCCCGGTATATTATTTGGATTAGTTTAGCGATGTTAAAGGTTTATTGACATTTTAGGCGCGGACAGGGCGCTGTGCCGACACAAAAATTAGCAACAATGAACGCAATATGAAGCCCGAGACTCCGTTAATATATAAGAAATGAATTTGCGACGCAACATCTTACCTTTAGCCGTGGCTATGTCAGCCACCATGTCGACCGCATACGCAGTCGACGGCACTACTGCATATAACTTTCTTAACCATACATCGTCAAGCCATATTTACGGACTTGGAGGAGTCAATGTCACTCTTGTTGACGATGACATTTCCACTACCGACCAGAATCCGGCCCTTCTCGGCCCCGAATTTAACGGTCAGCTCGCAATCAACTATATGAAATATGTTGGGGAAGCCAACTTTGCCGGAGTACGCTACGGAATAGGAGCGGGCGAACGTTCGGCATGGTCCGTAGGACTGCAATATTTCGGTTATGGAGATTTGAAAGGCGCTGACGTGGAGGGAAACCTCACAGGCACATTCTCGGCAAAGGACATGTATGTATCGGTCTCCTACTGCCATGACATCACCGACCGTCTGCGAGGAGGTATTACTCTTAAAGGCATTTACTCCAACTACGAGCAATATTCGGCATTTGCGCTCGGTACAGACTTGGGTATCAATTATTTTGATGAGGAGCGCGATATGTCGCTGTCGTTCGTTGTGGCCAATCTCGGAGGCCAAATTAAGCGATTTAACGAGTCGTATGACAGATTGCCTGTCGACGTGCGCGTCGGCTGGAGCCAAATGCTTTCAGACGTTCCAATAAGGCTGTCGGTAACAGCATGGAACCTTACTAAATGGCATCTGCCTTACTACGACAGTGGCGACGGAACGGACACTTCTGAGACTAAAGTTAAAGACTCATTCGGGTCAAACTTATTTCGCCATCTCGTTTTCGGGGTCGAATTTATACCTTCCGAAAGATTCTATATCGGCATAGGCTATAACTACAAGACCAGAACCGACATGGCGACATATCAACGCAACTTTATTTCCGGGTTCTCTATTGGAACCGGCATAAACGTTAAGCGATTTGGCGTAGGCATAGCAATGTCGCAACCACATACGGGAGCAACCACATTTATGCTGAATCTCACAACGCGTCTTTTTTGATTAATAGCACTTGTTATTAATCTGTAAAATGAAAAAATGACATGGGGTAATTCTCAACAGAGCGATAGAGACACACCACCGAAAGAGAAAGCCGCAGGCACTCCCATAGCCTTGAATGCCCTCACAATCGTTCCGATTGTGAGATTATGACCGCTCTCAATCCTCGACACTTGCGCACGCTGTACTCCCATCAGTTCGCCAAGTTGCTCTTGCGTCAGGTTTTTCTCCTTTCTCGCTTGTTTGATGGCCTCACCAATGAGATAAGACTGTAATTCGGCTTCCATCGCGTCACGGCGTTGTGTTCCTTTCTTGCCGACCACGCGGTCGAGCATTTCTTCGTGGGTATATAGTTTCATCTTTTCCATAT
>CAZIXM010000015.1:0-62830 GCA_964543345.1 uncultured Muribaculum sp. | reverse complement strand
GGAGAGTAGGTAACCGCCCCATCCGGAGCCGGACGACGCAAGTCGCCCGGCTCCACTTTTTTATGGCCGCCCCATCTCCCTCCGCGAATATGCGCCGTTAAAGTAGTTAAATTTAAGGCGCGAAAATTTAGACAATCGTATTGTTTTCGCTAACTTTGTGGCCAATAATCAATATATCGACTACGATGGAACAGATTTCAAACCGTGTGCAAGCCGTAACGCCGTCGCAGACACTTGCGATGTCGCAAAAAAGTCAGGAGCTAAAGGCTCTTGGAGTTGACGTAATTAATCTTTCTGTGGGAGAACCTGATTTTAACACTCCGCTCCATATCAAAGAAGCAGCCATAAAGGCCATTGAAGAAAATTATACGTTTTACACTCCAGTGCCCGGCTATATGACGTTGCGCAAGGCTATTTCATCAAAACTAAAAAATGAAAACGGTGTCGATTTCGAACCAGACCAAATAATAGTTTCAGGAGGAGCGAAGCAGTCACTTTGTAATGTCGTGCTTTCTGTCATAAATCCCGGAGATGAAGTGATTATACCGACTCCGGCGTGGGTTAGCTATGTCGAAATGGTAAACCTTGCCGAAGGAAAGAGCGTCCTTGTGCCTGCTTCTATAGAACAGGATTTTAAGATTACACCTGAACAGCTCGAGGCCGCAATTACACCTCGTACGCGTTTAGTGATGTTAAATTCTCCTAGCAATCCTACCGGCAGTGTGTACTCACGCGAAGAGTTACAGGCATTGGTAAATGTTCTTGCTAAATATCCCGATATTCTTGTGCTTTCAGACGAAATTTATGAGCACATAAATTTTACAGGCAGTTTTACTTCATTAGCCTCCTTCCCCGAAATAGCTGACAGAGTATGTGTTGTTAATGGAGTATCTAAAGCATACGCAATGACAGGTTGGCGTATAGGTTACCTTGCCGCGCCCAAATGGCTTGCTAAAGCTACTTCAAAATTACAAAGTCAGTACACTTCAGGAGCATCTTCTATAGCCCAAAAAGCCGCGGAGGCCGCTTATAACGGTTCTCAAGAATGTGTCGAGGAGATGCGTAAGGCTTTTGAACGCCGTCGCGATCTCGTTGTAGGTCTTGCCCGTACAATCCCCGGTCTTAAGGTCAATGAGCCGCAGGGTGCCTTTTACTTATTTCCGGAGGTGTCGAGCTATTTTGGAAAACGTTATGGGGATACGGTGATTAACAACGATTCCGACTTGGCGATGTATCTTCTTGAGGTGGCTCACGTTGCCACTGTTGCAGGAAGTGCGTTCTGCGCACCGGGATATATTCGGCTAAGTTATGCCACGGCCGATGATGTAATTGCTGAAGCTATGGAGCGTATTAGGACTGCATTGGCTCAACTTATTGAATAAATTTCCTTTTGAAATGCCACATAGTCCATCTACTGACTGTATTGTAATCATTCCCACCTATAACGAGTGTGAGAATGCATCTGCCATTATCGATGCGGTAATGGCGCTTCCTCATCCGATGCATCTGCTTATTGTAGACGACGGTTCCCCTGACGGGACTGCCGATATTGTCAGACGTAAGCAGGAGGAGTATCCCGGTTCGGTGCATTTATTGGAACGTTCCGGAAAACTTGGCTTAGGCACTGCCTATATCACCGGATTTAAGTGGTCGTTAAGCCATGGGTATGATTATATCTTTGAGATGGATGCTGATTTTTCTCATAATCCGAGAGATTTGATGGCACTATACGAGGCCTGCTCTGTCGACGGGGCCGATCTGGCTGTCGGATCAAGATATGTTTCAGGTGTCAATGTGGTCAATTGGCCGATGGGGCGCGTCTTGATGTCATACTTTGCGTCGATGTATGTGCGTTTTGTTACAGGAATGCCTGTGCGCGACACTACAGCAGGATTCGTTTGCTATAAAAGTCGTGTTTTGCGCCATTTTGAGCTTGACAAAGTGCGCTTTAAGGGTTATGCATTCCAGATTGAGATGAAATTTACAGCTTTTAAGCATAAGTTTAAGATAAAAGAGGTGCCTATAATCTTTGTTAATCGAGTGTTAGGCGAGAGTAAAATGAGCTCGGGTATATTCTCGGAAGCAGTTTTTGGCGTAATAAGGCTGAAGGTTTATAGCTGGTTCCATAAATATGCCGACTATAGTCATGCTGACTGACTATGTTGTTGATTATTTGAAAGTAACCAAAATCTAATGTGAAATGAACACTGTACTATATAACGGGTGGATTATAAACGAAGGCGCTAAGTTTAAAGGATACGTGGCTATATCCGGCCAACGAATATCATCAGTGGGCCACGGTCTTCCTCCTGACGAAGTATTGGATTCACATGCGCGAATTGTTGATGTCGGAGAAGCGTATATTTTGCCGGGTGCGATTGACGATCAGGTTCATTTCCGTGATCCCGGATTGACTCATAAAGGCGATATTTCGACAGAGTCGATTGCGGCTTTAGCCGGCGGTGTAACATCGTTTATGGATATGCCAAACACAAAACCTCCGACAGTCACATTGGATGCCCTTAATGATAAGATGAAACGCGCCAAAGAATGCTCATCGGTAAACTATGCGTTTTTCCTTGGAGCCACTAATGACAATCTTGAGGAGCTTCTAAAATGCGATTATTCAAAAGTCCCCGGAGTTAAGTTGTTTTTAGGGTCTTCAACTGGCAATATGCTTGTCGACAATGAAGAGGCTCTTAACGGCATTTTTTCGGAAGTTCATGCCATTATAGCAATACATTCTGAAGACGAAGCAACGATCAGTCGAAACAAGGAGGCCGCTTTGGCGGAGTTTGGCGACGATGTTCCTATAAAAATGCATCCTGCTATTAGAAGTCGTGAAGCCTGTGTTATTTCAACAGGCCGAGCCATTGACAGAGCTAAAAGGTTTGGATCACGTCTGCACGTACTTCATGTCAGCACGGCAGAAGAGGTCCGAATGTTTTCCGTTGAGCCTTTAGAGACTAAAAAAATAACGTCGGAAGTTTGCGTACATCATTTGTGGTTTTCCGACGAAGATTACGAACGTCTCGGTTCGCGCATAAAGATGAATCCCGCGGTAAAGTCTAAGGTGGACAGAGACGCTTTAAGACGGGGCCTTATTGAGGGTCGGATTGACGTTGTAGCAACTGATCATGCGCCGCATTTGCTCTCTGAAAAAGAGGGAACAGCTTTGACGGCCGTTTCCGGTGCGCCTATGGTGCAGTTTTCTCTGCCTTTGATGCTTGAAATGGCAGATAAGGGTCTGTTTTCGCATGAACTTGTCGTTGAAAAGATGTGCCACGCTCCTGCCAAACTTTTTGGTATAGTTGACAGAGGCTATATAAAGGAAGGATACTTCGCGGATATTACAATAGTGCGCCCGAATTCTCCTTACACAGTATCTGATGAAATGGTGTTAAGCCGATGCGGATGGACTCCCTTGGCCGGCACGACACTTCATAACCGTGTAGTTGCCACTTATGTCAACGGTGAAGAAGCATATATGGATGGCGCGGTTGTTGGAGTGCGGTCAGCAATGCCACTCGCGTTTAATGGATAAAGTAGCAAAATGCCATTGAATTGTATAAAAATACGGTAAATTGAATAGGATATTTCGATGATTCGCGGTATTTTTGTGAAAGTCGACTAACTTTTGTTCTATTGGATATTTTGTTATACATTTGCAGGACATTTTGGTGGTGTCCGAAATGCAATAAATACCTTAAAAGAGAATTTTTTTCAGTGTAAATTTAGATAGTATGTTAGAGAAGGCTGACGTAAAGACTATTGATAAGGTAGTCGTTCGGTTCTCCGGCGACTCCGGTGACGGTATGCAACTTGCCGGAACAATATTTACGAATGTTTCTGCCGGCGTTGGTAATCAGGTCTCCACGTTCCCTGATTATCCCGCTGAAGTGCGTGCTCCGCAAGGATCTTTGAGCGGAGTGTCTGGTTTTCAAGTTCATATAGGTGTCGGGGTTCATACTCCCGGCGATAAGGCCGATGTACTGATTGCCATGAACCCGGCGGCTTTGAAGCAAAATGTTAAGCATCTTAAGGCCGGCGGAATTGTAATTGTCGATATCGACTCTTTTATGGAAGCAGACCTTAAAAAGTCTCTTTTTACTACCGATGATCCCTACAAAGAGCTAAATTTAAATGCCCAGGTTCTTGAGGTGCCTGTCACTTCAATGACCAAGGCCGCTCTTGCTGACTCCGGACTTGACAATAAGTCGATGCTTAAGTGTCGCAACATTTTTGCTCTTGGTCTGGTATGCTGGTTGTTTAACCGTCCATTGGAAGCGGTAATACATCATATTAAAAATAAGTTTGCCCGTAAACCTGCGGTTTTTGAAGCAAATGCAAAGGTTTTGCAGGCTGGATTTGACTATGGTGCAAATACTCATGCCTCAGTATCGACCTACCGCATTGAGTCAGAGGCAGTTCGTCCAGGATATTATGTAGATATAAACGGTAACACGGCAGTCGCTTGGGGCCTTATTTTGGCCTCCGAGAAGTCTGGTCGACCCTTATTCCTCGGTAGCTACCCGATTACTCCGGCCACAGACATACTGCATGAGTTGGCTAAACGTCGCGATCTTGGCGTTAAGGCAGTTCAGATGGAAGATGAGATTGCCGGTGTCTGCTCAGCGATAGGAGCGTCATTTGCCGGAAATCTTGGCGTAACATCTACTTCCGGTCCCGGCTTGGCTCTTAAAAGCGAGGGTATTGGATTGGCAGTCATGGCAGAGTTACCTCTTGTTGTAATTGATGTTCAGCGAGGCGGACCATCCACCGGTTTGCCTACCAAGACCGAGCAGACAGACCTTATGCAGGCATTATATGGCCGAAACGGAGAGTCCCCCGTTGTAGTTGTAGCTCCCGCTTCGCCTACAGACTGTTTCGACATGGCTTTTGAGGCATCGCGTATTGCCATTGAACACATGACCCCGGTGATATTGCTATCTGATGCCTTCATCGGCAACGGCTCGTCGGCATGGCGGGTGCCCGACGATGATGACTATCCGGCAATTAATCCGCCGTACGTTCCGGAAGAGATGCGTGAAGTTTGGAAGCCTTATATGCGAAATGAAAAGACTATGGCTCGTTATTGGGCAATTCCTGGTACTGAGGGTCTTGCCCACAGGCTTGGCGGTCTTGAGAAGGACTATACTACAAGCGCGCTGTCAATTGACCCCGTTAACCACGAGCGCATGGTAGAGGCAAGAAAGGAGAAGGTGGCCAGAATCGCTGACGACATTCCGGAACTGGAAGTAGCGTGCGATACTGATGCTGACACATTGTTAATCGGATGGGGCGGAACATACGGACATCTTTACACTGCCGCCCTCGAACTTAACAAAGCCGGTAGAAAGGTTGCTTTTGCACACTTCCGCTACATCAATCCGCTTCCTAAAAACACTAAGGAGGTACTTTCTCGCTATAAGACGGTGATTTGTGCCGAACTCAATACCGGCATGATGGCCGATTATCTTCAGAGTCGTTTTGGCGGAATGCAGATAAAGCGTATAAATAAGATTCAAGGACAGCCGTTCCTTGTGCAAGAGATCGTTGACGGTGTTGTCAGAATAATGGATGAACAATAATAAAGCTTACTAAATATGGACAATGTAAAATTTGCTCCTGCCGATTATAAGAGCGACCAGCCCGTGCGTTGGTGTCCCGGATGTGGCGACCACGCAATACTCAATGTACTCCACAAGGCTATGGCTGAAGTTGGAGTGGCTCCGCATAAGACAGCCGTTATTTCGGGCATCGGATGCAGTTCTCGCCTCCCATACTATATGAATACGTATGGTTTCCATACCATTCATGGGCGTGCCGCCGCTATAGCCACAGGGTTCAAAGTTGCAAATCCCGAAATGGCTGTATGGCAGATTTCCGGCGACGGTGATGGACTTGCCATCGGAGGCAATCATTTCATACATGCAGTTCGTCGTAATGTGGATATAAACATTTTGTTGTTGAACAATAAAATTTATGGTCTTACTAAGGGGCAGTATTCTCCTACCAGCGACAGAGGATTTGTCAGCAAATCTTCTCCTTACGGCACTACTGAAGATCCATTTATCCCGGCAGAACTTGTATTCGGAGCACGAGGCAATTTCTTCGGTCGCTCGATTGATGTCGAGCTTGCAACTTCGCAAGAGGTTCTTGTCGCCGCGGCACGTCATCATGGCACATCTGTCGTTGAGATTCTCCAAAATTGCGTCATTTTCAACAATGGAATACATAACTACATCACTGACCGCGAATATCGCGCCGAACGCACCATCCATCTTCGTCACGGCGAAAAGATGTTGTTTGGCAAGAATATGGAGATGGGGCTCGTTCAGGATGGTTTCCTGTTGAAAGCTGTTGAGGTTGGAAAGGATGGTTATACCTTGGATGATGTGCTCGTTCACGATGCGCATACCCGCAGCAACTTCCTTCACCAGCAACTGGCCATGATGGACGGCCATGAGTTGCCTTTAGCAATCGGAGTAATTAGAGATGTCGACAGCCTTGTCTACAACGAGGAAATTGATGCTCAAATCAGTGACATACGCGGTAAAAAAGGATATACCTCGTTACGCGATATGATTCTCAGTGGTGAACACTGGGAAGTGAAAGCATAACATCGGCAGTGTTAAAATGGAATCAAAGCATCTGAAAGAAGCCCAAAATGCTTCTTTCAGATGCTGTTGTATTTTGACACAGACCCAACTACTTTCTGCTTTTATCGGACAATTCCGATAAATAGTCTTACGAATTTGATTAAGCGGCTAAAATAGCGTACTTTTGTACAATATTAACTAACTGATTTATGAATCAAAAAATCATCGCTTGCTTTATAGCCATCAGCATAACGCTTAATCTGTCTGCCCAGGAGCTAATTCAGACCGATATTTTCCTTGCCGAAGATACGGCCTTATTGGATTCAATCGTGGCTGTAGAAACATCTGTGCCGGTCAATAATACGCCTTATCAATTTAGGCCGACGCAACTCATCCTCCCGGGCGCGCTTATCGCGGTTGGTTCATGGGGCGTTTGCAACGGCTGGATCTCAAAAATCAAGCATGACATTAAAGACGATATGACGCGCCTTAGGGGCAATCACTATATTCATGTCGACGACTATGTGCAGTATCTTCCGACCGCAGCCTACGTGGCGATGGGCTGCGTAGGCGTAAAATCGCGTCTCCGTTTTAAAGAGCGACTTGTGGTAACCGCAACTGCATACATGGCCATGGGAATCATGGTTAACGGCATAAAATACACTGTCGGAGAAAAACGTCCTGACAGTTCCGCGCGAAACTCATTTCCTTCCGGCCATACCGCCACTGTGTTTATGGGAGCGGAGCTAATACGCCATGATTATAGCCTCGGAATAGCCATCGGTGCATATTCGATTGCCGTAGGTACAGCATTCTTGAGAATGTACAACGAACGTCATTGGCTCAATGACGTATTGGCAGGAGCCGGAATCGGCATACTTAGCGCGCGAATAGGATATTGGCTGCTTCCATTCAACCGACGTATTTTCAGAATCAGTCCAAGGTCAACTTCCGCTTTGGCCGCTCTGCCAAGCTACGACCCCGCTAATCGCGCTTTCGGTCTTGCATTTGCCGCTACATTCTAATCATTGAGTCGTGCCGACTCTACAAATTCATCATTTGAGACCCATTTAACATTTTTATAAAGGCGTGGGGCATCAAATAAGAAAATGTTTTGTATTTTTGCGTACTTGAACAGAATATCTGACTAAATGGCAAACGATCAAAATCCAAAACTTCAATCGACAGGGAAATGGACTGAAATTGAACTGCTTCCGGAGTGGGAAGAGGAATATTACAACGTTTACACTGCCCAAAAGCATGGAAAGTGGGTTATGCTCAAGACTCTTAAGCCCGAGTACGCCGACAAGCCCGAATTTAACGCCATGATTGAGAAGGAATTTGACGTTCGCTACAATCTTTGTCATCCCAACATCGTTATGATCAACGACTTTGAGGATATTCCGGGATTAGGCAGATGCATTATAACTGACGATGTTTACGGCAACTCGCTCCGGCGGCTCATCAACGAAGACAAAGTGACTCCGGACATTCTCGACAAAATAAAGACAAATCTTGTCGATGCGATCGACTACATTCAACGCAACCATATTGTGCATCATCCGATACGTCCGGAGACAATTTACTTTACAGAAAATGTCGGCAATCTTAAACTGATAGACGTAGGTTTTGACCAGCGTCAGCATCTTGAGCCTGCGGATGCCTCCGAGGACATTTACAACTATGGGAAGATTCTGTCGGAAGTACTCGACCGTATTCCGGAAAAGCATCCGCACTTAAGGCATGTGGCACAACGGTGCATGGATCCTGATGCCAAGAAACGTTATCGTGACGTACAAGATCTGCATCTTGCCATTGAGCATCAGTCGGGCAATAGACTTTATATCATGCTCATTGTATTCTTGTCGTTAATGATAATACTTTTAGCGTGGCTGAATTCAAGCAAGTCGAAGCGGCTGCGCCAATATAACAAAGTTGTCAATGCTGAGCATGTCGACAAAAAAGTAGCTTCAGTTAATAAAAAACAAGACCAAAATCAAATTAAACTCAATGACTTATGTCTGTTGAAATACGCGAAATAGCACCCACGAGGTCAGAGTTAAAGAAATATACTGAATTCGGAATCGAACTCTACAAAGGCAATCCCTACTATGTGCCCCCGTTGATTAAGGACGACATCGATACTTTATCTCCGGATGTCAATCCCGCCTTCGATCATTGTAAAGCAAAATCATGGATGGCTTACCGTGACGGAAAGCCGGTGGGGCGTATAACCGGTATCATAAACGGACTCGTCAACGAGCGAAGCGGACATGCCGACCTGCGCTTTGGCTTTGTGGATTTCATCGACGACGATGAAGTGTCCGACGCGCTTTTTGCCGCTCTCGAGTCTTGGGGAAGAGAGTCCGGAATGACCTCTTTAGTGGGACCTATGGGCTTTACCGACATGGATCATGAAGGAATGCTTACTTTTGGCTTCGATGAGATCGGTACTATGGCCACTATTTACAATTATCCCTATTATCCTCGCCAGATGGAGCGTATGGGATTCAAGCCGGATGCCGAATGGGTCGAGTACCGCATAGATGTGCCTGACAAAGTTCCCGAGCAATTGGCCAGAGTTGGCGACATAGTCCGCAGAAAATACAATCTGCGCACTTTGAAATACACAAGCGGCAAAAAGATAAAGAATGACTATGGCGTGGCTCTATTTGAGCTTATCAATGAAGCTTACGACAAACTCTATGGATATTCACCGCTGACTCCACGTCAAATCCAATATTATATCGACATTTATCTGCCGATTCTGAAGCTGGAAAATGTATGCGTTATAGTGGACAGCGACGATAAACTCGTGGGCATAGGTATCTCCATACCGTCCATGTCTAAAGCCCTGCAGAAAAGCCGGGGACGCATTTTCCCTTTCGGATGGATGCATCTGGTAAAAGCTATGTACGGACATAACGACACCGTCGACCTACTGCTCGTGGCCGTATCGCCGGAATACCAAAGCAAGGGTGTTAACGCATTACTGTTCACTGATCTCTTGCCCGTCTATATAAAGAACGGTTACAAGTGGGCTGAAAGCAATCCTGAGCTTGCCGACAATGAAAATGTTCAACAGCAATGGAAATTCTTCGAGCGTAGACAGCACAGGCGCCGCACGGCATTCCGGCGTGACATAAAATAATCGGTTAAGCAGGCATCTACGTCACCTCGTATAGTATGTGGTATAGTCGAGATCTTCATCATACAAGGCCAGATAGCCGCTCTCGGTAAGACTCCACTCCATGTTCCAGGTGGTGCCGTCGGTGAAATAGACTTCAAGATAGTCGTCGCCATACTCCCACGAGAAGTTGTATATGTCGCCCTCCTGGTTAGTGTACGTGCCATAGCCGCTGCTGTCAAAGGTAAAGGTTACATCTGTCGACACCCCGTACCAAGTGCCTAAAAACGGCGCGTTTCCAGTGTAGTCGCCATAATAATCATCATCGCTGTCACATGCATTGAAAGTCAATGACATACATACGGTAAGCATAAGCCATACCCAAAATTTCTTTGTTGTCATGGTGCGTTTTTTTATTTGATTAGAACTATTAGTGAATCCCCATAGGTATTATTTTAACAAATTCGTTGTATCTTTGTTTTAAAATCGGACAAATTTAGCTAATGAGTATAACCGCTATAATAAAGCCATTGTTTATTCGTCGGGTCAACGCTTGGCGCAGAAAGTCGCTCTGTCCGGAGCGAACCCAGCGCGAGGAACTGGCATGGCTCCTGAGCCGTGCATCCGACACTCTGCAAGGCCACTCTTACGGATATTCGTCGATACGCTCATACGAAGAATACCGCGAAAAAGTGCCGGTAGTCCAGTATCCCGATATACGGCATCTGGTGGAACGGATGATTAAGGGTGAAAGGAATATACTTTGGCCCGGAAAGACATCGCATTTTGCCCAGTCGTCGGGCACGTCTGACGGCAAAAGCAAATATATTCCTATAACTGCCGACTCTTTTCGGCGCACCCATTATCAGGGCGGATTTGATGTTGTTGCCCACTATCTTGACCTTTATCCCGACAGTCGAATATTTGACGGGAAAAGCTTTATACTCGGCGGAAGCTATGCAAACGAATTGACTTTGCCGAAGAACGTTGTCGTAGGCGATTTGTCGGCAAATCTAATCGACAATATAAACCCGCTCGCCAATCTCGTAAGAATCCCAAGCAAGCAGATTGCGCTGATGGAAGATTGGTCTAAAAAACTGCCTGCTCTCGTAAATGCTTCAATTAACTGCAATGTGACAAACATTTCCGGAGTACCTTCATGGTTTCTGACCGTCATAAAGGAGATTCTTAAGAAAAGCGGAGCCTCGACGATACATGAAGTTTGGCCAAACTTGGAGGTGTTCTTCCATGGGGGAATATCTTTTGACCCATACCGCGAGACTTATTCCCATATCACGAATTCGGCTAAAATGCGTTACTTGGAGACATATAATGCCTCTGAAGGATTCTTTGCAGTGCGTACCGACATGGGCGATCCGGCGATGACGCTTCTAACTGACCTTGGTATATTCTATGAATTCGTGCCCCTCGGACATGAAGACGAAAAGTTTCCTGAGGCTTTAGCCGCTTGGGAGCTGACAAAGGGCGGGACATATTCGCTCGTCATTTCCGGATGCAACGGCTTGTGGCGATATGCCATTGGCGACACGGTGACAGTAGTTGACACAAATCCGCTGAAAATAGTCATAGCCGGAAGAACGAAACATTTTATCAACGCTTTCGGAGAGGAATTGATGGTGCACAACGCTGAGGCCGCCATAGCAAAGACATGCACCGAGTTGGAATGTTCTGTGCTGAATTTTACAGCTGCGCCGGTCTATGCTGGCGACAGAACTCGAGGCCGTCACCAGTGGCTGATAGAGTTCGCCCGACCTCCTAAAAACATCGATGCTTTCGCTGAAGTTCTTGACCGCAATATCCAAGCTGAAAACTCAGACTATCAAGCGAAACGTTCCCACGGACTATTTTTGGACCGCCTGACCGTTGTCACGGCAAAAGAAGGACTGTTTGAACAGTGGCTCGCATCAACCGGCAAGCTCGGCGGACAGCGCAAAGTGCCCCGGCTTTCAAACAACCGACACATAATCGACGACATGCTTAGCCTAAACAATTGAACCAATCCTCATTCCTGGTTACACAATTGTAGACGACCACCGAACAGCAAAATGGCTACAGCGTAGCCAAACATAAGAAGCATATAATACAATACGAAACGAGGCTGTGTCAAAATAGAATTATCGCATCTGTATGATGCACAAAATTGAATAGCCGGAGATAGGCGCTTCGCGCCAATCTCCGGCTATTCAATTTTGATACATCTTTAAAATGCAAAGGGCCGGTATAAACCGACCCGTTATGCTTTTCTTGTGATTCTGAGTGATTGCTATTCTAAACTGTTCAGATTAGAAGTTGTAACCAACGCCAACGTAGAAGTTTGAAGTGTTAACTTTTTCAGCAATCTTGATGAAGTCGAGTTCATAACCCAAACCTACATAGAACTGCTTGTAGTTAAGGCCGGCACCGATTTGCCATCCCATCTGGAAGCGCTTCATGTCGCCATCGCTATACCAATCGTAATCTTCGTCGTCGTCATCATAGCTGGTCTTACCGATAAGATTTACCTTGAAGTTGATACCGGTGTAAGGTACGATAGATAAGTCGGGATTATTAAGAGTGAATTTGTAGGCGATGTTAACAGGCACTGCGATGTTACCGTAAGTCTGCTTTACACCATCTTCGCTCTTGAAAGCAACCATGAATTTTGCGCCGGCTTCAATGAAGAGAGGCATGTCAGATGAAATGCTGAAGCCATGAGTATAATCTACACCAACACCGCTGAAGTTTACTCCGTCGCCACCTTTGGGTGAGAGGTTCCAGTTGTTGTAGTTAACGCCGATGCGGTTGTAGTCAGAAGTGTCAACAGATTTCGAGCTGCCGCTGTTTGCAAACTGTGCGAATGCAGGTGCTGATACGGCAAGAAGAGCCGCAGCAAAAAGAACTTTTAAAGTCTTCATAAGATTAAATTAATAAATAATTGAAATTGGTTATAGTATGAATTTCTCGAAAATCAATAGTTGAACGACATGCGCCAGATGTTGGCTGTCCCGTCGGCATCACCGCGTTGCGAGATGAAGTAGATGTATTTGCCGTCGGCGCTCCAAATGGGCGACAGGTCGTCGGCCGCGTGGTAGGTGAGTTGCGTAAATTCGCTACCGTCCATACGGCACACAAATAAGTCGGTGTTATTAAACTGGCCTCTATCCCATTTGATTTGGTTGCTTCCCACAAACAGTATCCACTGTCCGTCAGGCGACACGATGGGAGATGTAAAGCTGCGTACCGGATCAGATACGATGCATTCCTCTTCGCCTGTTTCATAATTTATCTTCCATATTTCGCTACGTCCCATAGCCGTCGGGCGCGACACTAAGAGTGCAGTTTGACCCTTTAAAGGACACGGGTTCATTCCGGGAACGAAGCTCGACAAGAAGTTGTTTGAAAGATCGTAGCTCCAGATTGTGGAGCCGTTAGCCTCTGAACGGGCGAAAAACAGTTGCTTTTTGTCGGGAGAGTATACAGGAGAAAAGTCGTTTGCTCCGGAAGTTATCTGGCGACACACATATCCCTTTTCGGCATCCGTGCGGAATATCTGATTGTAGTCGCCACGTTTTTCCGAGAAGCAAAGATCCTGTCCGTCAGGCGAGAACGAAAAGTCAAGCACATTTGTGCGGTTTGTGCGCTGGACTGAGCTTCCTTGCCTTTCGAGGTCTTTAATAAAGATATTGGTGGCATTATTGCGGAACGACAGGTATGCAATTGCACTGCCATTGCGTGTCAGACCAAGTATGCGGTTGGAAAGCCAGTCGATGTTGGTGCGTGAGCGTTTCACCAACGGCATACATACGTAGTCGCTCGCAGAGGTTATTTTCATAAAGTCAGTTCCCGATTCTTCGGGAACTGACACTACGGAGTAGTCAACGGATTGGGCTTTCAATCCATTGTATGGAATTGTCAATATGCTTATAAACAATAATTTGGCTGTCGATTTGCAAATAATGTTCATGTACAGTAAATTGGTTATTATCTTCGTCTTTGTCTTATGAACCGAATCTTCCGATTGGTTTACTTCGCAAAGATAAATAAATTAATTTTAATAACAATTATTTTTTTTAGGAATTTTGCTGAAAATACAAATAGTTTCCGATTCTGTGGACAAACTTTTAGTCGGCATCGGCTACTATGATAAATCCGTCGTTGTCGTTCATTGTAACCTCGACCGCTTCGGGATTCTTTATTTTAAGGGCTTTCTCCTCAATCGGGTTTTTACCGTCCTCGTCAAATAGGGTAACCACCTGACCTTTTTTTAGCATGGGCAGATTCAGCTTGAGCTTAAGAGGCTGATCTTCGTTGCTGACTCCGGCAATGTACCATTTGTCGGCATGTCGGCGTGCCAATACGACGTATTTGCCGGGATAGCCGTCAATGTATAAAGTCTCTTCCCAAGTGGTTGGCACGGCTTTCATAAAGTCGATGGCGGCTTTTGGAGCGTTTGTCAGATTGTCGGGGGTCAGGGCAAAGTTCTGAACCGGATTCTGGAACAAGATTGCAGTGGCAAGCTCAAATGCGTCGGTGGTGCGTCGGGTGGTACCTCCGTTGTTGCCTCGGTTTAAGCGACGGTTGAGCACAGTACCTCCATATTCCATGCATCCGGCCGCATTGCGTATGAATGGATGCAGGGTGGCGTTGAAGGCGGCCTGGTCGCAGAAGTTCTGTCCGAAGACGAGGTTCTCAGATGCAAGTACGGCCTCGCTGCCCACATAGTTGGGGTAGAGGCGTTCCCATCCGCGGGGCATGGTACATCCGTGGAAAATTACGCTGATTCCGTAGTCATTGGCATCGCTCAAGATATCTTCGTAAAGTCGCATGGTCTCCTGCTTGTCGCCTCCGAAGAAGTCTACTTTGATGCCTTTAATTCCAAGGCTTTTAAGCCACTTGAACTCCTGCTTGCGAGGGATTGGACGCGACATTAAGTTGGTCGGACCTTGCTCGATGTCGTTCCACCAGCCGCTTGATGAATACCAAATCAACAGATTAACCCCCTTGCCTTGGGCATATTTTGCGAGCTTAGCGATGCCGTCGCGGCCTATGTTCGTGTCCCACCAGTTGTCTATCAGCACATTTTCATACCCCATTTCAGCCGCAAAGTCTATGTATTTAACTTGGTCGTCGTAGTTGATTGACGGGTCTTGCCAGATAATCCAGCTCCAAGTGCCTCGTCCCGGATTGACCGGTTCTGTGGCGGCGTATAGCGGTTCAACCACGTTCCAGGGTATGGTGGTTTCAACTATAGGTTTAAGAGATGAGCCGACGGTAATGGTTCGCCACGGAGTTTTACCGGGAAGACTGATAGCGGGATTGGCCGACCCGTTGCCGTTGTTCTCCTCCGGCATCGGATAGGCGATGGTGTAGAGGCCGTCGGCATAGTCGCTCAGACGTGAACCGCAGAAATAACCGTCGACACCTGTTTCTGTCAGAAGAGCCCAACCGTTGTCGCCGATATGGAAGAGGGCCGGGAATGTGTATCCGTGGCCGTACATCGATGGCTCATCCATTTTAGCATCAGCTTTATATGGCTCTTCGTAAGATGGTTTTGTACGCTTCCATCCTATCATAGCATCGCTTTGCGGAGTGAGAAACGTTGTGGTGAAGTCCGGAAAACGGTAGCCTGTGGCTTCCTTCTCTATAATCAGGCTTCGAGTGTCGCCTTCGGCGGGAATCAGATAGCGGAATGCTATGTCGTTGTCGCTGACGAGCCATTCGACTGACATCGTCTGACCCTTGTCGTTTTTATATTCGCAGATAAGCTGGTTGGCCTTGTAGTCGATGTGGCGACGTTTGATTTTCTCCTGGTCGAACGACTTTTCAACTACACCGGTCTTTTCGCCCAAAGAAGTTAGTCCGGATTCAAAGTCGCCGATATTGGCGACAAAGCCGATAGAGGAGTCCAATAATATCTGTTTGCCTTCGTATGTCACTGAATAAGTCGGTTTCCCGTCTGTTAGGCCGGTAGTGACAACCAGTTTTGTGTCAGGACTGCTGACCGTAGCGGCTGACACGCACGAAGCTGTCGCCAGCCCTAAAAAAAGAAGTTGAAGTCTCATTGGAAATGCTTTAGTTGTTGGATTATTATGTCAAATGCAAATATAGGTAAAATTCAGCTAAATCAGTCGCCAAAGCTCTAAAATAGCTATTCATGTTTAAAAAGGGTCCGATATACCAAATACCGGACCCCTCTCTTTTTTACCTAAAACTTGTTTAAAGTGGATTGTTAATTAGTTATTCTAATATTGTTTATTTGTCGTATCCTGGGTTTTGAACAAGATTAGGATTCTTGTCAATCTCTGATTTCATAATAGGACACCAATAAATCTTTTCATCGAATATACGAGTGCCGAAGTCGCCTCCAACTTCACCGACTGTATAGGTCTTGCTCCCGTCATCTTTTTTTACGACGTTTACGCGATGGATCTTACCGGCAAGATATTGCGGTCCGAGTTTCCAGCGGCGAACATCGAAGTAGCGGTTCTCTTCGAAGCAAAGTTCTATGCGGCGTTCGTGGCGGATGGCATCCATAAGTTCAGTGCCTGTCTTGTTGATCTCCGGCATACCAGCGCGGTTTCTTACCTTATTGAGTGCCGTTTTAGCTACATCGTCATGTCCTGCCATGCAGTTGGCTTCGGCCTGGTCGAGGTAAAGTTCGCCCATTCTTAGCCAGATATAATTCTTCGCGGAGAATTGCCAGCTATTTCCCACGTAGTCTTCATCCATGAATTTCTTCATGTAGTAGCCGGTCTGAGATGTGTTCCATGAATCCTGTCCATACTTTGAGTCTTTACCACCTGAAAGGCCGTCTTCTGTCAGCCATACTTCGATTTCGCGGTCTTTCCACGGGGCACCGTCGTAAAGAATCGATGCATAGAAGCGCGGATCGCGGTTGACGTATGGATTAGCGGCATCAGAAGGATTTTCCCAATCAAAAGAGCGTGCTGTTCCGTTTTCGAGAATTTCAAAGTCGTCGACAAGTTCTTGAAGAGGTGTATTTCCGCCCCAGCCACCGTAACCGTTAGGGAAGTTCCACTGTTCGATGGAGCTTAGGTTGTCGTTGAGAGTGCTTGTTGTACCCATACGGGCAAAGATAACCTCCTTATTGGCTTCGGAAGTGTCGAGAAATATTTGCTGATAATCTGTCTCAGGATCGCCAGTGTTTTGATATAGAGCGTAGCCGGCTTCTTCAGCAGCCTTAACGGCTTCATTAGTGGCTTTTGCCGCGGTCTCCCAACGGTCGGCTTTTGGATTGAGATAGCCTACTTGGGCGAGTTGTACGCCCTCGTTCATCAAAGGACTTGCGGCGTAAAGCAAAATCTGTGCCTTTAGGGCTTTTGCTGCCACGCTTGTTGCGCGTCCATAATCTGACCCGCTGAAAGTGGTGGGAAGAAGTTCGGCCGCCTCATCGAGTTCCTGTACCATAAAGTTAACGCATTCTTCGTATGTGGCGCGTACTTGCTCGCGGATGAGAGCGTCGTCGGCGATTGTAAATGAGCGAGTAATCAATGGTACACCTCCCCAACGGGTAATGAGGTCGTTATATTCAAATGCGCGCAGATACTTTACTTCTCCTTTAAGGCGAGTGCGAAGGCTTTCGTCTGAGAAATCCACGTCATCGATATTCTCCATAATGATGTTGCACTTGGTGATGTTGTTCCACTTTGTGCTCCATCCGCGGTTGTCCCAACCCCACCATCCGCCGTTCATACGGCCAAGATCGCTCGGACTCATGCGTGAGAGGTTGGTCACCTCGCACCCGCGTATCCAGGTCAGTTCGCATTCGTCAATAGCGGATGCCAACATGGATTCAGTCCATCCGTGGCCTACCTGGTTGTAAACAGAGTTTACGTATGCTTCTACAAGTGCCGGGTCGTTCCAAAGGTCCTCCTGGGATATTTCTGTCAGAGGAGCCTTGTCGAGAATGTCGGTGCAGGCGGTCAGTGAAGCCGATGCCAACAGTCCGGCGAAGGTATATTTGATAATCTTTTTCATTGTTATTCCGGTTTAGAAAGTTACATTAATTCCAAAGTTGTATACTTTGTTTTGAGGTGTATTCCAAGCTGCCCAACCCTGTGAATTTTCTTGGGTTTCGGGGTCGATGTTCTTAATGTTGCTGAATGTGAGTAGGTTATATCCACTGACGCTCAAGCGTACACTTTCGACGGGCGATGATTTGAACCACTTATGAGGTAACGTGTAAGACAGCTCGACACTCTTCAAGCGAAGATAGCTCGCGTCGTTGAGCCAGAAGGTGTTCTTGTAGCTTCCTCCACCTGTCACAGTGGCGTCGCGGTTGTATGTTCTAGGATACTTGGCGTTAGGATTGTCCTCAGTCCAACGATTTTCATAGAAGTCTTTCGTGAAGTTTCCGATTATGCCGGCTTCCATGAAGGTATATTGCCAAACTTGGGCGGCACCTTGCCATAGCATAGAAAGATTGAAGTTTTTGTAGCTGGCTCCGATATTAAGTCCGTACATGATTCGAGGGATTGCCGGCTTATCTTGGCGCACTTTGTCGTCACCGTTGATTACGCCGTCGTTGTTGACATCCTTGAATCGAACATCACCAACTCGTGCTTCTGATAAATGTGGATAAGAGTCGAGCTCCTCCTGTGTGCGGAAAATGCCGTCAGCCTCATACATTAGATAATTGCTTCCGCTGGTGCCGATTGACAGTCCGGTACGGCGTTGCCATTCAAGAGTTTCTTCCGGTTCGTCGATGAATTCGATTTTGGAGTGGTTGTAGGAGAAATTTCCGCTAAGCATCAATGAAAAGTCGTTGGTCAAGCGTTTGTTCCATCCCAATGTGACTTCGATACCCTTGTTTGAAGCGCGTCCGATATTTTCGTCCGGCAGATTTAGTCCTGCGTATTCGGGAACGGCGGCATTGCGCGTAGCAAGAATGTTGTCGCGTTTAGTCTTGAACAGTTCGAGTTCAAAGTTCCAGTTGTTGAGGAAGCGCGCATCGATACCTATGTTATATGTTGTGGCAACCTCCCAGGTGATGTTGGGGTTGGCAGTGCGTTGCAGACGAAGGCCGGTCTGCTTTGTGCCGTTGAATATACCGGCATTGTCAAATGTATATGTAGTCATATACTGGAAAGAGGATACTTTATCGTTACCCATCTTACCCCATGAACCGCGGATTTTGAAATAGTCGATGAATGAAAGATGTTCTTTCCAGAAGCTTTCTTCAGAGATACGCCATCCAACCGATACGCCGGGGAAGAAACCGAAGCGATTGTTTTTCGGGAAATTTTCTGAACCGTCGTAACGCCAGTTGAATTGCAGAAGATATTTCTCTGAGAAGTTATAGTCGACACGTCCGAAGAAGTTGACACGTGCCGTTTCAGAAGCAGAACCGTCGTTTATCTGCGTGTTTTGGTCACCGGCAAACAGTTCGTCGATGCTTGTCGAAATAAAGTTTTCGCGTTTTCCGTAAAGATAATCGTAGCGCGAGGTGTATTGTTCGTATGCTACAAATGCGCTGACATTATGTTTTTCGTTAAATTGACGGTTATAGGCTAATCGAGCGTTGAGGGTTACTCCGAGAGTCTGGTTCATGCTTTCGCTGAGAATATTGGAACCTTGGATCTGCGGTGTATAGGTGTCACCCTCTAAACCGTAAAGATAATATTTATTTTGGAAGTTCTTCTGGAAAGTGTCTGCGCGGTCGATATATACGCCGGCGTTAACAGAAAGACCTTCTGTAATCCAGGGAAGATCCCAGTTCATGGTAAGGTCGGCATTTAAGTATGAGCGCCGGTTCTTTCCATAACCCATAGTGTCGTCAAGTCCGGTAGCGGGCGAGAAGTTGTCTTGCTTTGAGGATACATTGCCGTAGTCTGTGCCGGGCCACCAGATGTTGACCATTGGATTGTGCTTGATCAAGTAGCGCCAGATGTCTTCCGAACCGTAGACCGGAGAGTTGCGGTCCTCTTGCTGGAATGCTATGTTAAGGCCGAACTTAAGGTCTTTTGACGGGGTGAAGTCAATATTTGAGCGCACGTTATACTGATTATAGTTGGATGCGCTGTTTTTGTAATAGTTGTCCTGGTAGCGATAGCCGACAGATGCATAAAACTTTACGTATTTTCCTCCACCCGATGCGCTTACATTGTGCGAGGTCTGGAGCGCGTTGCGCAGAAGTTCGTCAAAAGCATTGACGTTTGGATAGTTGACCGGATCGCTTCCGTCGCGGAATTTCTGAATCTGCTCAGCCGAATATGTCCCCGGATTGATTTCGTTGATGAGTTCGGCATATTGGGCTGAACTTGCCATTTCGGGGAGAATGGTCGGACGGCTTAAGCCGACATTTCCGTTATAGGTAACGGAGAATTTGTCAGTCTTTGCGCGTTTTGTCGTGACGAGGATTACACCGTTTGCCGCACGTGAACCGTAGATTGCGGCCGATGCGTCTTTAAGGACGGAAATGCTTTCCACGTCATTTGGATCAAGGCGACCGAGACTTCCAGCGCGGTCGGCAACCCCGTCAATGACGATTAGGGGTGATGAGTCGCCGGTGGTGCTGGCACCGCGGATGAGAAGTCCGGCATCGTCATAACCGGGCTCGCCACTTCTGCTGTAGGAAACAAGTCCGGGCAGACGTCCGGCTAAAGTGTTGGTCAAGTTAATTGAGGGAACTTTCACAATTTCTTCGCCTTTAGTGGAAGCGATAGCTCCTGTAACAGATACTTTCTTCTGTGTACCGTAGCCCACCACCACTACGTCGTCAAGATCTTGAGTGCTGCTCTGTAGGGTTATTGACAGAGACTGTCCGTTCCAAACGGTCTCGTAGGGCAGACATCCGATGTAGGAGACGGCGATGGTGCTTCCTTTTCTCACGTTGATTAGTGAAAACTCTCCATCAAGATTCGTGCTGGCACCGTTGGTGGTGCCTTTTACCATTACAGTCGCTCCGATAATGGGGGTGCCGGTGTCGTCGAGGACTACTCCGGTACAATAACCGTTTGACTGTTGATTGCTAACATTGGAGGCGTTTTGTGCTCCTGCTGTCAGCGCCGTTCCACCCGAGATGGCGAGTAAAGCGGCCAAGCAAGTTACGTACTTTAGCTTCATGATAATAATTGGTTGAATAATAGTTAGTTGGTAATCCGATTTGGTAATAAGGTACTATCAATCATTTTATCCAAAGCAAATATACAACAAAAAATACCCCCCCCAATTTATTAACACAAATAAAGTATTTTTAACTAAAAGGCCGTTTGATTTCCAAACGTCTCTAAAATGATTTTTAGATGGATTTCCAACTGTTGTGGCGTGAGAAGATGCTCAGTACTATTCCGCGTGTGAGCAGATAAAGGATGAAGGATGCCCAAAGACCATGATTTCCAAAGGCGGGGTGGAGTAATGCCAGCGAAATAAAAAAAACGGCGGTCGCCAATACCATGGAGATAAGCATTTGACGTGTGGCGGTCGCGCCGATGAAAATGCCGTCCCAAGTAAATGCCATGAACCCGGTCGCAGGTATGGTGACTGCCCATGGCAAAAAATCGTGGGCTCGACTAATGACTTCCGGTTCGGAACTAAGCAGATGAAGCATAATATCGCCGCCGGCGGCATAGACGGCTGTAAAAAGAGTGGCAATTCCAATGCCCCAGAATATCAGATGTTTTATAGTGGAGCGAAGCATTGCGTCATTTCGGCCGCCGAGGTATTTGCCGGTCATGGCTTCGCCGGCAAATGCAAAACCGTCCATGAAGAATGAGAACAGAGTGAAGAACTGCATTAACAAGGCATTGACAGCGAGCATGACTTCGCCTTGCGCCGCTCCGGTGCGCGTGAACCATATAGTAACCGCTACGAGGCATACTGTTCGGAGAAATATATCGGTGTTGACTGAAAAGAATCGCTTAAGGGCTTCAGGCTGAAGGATACCGCGCCATCCCGTGCGCTTAATCTTGTATTTCCGGAAGCATATTACGAGCGCTATCAAAAATCCTAACCATTGTGCCGACAGCGTTCCGAATGCCACGCCCTCTATACCAAGTCGGAATCCATAGACAAGGGTGAGGCTTATGGCTATATTGGACAGGTTAATAAATATGGAGACCCACATCGGTATCTTTGTATTTTGCATTCCAAGATACCATCCGGTGAGCGAATAGAGGCATAAAGTAGCAGGAGCTCCCCACACGAGGATAAGGAAGTAGGTCGAAACGAGTGGTGCCGTCGCACTGTCGACATCCATGAATTTTAGAAATAGTTGGCAGACAGGGTGTCGGAGCAGTATCATCACGGCTGCCACTAACAAGCCTACGGTGAGAGCTTGCTTGAGTATCACTGACTGCCGTCGGGTGTCGCCGCTTCCGTAGGCCTGTGCAGTCATTCCGCTTGAGCCCATGCGCAGGAATCCAAATAGCCAGTAAAGCATGTTGAACATAGAGCCTCCAACGGCGATAGCTCCTATATAGGCGGCCGATCCCATGTGGCCGGTGATGGCTACATCCATCAATCCGAGAAGGGGAGTCGTTATGTTGGTGACAATAGACGGAACCGCGAGATGAAGAATCTCGCGGTTCGATGTTGATAGAGTTATATTCAGGCGTTTAGCCGACATGCGTCATGATTAAGTTGCCCGTTTATGCTTTCTTCGCTTTCATGCTGTCCCAAATCAGATATGCTATCAGAAGGATGTACATAATGCATCCTAAAATCTGCGTTGTCTCTTCTGGAATCGGATTGTCATATTCAAATCCGGCAAAACGGGTCAGCGCGGCGAAGACTCCGAACAGCGCGCCACCTGCGATAAGTCCTGATGAGATTAGGGTTCCGCGGTCGCGGCGCGCATTGTTGACAGCCTCGTCATTGCTGCGGCTTGCCACGAAGTAGGCTATGGCTCCTCCTACGAGGATGGGGGTGTTAAGCTGCATCGGTATGAACATTCCCAGGCAGAATGCCAATGCCGGCACTCCCAACCAGTTAAGAAGCACCGCCAATATGGCTCCGGTCATATACAGAATCCAGGGGGTGTCGCCTCCCATCATCATGGGCTCTATGACTTTAGCCATAGCGTTGGCTTGAGGAGCTACAAGAGCATTGTCGCCGGTAAAGCCATAGACTTTGTTGAGCACGAGGATTACGCCACCCACTGTGGCTGCCGAAACAAGCGTGCCGAGGAATTTCCATGTCTCCTGCTTTTTGGGGGTTGAGCCAAGCCAATAGCCTATTTTCAGGTCGGTGACAAAACCTCCGGCCATGGACAATGCCGTGCAGACTACGCCGCCAATTACCATGGCGGCCACTATGCCCGACGTACCGTTAAGTCCGATGGCCACGAAGATGGCCGAGGCGATAATCAATGTCATAAGGGTCATGCCTGAAACAGGGTTTGAGCCGACAATGGCTATTGCGTTAGCGGCTACTGTTGTGAACAGAAACGCTATAACTGTCACTACAATCCAGGCGATAAGTGCCTGCCAGAAAGTATGGATGACACCGATCCAGAAGAACACGAGCACTACTACAAGCGCCAACGCTATAAGGCAGGCTATGGTCTTCATTGATATGTCGGTCTGCCATCTAACCTCCTTGGCGTCGGTTGACTTTCCCTTGAATTCGCTGACGGCAAGTCCGGCCGCCTGACGGATTATACCCCATGACTTAATGATGCCGATTACGCCGGCCATGGCTATGCCGCCGATGCCTATCATGCGGGCATAGTCGCTGAATATGGTTTGAGGCGACATTGCCGCTATTTCAACCGAGCCGTAAGTGCCTAACAGGGGTATTATGATCCACCATACGAGAGCAGAACCTGCAAATATGACAAAAGCGTATTTCAGACCTATAATATAGCCTAAGCCGAGAAGAGCCGCGCCGGTGTTGATGCTGAACACGAGCTTTGTCTTTGCGGCAAGTGAGGCTCCCCACTGCGATGCGGTCGAAGTGACGTTTTCGGCCCACCATCCGAACGTGGCTACGATATAGTCATAGATACCTCCTATTAGCGAAGCGATTACGAGTATTTTTGCCTGCGAGCCGGTGTCGCTCCCTTTTGATTCGCCGCTGATTAACACCTGGGTAGTTGCAGTAGCTTCAGGGAACGGATATTTGCCGTGCATATCCTTTACGAAATATTTGCGGAACGGGATGAAGAAGAGAATTCCGAGAATGCCGCCAAGAAGCGAACTAAGGAATATTTCGATAAAGTTTACGGTGATTTCCGGATATTTTGCCTGCAGAATATAGAGAGCCGGCAGGGTGAATATGGCTCCGGCCACGATTACGCCCGAACAGGCGCCGATAGACTGTATGATGACATTTTGGCCGAGGGCATTTTTCTTTTTAAGCGCTCCGGAAAGTCCGATGGCGATGATGGCTATAGGTATAGCGGCTTCAAAAACCTGTCCTACCTTAAGCCCGAGGTAAGCGGCCGCCGCACTGAAGATTACGGCGAGAATAAGGCCCATCGTCACGGAGTAACCTGTGACTTCCGGATAATCGTGGGCCGGATGCATCACGGGGACGTATTCTTCGTCGGATGCCAGTTCGCGGAATGCGTTTTCCGGGAGCCCTGCCACTCCATTGTCGGCGGTAGCCTCGGCCACATCTTCAGGCAAAGGCGTTGAGTTTAGAGTCTTAGACATTAACAAGTCAATTTTAATGTGATACTGATTGGTTATTGCCCACGGATAAATCCGTCGGCTAATTGCAAAGTTATGTATTTTATCGGAATTATCCTTGAATTTGGCAAAAAGAATGCCCGGTGGAATTCATTTCCACCAGGCATTACGTACGTAAACACATTCTGTACAACTTGGCTTAACGCCAAATCGGAGATAATTTTTTACTTGCTTGAGAGTTTTTCTTTAAGGGCTGCAAGCTCTTCGAGGTCGCCGAGGGTAGTGCGTTCGATGGCAGGAGTGGCCGCTGCGTGCTGCTCTTCCTTCTTTGCCTGACGGCGAGCCTTGCGTGCTTCGTTCTTTTCAGCCTTGGCCTCATCCTCGTAGATGCGGCTGTGTGAAAGGAATATGCGCTTGTTGTCCTTGTTAAACTCAATTACCTTGAAGTCGAGCTTTTCGTCAACCTTGGCAGGAGTTCCATCTTCCTTAACGAGGTGCTTGGGAGTTGCGAAGCCTTCTACGCCGTAGGGGAGAGCAACTACGCCACCCTTGTCTTGCATCTCGATGATGGTACCCTCGTGGATGCTTCCGACAGTAAATACTGTTTCAAGAACGTCCCAAGGATTTTCTTCGAGCTGCTTGTGGCCAAGGCTGAGGCGACGGTTGTCTTTGTCGATTTCGAGAACTTGTACATCGATGTCGGCACCGACTTGGGTAAATTCGCTCGGGTGTTTGATCTTCTTAGTCCAAGAGAGGTCGCTGATGTGGATAAGTCCGTCAACGCCTTCTTCAATTTCTACGAATACGCCGAAGTTGGTGAAGTTACGCACTTTAGCAGTGTGCTTGCTGCCGATCGGGTAGCGCACTTCAATGTCTTCCCATGGGTCGTTCTTGAGTTGCTTGATGCCGAGTGACATCTTGCGCTCGTCGCGGTCGAGGGTAAGGATAACGGCTTCTACTTCGTCGCCGACCTTCATGAAGTCCTGGGCAGAGCGGAGGTGCTGTGACCATGACATTTCGCTTACGTGGATGAGACCTTCTACGCCCGGAGCGATTTCAACAAATGCGCCGTAGTCGGCCATAACGACAACTTTGCCTTTAACCTTGTCGCCGACTTTGAGGTCGGGGTTGAGGGCATCCCACGGATGGGGCTGAAGTTGCTTCAAACCGAGGGCGATGCGCTTGCGCTCGTCGTCAAAGTCGAGGATAACCACGTCGAGTTCCTGATCGAGGCTAACCACTTCTTCGGGATGGCTTACGCGGCCCCAAGAGAGGTCGGTGATGTGGATAAGACCGTCAACGCCACCGAGGTCGATGAACACGCCGTAGGTGGTGATGTTCTTAACCACGCCCTTGAGCACTTGTCCGCGCTCAAGCTTGGAGATGATATCTTTCTTCTGTTGTTCGAGCTCGGCTTCGATAAGAGCCTTATGCGAAACAACGACATTCTTAAATTCTTGGTTGATTTTAACGACCTTGAATTCCATGGTCTTGCCCACGAAGATGTCGTAGTCGCGGATGGGCTTAACATCGATTTGTGAGCCGGGGAGGAAGGCTTCGATTCCGAATACGTCAACAATCATACCACCCTTGGTGCGGCATTTGATGTAGCCCTTGATGATTTCGTCGTTTTCGAGTGCTTCGTTCACGCGCTCCCAAGAACGCGACATGCGTGCCTTGCGGTGTGAAAGAATGAGCTGACCCTTCTTGTCTTCCTGATTTTCGATGAATACCTCTACGACATCGCCTACTTTTATGTCGGGATTGTAGCGGAATTCGTTGACGGGGATTATACCGTCTGATTTGTAGCCGATGTTAACCACTGCTTCGCGCTTGTTAAGGGCGATGATGGTACCTTCGATTACGTCTTTGTCCTTTACGGTGTTGAGCGACTCATCGTATGTCTTAGTGAGTTCTTCGCGGCTCTTTTCACCTTTGTTTTCGCCTTTTTCGTAGGCATCCCAGTCGAAATCTTCGATGGGTGAATTTTTCAATTCTTCGTTCATTTAATGGTTAATAAATAAGTTAATTAATATGAGACGGGCACCAGGCGATAACTCACCCTTCCCGTTTCTGCCGGCAAAGTTACTATTAACTTTTTATATCCGCAATAGCATATTGCCTAATTCCGTCTAATAATTTCCTAACAATTGGACGTTTATGTCGGTTATTATTTGAATTCCTTGGAGATGCGTTCTGCTATATCGGCCATATCTTTGGGATCCAAGGTCATTTTTCCCTTGTTGAAGTACATGTCGCTCTCCTGAGTGATGGGAATGAGATGGATGTGGGCATGTGGAACTTCGAGCCCTATGACGGTCACTCCGATACGTTTACAGGGCATGGCTTTTTCCATGGCCTGTGCAACGCGCTTTGCAAATATGTTAAGTGCTGCAAGCTCTTCGTCTTCAAGTTTGAATATATAGTCAACTTCCTTCTTGGGAACTACAAGTGTATGACCCGGTGCTACGGGATTTATGTCAAGAAAAGCGTAATGGTTGTCGTCTTCAGCGATTTTATATGAAGGAATTTCGCCGTTTATGATTTTCGTGAATATTGTAGCCATGTCAGACGGTTATTAAAATGATATTTCCATGATTTCAAATTTTGCCAGACCGGCCGGGGTTTTGATTTCAACCACCTCTCCGAGTTTGTGGCCGAGAAGACCTTGGGCCACAGGAGTGCTTGAGGCAAGCTTCTTCTCTTTTAGATTGGCTTCGCTGTCGGCCACGATAGTGTACTCCATTACCATGCCGTTTGCCACATTCTTGATTTTAACTTTATTTAATATTTGAACCTCCTCGGTGTTGAGTTTGCTGTCATCGATTATACGGGCATTGGCAACGAGGTCTTTCAGCTGAGAAATTTTCATTTCGAGCATTCCCTGCGCTTCTTTTGCCGCATCGTACTCGGCGTTTTCCGAAAGGTCGCCTTTATCGCGGGCTTCCGCAATCGCGCGTGATATTTCCGGACGTTTAACTGTTTCTAAATAAGCTATTTCGTCCATTTTCTTCTTGTACCCTTCGCGGGTCATGTAAGTGATGGCCATAATTATCTATGTTTTTAAGTTATACAAAAAAATTAAAGGAACTCGACCTAATGGGGCGAGACCCTTAATAAAAATTTCTGTGTAATGTTTACAGCACAAAGTTACGCATTATATTCTGAAAAAGCAAGTTTTATCGGCCGTTAATTCACGTTAATTCACGCCTGTCATGCCCGACGAAAAGTATGCCGAAGTTATTATCCATACCGAACCAAAGAACTCCGGCATTTATATTAATGGCCGGAGCAGATGATGAATGCCATGGCCTCCTAATGAGGTATAAATATATGCCATTTTGAGTAATATCTTATTTCGCCGGGATGCCTGCCGACTGATGACTGATGATGACAGACGGTGTGCTTTATCATTGGCTCTCTCTCTTGCATACAGTCCGGCTAAAACCATGAGTTTTATGTCGAGCCAGAGTAGCCATTTGTCGTGGTCGCTGTTAAGTAATGTGTTTCTGCACAAACTCATTGACTTTTCCCATTTGTCGGATCCCGAGGCGTAATCTGTCCCGGTAATGGAGTCGGCTGTCCTGCGCATCTCAACTGTTGGCTTTCCTTTTAATCGCATGACTTTGGGCGATGAGCAGATTAGCCGTACCCCTAATTCGTAGTCATTCCATCCTAAGACTTCTGCGCACCATCCCCCGGCTTTGCGTAGAAATTCAGTCTTTATAGCGAAACGTTGTGTCGAGAAGTTGCTGTTGAATATATGGCGGAATGCTATGTCGCGGTTATGAAATGGATAGATGCGTTGCCTCCCGTCGAGCTCGGTGGCTAAAATATCCCATCCAAAAATGTCAATTTCCGGATTATTTTGTATGCTGTACGTTATTCTTGAGATATGGTCCGGACGCATAACGTCGTCAGAATCAAAGAAGGCAACGTATGGAGTGGTTACTGAATCGAGACCTTTTTGTCGGGCTGCGGATGCCCCTTTTGAGGGTTCCTCTAAAATGGTTACCGGAAAATCTTTTGACGAATGCAGCTTGGCCCACTCGGTTATTGTCTGCATTGTGCCGTCGATTGAGCCGTTATCGACAATTATAAGTCGAGGAAGCGAATGTTGCGAGGCTATCGAATCAAGCGTATCCGTTACGATTGATTCTCGATTGTACACCGGAACCACTACTGTAATTATGTCGCAGGCTTTTCCCATTAAATAGCAGACTTTAGGCGGTTGATAGATGCGGTCAGGCTCCAAAGCGGCCTCCATCCGCTTAATAGCAGCATAAGCCGGCTCTTGAATGAAAGCGGCAGTCCTGACTTTTTTACAATGTCAATCAGACGCCGGCGGCGATTAGAGTCGATACTGTTGAAAGCCTGTGCCATTATAAATTCGAGGGTGCGGAGCGCGTAATCTTTTATATCGGAGGTCGAGTAGCCGTACTTACGGGTGAGGTACAGAGTCAGTTCGAGCGCTCCTGCATAGAAATCAAATGCTTTTGCCGGATTTCTGGTGCCGGATATGGTATCGTCTCCAACAGTATATCTTAAGGTGATGTCAGGCAAGTATGCAATGTCGCCATTAGATGCGAGACTCACGATTAGTTGTAGATCCTCGCAGGGGAATCCTGAATGTCGGAATGGATAGGGGTCGGCTCTGTAGGCGTCAAAAATCGCATCCCTACGGTACATGGCTGTACAAAGATGTATTATTGGCATAGCTTCATGGCGAAGGATTGGCAGTATGAGCTCGGACCCGCTTACAATAGGTTGTCGGTAGCTGTTCTTTCTCCCGTCCGGATTGCTTGGCCGGGTAATGCTCGCTTTTGTGTCATAATATTCCCAATCGGTGTGCACGATATTTACCTCCGGATGTTGGTCAAGCAGGTCAGCTTGTTTCTGTAGTTTTAGAGAGTCAATCCAATAGTCGTCGCCTGCGCAGTCGGCTATATATTTACCTCGGCACTTTAGCAGGCAGTCGTAGTAATTATCGCGAAGTCCTTTGTTGCGGGAATTGGCGTATATGCGTATCGTATCCGGATATAGTTCTGCATATTTTTGGCAAACATCGAGAGTAGAGTCCGTTGAGCAGTCTTCGCCTATTACGACTTCAAATCTGAAGTTGCACTTTTGTGCGAGTATCGAATCAAGCGTGCGCGCAACTGTGTCCTCCTGATTATAAGTCGCGACAATTACTGACACCTTTATGTCTGATTCATCGTTGTTCATCACTCAGCAAGTTAGAGAGTTCACGGGCAAAGTTGGTTCGCAATGATTCAGCGTTGAAGCTTTTGTTCCAGACCGTCTGACATTCATCTTTAAGCTCCGAATAGAACCTAAAGTCGTTGAGATACGGCTGCAGTTCGCCAACAATCATTTCAGCTGTAAGATTGAGGCTAACCAATACCCCCACATTCGGAGTCACTATTTGAGGAATACCTCCGACAGTTGTTCCGATAACAGGCACTCCGTATGACAGAGCTTCGCAAACAGCTATAGGACATCCTCCTTCAGAATCACTCAAAAGCATTACCCAATCAATCGGTTCTGACGTATATATGCGTTGCAAGGCTTCGTTATTTAGTGCTCCACGGAAGTCAACTGAAAGGTTTGATGGCAAATCGGCAGTAGATATCACCTTTTTCAATCCGGCTAAAAGAGGACCGTCGCCCACGTGTATCCATTTTACTTTTTTCAGGGGATAAGCCCCGGCCACTGCTCTAACAAGGTCAAAGCATCTGTCGACACGTTTTTCCTTGGACACGCGCGCGCATGACAGGAATGTCCAGATGCCTTCCTCCGGGCTGTGTGCTTTCGTGCAAGAAGTCGGATAGAGCTTTGTTGAGCCTAAAATGCGAGTCGTTATAATGTCGGCGTGTTTGGGATATTGTTCGCTGATATAGGCAGATGCATTGTCGCTGGCAGGATATACCCGGGTAAGCATGTCAAGGGTCTCTTCCCTTAAAGTATGCGACCTGAATTTTACTTGGTCGTCAAAAATATCGTAGCCATGCGCGCGGGTAACTATACGAATTCCTTTATAACGATGTGCCACAAAGGCCAATGCTGATGTTATATGGTCAAACCAGAACGTATAGAAAAGGGTCTTTTTGAGGTCAAAATTTTTCTTCTTAATCCAACTTTCGATCAGATTGCCGAAGCATTTGGCATTCATGCAAAAGAATGCCCCGCTCAGGAACTGTCCTGCAGTTTTCGATTCCTGAGCGAGGTGGCTGTAATGCTTTAAGGCCTCATAGCTCATAAGGTATGGACTTTTCAGTGCCTTAAATTTCGTGAAATAACTGTCGGCAATGAAAGTGTCCACTTCTATTTTGTCTGACTCTATTCTCAATCGTTCACCATGTCGAATTTGCGGAATTAAAATTATTCTGTCAAATTCACGCTCAAGAGCCTTAAGCTCCGGCAACAGAAACACCTCTTCGGTAATATTGCGGAACGGGAATGTTGCGGTGAACAGGACTAAAGTCCGCTCCATGTAGAACGTAGTTGAGAGAGTGGCAGATTATAAATATTTCGCTATCGTCTGGTTGAGCTTTGACAGGTCGTCAACGCGGTCAACCAGTTCGCCGTTAGCCAGCACATAAGTGGTTGGCAGATTGCGGACGTTGTAGACGTTAAGAACAGTAGTTCCGGTCGACAGCGGATTGTAGACCGTAATCCATGGCAAGTTTTTTGCCGACTGTTTCCATTGAAATTCATCGTCGTCAACGGCCACTTGGTAAATCTCCAATCCTTTCACGCGGTATTTGTCGTAGGCGTCAGCTAATGCGACGTTGTATGCCGTTGAGCCTTCTGCTCCATACATGGTAAAGCTTAACACTACGACTTTGTTGCGTGAAACCACGTCGGTCAATGTGTGGGTGGCGCCGGTATTGTCTGTCAGATTGATGTCAAAGAACGGAAGCTCCGTCACCTGGATAGTGTCCATCGGAATGCCTGCAATAGCTGGACGATTGCGCAGAAAGACCTCTGCCAGATAACGTGTGCGAGGGTCATTTGGGCGAAATTCATTATAAGCGTTGGCAACTGCGCCGACAATGCGGTTGTCAAACTGATTTGCCGGATTGAAAATGTGTTTGCCGTTGATCTGCTTGTTGATGACGTAATATGCCATAATGCTTCCCGGATTGCTCAAAATCATACCGCTAAGGTCGCGCTTGAGCAAAGAGTCAGACATTGCTTGGTCGTAACCTACGCTTTTGATTGTCTCGTTTATGCGGTTCTCTACTGCCATCATCATATCCGCGTCAGGCGAGCCTGACAGCGTATAGTCGCGGTCAAAGTTTGACGAGTTAGCGTTAAGTCGGATACTTTCGACGCTGTCAATGGGAAAGTAGATGCTTTTGCTTTCAAGATTGAGTCTGTAGATATCGGGATAAGCACCGGGTTCACGGGTATAGCTGAAATTGCCGTTCTTATCGGTGGTGATAGTGTCGAGGGTAAACCATCTTCCGTTTTCTGACACCTGAAGTATCAGGTTCTGGTTGTCGGCGCCGGCCACATTGCCGTCGATTTTCCACTTGCCGGTCGAACCGCATCCTGCGAGCAGTACGGAGCCGAATATGGCGATAAATGTTTTAGCAAAAATACGTTTCATTCAATATGATAAAGTTGAGTGAGTTATTGTCTTAATTGTTACTATTCACTGCAAAGGTAATACGATTAATTGGTAATAGCAAACGTCTTTTTGATTCTTGTGGTGATTTCGTGAGCGTCAAGAAGAGCGTCGGTATAATGCTTGTGTACTTTGACGATTATCTCATGCTCCTCAGGATTGCCGTTGACGGCTTTGAAGTCGGCTTTGCGGCATTGTGCGTCGCCGTCGATTCCGAAGCCTGTGGTCATTGGTTCAGAGTAGTCTTTAAGGGCATCCTCTTTGCGGAGCCGGTCGAGCGCATTTACTGCATCGCGCCATCTGTCGATGATGGATAGGACGATTTCGGGCGACAGATCGTTCGGAGCTACACTATAACATTTGCTGAGATTGGCGAGCACGTATGACCATTTAAGTGCATAGTAGCGATTGCTTAAACCGCGGAGTGCCGATTCAATCTCTCCAAGTGTGTCGATTGTCGCGTCTGATACTTTGTCGCAGAGTTCATTTACAAGATCCGACGGGGCTATTAGTCCTGACAAATCCACCCACTTTAAGTAGGGCTTTTCTGTGACATTTGTCAGTTGGCTCTTTAAAGTCGAATTTCCATTGGGATTTATGCTTAGCAGATGTTGTACAAAGGCTTCACCCATGAAATATTCTACTCCGAGGGCATAATATTCTTTGCCTTTTTTTACAGCGCGGGACTCTATGTCGAAGCTTGAATTTAAGCAGTTCTTGTCGCGCGTCTCAAATTTGTTTAGAAATGCTATGGCACTGTACATGCCGTTGGTGGTCATGGGGCTGAGATTATCATAATTGATAATGTCATAACTTTCGAGAGCTTCGGTTCTCTTATCTCTTTCGCCCCACTTTAGCAAGTCGCGGATTGTACCCATTGTCTTGAGGTTTGCGCCGGGAATCAAGAAGGTCTTACCTTCGCGCGACATGGCGTAGGAGTAGGGGAGTGAAGAAGTGTCGGGATGACAATAATGAGTACCGCTTATAAAAGTAAATGCGCCAAAACGCGCAGGCCACATTATATATGTATTGCTCGCTGTCTTGCACCCACGCTCGACCACGCCTTGGTGCATCGGCCCGAGCTTGTAAAGGTGGTTGCTCTCGTTAGTTGCTGAGCCGGCGTTAAAAAAAGAGAAATATCCGCCTATCAAAAGCGATGACTTATGCATGGATACGGTATGCGGACCGGCGAACGTAGATACTGCTTCACCGCATTCCATCGCGCAGTTGGCGAAAAACATAGAGTCGTGGGCCACAAAGCCGTTACTCAGTTTTGATGCCTGTCCAACCAATGAATTTTTTACAATGGCAGCGTTGTCTATTATGGCCTGCGACTGGACAATGAAGTGCTCCGCTATGACACTGGTGCCGATTGTGGCAAGTTCGCCGACAGAACCGTCAATTAGACGTGCCGCGCCGTCGATAGTCGCTCCGTTGCCAATGCAGATGTCAATCAGCTCTCCGGAGTTTATGATGACGGCATTGCGGCCAATTCTGCCGAAGTCAGCGCGTTTTGACTCAACGTAAGATTCTATTATTGACGTAAGCCTCTTTATGAATGCCGTGTTATGGCGATAAAAGGTCATAAGATAGGCTATCTGTGCCGACAGCCGGTCGTATATGATGTTTGTGCGGCCTCCCGTTTCGTTTAGGACGTTCACACGGGTGCCGTTGCCGAATGTCGCTCCGGTTGAAGCGGCCAGTGTCCCGACATTGGATATATAGCAACCTTCGTCGATTATGTAGTTGGCGATGAGGTCGTTTACGTGAGATATGCGTACATTGTCTCCAACGGTACAGTTGTGGACCGTACTGTCATAAATTCCCGAGTCCAATTCTACTCCGTTACTTTCTTTGACCGTGTTGTCGGTCGTGCCAAGAAATATATCCCCGGAAAAGTTTACCCGTGAGTATTTATTGGGATCGAACTTGTCCTTGACCCGGACTGCTGACCAATCGGTACTTCGACATCCGTTATATTCCAATTGATTAATTTCCTCCGAAGTCAATAGCCTATATTCATTCATGTGATAATTGCAGCTTAAGCTCTGGCTTATTCCGGAGTTTGGATTGACGTAAAGTCTTCTGTGTCCTCCGGACTGTCATTTTGGTTATAAATTTGAAATAGAAAGTCATTGTATGGGAAGCGGGTGGTGTGGACCTCCTTAGCTTTCTCATACAGTTTTTCTTTAAGTTCATCGATGTTAATCTGCTTTTTTGCTGAGATAAACACGCAGTCATCATTCATCTTTGCCATCCACGATGCTTTAAGCTCGTCAAGCGATATGTTTTCGCGTGTTTTGGGCGTAAGATCGTCGTCGTCTTTGGGCTTGTACGTAAACGCATCGATTTTATTGAAGACCATGATCATCTTCTTGTCATTGTCAGGGCCGCATATCTCAGCCAATGTCTTGTTGACAACTTCAATCTGTTCCTCAAATTGGGGATGGCTGATGTCGACTACATGAACAAGAATGTCGGCATCGCGAACCTCATCGAGAGTCGATTTGAATGAGTTTACAAGATGTGTCGGCAATTTGCGTATAAACCCAACGGTGTCAGTCAGCAGGAAAGGCAGATTGTCAATGATGACTTTTCTGACAGTTGTGTCAAGAGTGGCAAACAACTTGTTCTCGGCAAATACTTCACTTTTACTGAGCAGGTTCATAAGGGTGGATTTGCCCACGTTGGTATAACCGACAAGTGCTACTCTGGTAAGCTTGCCTCGATTTTTCCTTTGGATTGACTTTTGCTTGTCTATGCTAACAAGCTCCTCCTTAAGACGTGAGATTTTGTCCAATATTATTCGGCGGTCAGTCTCAATCTGTGTCTCTCCCGGGCCTCTCATACCTATACCTCCACGTTGGCGCTCCAGGTGAGTCCACATTCGGGTCAGACGAGGAAGCAGGTATTGATATTGGGCCAGCTCGACCTGAGTCTTTGCATTGGCTGTTTGGGCGCGTTTTGCAAATATGTCAAGTATTAAACTTGTGCGGTCGAGAATCTTCACCTGAAGTTCGCGCTCAAGATTTGCCACCTGTTTAGTCGACAGGTCATCGTCGAAGATTACCAGACCGATTCCATTGTCATCGATGTATTGCTTTATCTCCTCAAGTTTGCCTTTTCCGACAAAAGTGCGCGGGTTAGGGTAATCGACGCGTTGCAGAAACCTCTTTTCTGTCACTGCTCCGGCCGTGTCGGCCAGAAAAGCCAGTTCGTCAAGATACTCATTGGCTTTTGCCTCATTTTGTTGAGGCGTAATCAGACCGACCAAGACGGTCTTCTCCGACGATTCGTTGCTTATGACGTTATCTTTCATTGTTCGTTATTGTTAAAACAACATCTTAATCAGGCACGCTAAATGAATATTCTCATTTTCCGAGCAGACGGTCATATTCCTTTTTGTCGTTAATGAGTTTCAGCCCCTCTTGGTAAGTCGGATTGATTTCATTTGCAATCCGTGAGTAGGATGAGCTTTCATATAAGTCGCTTGCGAGAAGTGCCTTTAATATTGTGCTGATATATTTTTCGCTCCGGCGGTATTCATCTTCGTTATATTCTATGCCCGATTCTTTTCCCTTGGCAATAAAGCCGTCGAGGAAATTGCCGCTCGGAGAAAACTTGTCGATAAATGCCTGCTCGTCGGGATATTGCTTCAACAGCTCCTCACGGTGTGAGTCGACGTAGCTTAAAATGTATTTGTTGAAAACGCCCTTGGCCATCATATCTCTATAATATGGCGAATACCATGTGGTGTCGATAGGTACGAATTTATCAGGCATTATGCCTCCGCCACCATACACGGTGCGATGGTTGTGGAGTGTCTTATACTGCAACGAATCGGCCACATGGATAGAGTCGGAATGCATGAATTCTCCTGACTCATATCTGTTGACAATGTCCATGCTGTAGTCTTCAAAATCACCCTTTTTATAAGGTTTTTGAATGCAGCGTCCGGAAGGTGTGTAATATTTTGACACGGTCAGCCTTATCATCGAACCGTCGGGGAATGGGAACGGACGTTGTACCAGTCCCTTTCCGAACGTGCGCCTTCCGACTATCGCGGCCCGGTCATGGTCTTGTAGCGCGCCGGAGAGAATTTCGCTGGCCGATGCTGAATACTGGTCGACGAGTACCACTACTCGTCCGTCCTTCGGAAACTGGCCGTCTTTGTCGGCGGTGTATTTCTGGATTGGTATTCTGGGGCCGTCCGTATAGACGAGCAGGTCTCCCTTGTTCAGGAAAATCGCCGCAAGTTCATACGCCGCGTTGAGGTAGCCACCTCCGTTGCCTTGAAGGTCAATTATGAGATTTTTCATGCCCTGCTTTTTTAGATTGTTAAGGGCATCTAAAAATTCTTTGGGCGTGTTTTCTCCAAATTGAGTGACGAGGATATAGCCGGTGGTAGGGTCGGCCATATATGCTGCTTCTACACTATAGATGGGTATGTCGTCGCGCGTTATGGCGAAATCGATCAGATCCGGAACACCTTTGCGCATAACTTTTACATTGACCACTGTGCCTTTCGGCCCGCGCAGGCGCTTCATAACTTCGGAGTTTTTCATTTTGACTCCGGCAATGATTGTGTCGTCGACTTGTATAATGCGGTCTCCTGGCTGAATGCCTACTTTTTTAGCGGGACCTCCTACCACTGTTTCTATGACGTAAAGTGTATCAGTCGAAACGAGATTAAACTTAATGCCGATTCCACTGAAGTTGCCGCTTAACGGTTCGTTAAGCTCCCGGGTCTCTTCCGGAGTGGAATAAATGGAGTGGGGGTCAAGAGTTAAAAGCATCGCTTTTATAGCTTCGTCGACAATAGTGTCGCGGTTAACTTCCTCTACATAATATGACGAGATGATTCGTTCGGCGTATTTGAGTTTGTCGTCCGGAGTCCATCTGAACTGCTGGTTTTGTCCGAATATCATCGGAACCGAATACGCCAATAACGATAATATAACTATAAAATGTTTCATTTGCATGTAGTGTGTCGTTTTATATCTATAAGTTTGGGTCGGCTCCCGGAACGAATTGACTGATGTCGTAGCCGCATCGGTCAAGGTCGCGTACCATTGTGGAGCTTATATACTGTAGTTCGGGCAATGTATATAGCAGAACTGTCTCGATACCTGAAATCTGACGGTTGGCGTATGCCAAGTTTCGTTCATATTCGTAGTCGGCCACTGTACGTACTCCGCGGAGTATGAATTGTGCATTATGGTCGCGGGCAATGTCTACCGTTAGTCCGTCGTAGCTTACTACGTCAATCCTGGGGTCGTCTTTAAGGACCTTTTTTATCGCTTCCACTCTTTTCTCGGTAGGCTGAAAGCATCTTTTGTTGTCGTTGATGCCGACTGCCACTATGATTTTGTCAAACAGTAGCAACCCTCGCTCGACTATCGATTTGTGACCGATGGTGAAGGGATCGAAAGTGCCGGGGTATACGGCTATGCGTTCACGATATTTCAGAGTCATCTTCTACTACAAGATTGTCAATTATAAAATTTTGGCGTTCGGATGTGTTCTTGCCCATGTAGAATTCAAGCAGTTCGTCTACGGCATCCTCTTTTCGCAACGTCACTCGGTCCAATCGTATGTCCGGACCGATAAACCCGCGGAATTCTTCCGGCGAAATTTCTCCTAAACCTTTAAATCGGGTTATTTCTGCATTCGCTCCAAATTTGTTGATGGCGGCGATACGTTCCTCATCATTATAACAATAATGTGTGTCATCGGTTGCCTTCGATGCGGATTTTTTAGCACTTTTGCTCCCGACACGTTTAGTCGTAGCCTTATTTCTTACGCGGAACAGTGGCGTTTGCAGCACATAAACGTGGCCTTTTTTTATTAGTTCCGGGAAAAATTGCAAGAAATATGTCAGCAGAAGCAGGCGAATGTGCATACCGTCGACATCGGCATCGGTGGCTATAATTACTTTGTTGTATCGGAGGTCGTCGATGCTGTCTTCGATGTTAAGCGCGGCTCTGAGCAAAGCAAACTCGTCGTTTTTGTAGACATCCACCAATGGCATTCCGTAAGTGTTGAGGGGTTTACCGCGAAGCGAGAATACTGCTTGGGTTTCGACATCGCGTATTTTTGTAATTGATCCGGCGGCCGAATCACCCTCGGTTATGAATATTGACGAGGCATTTTTTCGCTCCTCATTGCCTTTGGAGTCTGACAGATGCACTCGGCAGTCGAGCAATTTCTTATTGTTGATGGCTGCTTTTTTTGCTTTTTCCCTGACAATTTTTGTCACTCCTGCCATTGCCTTTCGTTCGCGCTCGTTCTCCTGCACTTTTTTTATCAATATGTCGGCGGTGTCGCGGTTTATGTGCAGATAGTTGTCAAGTTCTTTCTTTATAAAGTCACCGATAAACTTTGCGATCGTAGGCCCCTCAGGACCCATGTCGCGCGAACCGAGTTTTGTCTTGGTCTGCGATTCAAACATCGGCTCTTCGACTTTAATGGATATGGCGGCCACCATACCGCTGCGTATGTCGGAATATTCAAAGTTCTTGCCGGAATATTCTTTGATGGTGCGCGAAACGGCTTCACGGAAGGCTGTAAGATGTGTGCCCCCCTGCGAGGTATGCTGTCCGTTGACAAATGAGTAATACTCTTCTCCGAATTGACGGGTATGGGTGATTACTGCCTCAATGTCGTCGCCTTTAAGGTGGATTATTGGGTACAGAGGCTCTGTGGTAAGATTCTCTTTAAGCAAGTCAAGCAGTCCGTTTCGAGAATAATACTTTTTCCCGTTAAGGTATATCGACAGCCCGGTATTTAGGAATGTGTAGTTTTTGACAAGTTGGACAAGATATTCTTCTCGGTAACGGTAGTCGCGGAATAAAGTATTGTCTGGAGTAAAGCGGACAAGCGTTCCGTTTGGCTCGTCAGAAGGTTCGATGCCATAGTCTTTTATCATCATTCCTTCTTTAAACTCGATGGCATGTTGCATACCGTCACGCACACTCTTTATATAGAAGTCAGTTGATAGCGCATTGACTGCCTTTATTCCTACTCCGTTTAGACCAACAGACTTTTTAAAAGCTTTGGAATCGTATTTTGCGCCGGTGTTCATTCTTGACGACACGTCGGCTAATTTCTCCAGCGGTATGCCTCGTCCATAGTCGCGGACACTTACAGTAAACTCGTCGGCATCTATTGAAATTTGTTTGCCGAACCCCATCATGTATTCGTCTATGGAATTATCTATGACCTCTTTGGCCAATACGTATATGCCGTCGTCGCTTTGCGACCCGTCGCCAAGCTTGCCGATATACATTCCCGGACGTAGCCGGATGTGTTCATACCAAACAAGGGTCTTTATATCGTCGCCCGTATATTGGGCTCCTTCGGGTAATTCCTGGATTATTTCGGGGTTGTCTGTCATTGTCGATTTATTGGCAAGAGATAATGTGAAGATTTCAATTTGCAAAAATACAAAAAAATATCCAATTATCTAACCTTAAATTGCCGAACTACGCCGCAACGCAACGCCAAGATTTACAAAGATACGAATTAGTTTGTTGAATACAAATTATTGCCACATCGGGAATCTGTTTTTATTTGCGTGTCGAGGAGAGGAGTGCAGGGTGTTTTTCAGCGGTGGTGATTATCAGTTCGCCGAATAGGGTGTTGGCCCATGCAAACCATGATCGGGTAAAGTCGGATGAGTTGCCGGCATTAAAAGATTCGTGCATCATGTAAGTCCCTCCATCGGAGTCGCGTAAGGCACTGATGCAGTCGCTGATTTCTTCCGGACTTTCGGCCGTTAACCCTTTCATAATGATGCTCATTGGCCATATATATTCAAGGCCTACGTGCGGTCCGCCAATGCCCTCACCTGCATCACCTTTGAAGAAATATGGGTTATCATCGCTCCAGACGAGTCTTCGTGTGTTGCGGTATATCGGATTGTCAATGTCACAATACCCTAAATACGGAGCGGATAAAAGGCTCGGAATGTTAGCATCGTCCATAAATGTATGATTGCCGTAGCCGTCGACTTCGTATGCGAACACTTTGCCATAGACGGGATGGTCGACAACGGCAAACTGCTTTATTGCGTTGTCGACTTCATCGGCAAGTGAATTGCATTCCGACGCAAACTCTGCATTTCCATAGACGTTACGTTCTATTTCCGCGAGCTGTCGCAATGAAACTACCGCCATCATATTTGACGGCACAAGAAATCCGTATTGTGTGGCATCGTCCGACGGTCGGAATGCCGAAAAAATCATACCTATGGGCTTTGTCGGAGCTCCCCAACCGTTGTTTATCTGTGAGTCGGTAGGGCGTTCGCATTCGCGGAAAAAGCTATATGACCCTCTGGAATTTTTTCGTTGCTGTTCGCGCATAGTCTTGACTGCGAGCGTCATCGCATCATGCCATAAAGAGTCGAAGACGGACGTATCTCCGGTAAGTTGCCAATAGCGATATGCCAGCCGGATCGGGTAGCACAGTGAGTCAAGTTCATATTTGCGTTCGTGCAGCTCTTTGGCCATAGGTTGAGTGAAATCTGACTCCCAATAGCTGCCGGTGGGGCCGAAGTTGAACGCATTGGCATACGGATCTATAAGTATGCAACGAGCCTGACGGTTGATTAACCCGGCAATCATAAGACGCAAATTGTCATCTTCCGACATTAAAGGCATATAAGGCCAAATTTGGGCAGAGGAGTCGCGCAACCACATGGCGTTTATGTCGCCCGTTATGATGAAAGTGTCGGGTCTGCCGTCATCACCGATTGAGTATTTTACCGTAGTGTCGAGAGTGTTGGGATAACACAGTTCAAACATACTTCTCAATTTTTCATCGGCAATCATATTTGCCACTTCATGTATCTTCTTTTCTACCGCAGGCGACGTAAATGCACGTTTGGACGGCTCCAGGCGGCTCCCTACACGTTGAATTGTGTTTGTCGAGTCGCTGTCTGGTGCGTTAGTTGCGAATGAGTGGAGTTGAGTCTGAGCGCAACATATCGTCATTACGGATGCTATGAGTCCGCGTGAGAGCGTATTCATTTAATTAATAGATTTTCTTTTCGGGTGTTATTTCGAGAATCTTTTCTTTTCCGTCGCCGTATATCACACGCAGTTTAAACGGAATGTTAGATTCGATGTTTAGTTTTGGTTCTTCGGTGGCGCTTTTGCGTTTGGCGGCGGTCATGCTGATTGTTCCATCCGGGCCGAAAGGATAGCGATGTATTCCGTGCTCGTCAGTCAGATGCATGTCCCACACAATCTCCTCTTCGGCATAGTCGCCACGAATACCAAGTATGTATTCGATTAGAACGGCAATCGGAGGCAGTCCTGTCCATCCGACGAAGTTTTTACGGGCCATGAATCCTGGTTCATCATTTTCAGGAGAGTAATATTCCCAAAACGTACCGGTCTGATTGTAGACTGATAATACTTGATTATAATGCCTGAGGGCTATGTCGTGCGCTAAATCGCGATAGCCGTTTTTAACCAGTCCGTTCAGCACCATGTAGTTTGTGCCGGGCCAAACCCCGCCTTGCCAATAGCGTCCGTTGGATTTGTATTTCGGATTGTCAGCCGATAGCGACGGAATCATGCCAGGGCGATTGAAAGTCAGCGAATCGGTCAGATGCGATACGAGCCTGTCGGTGCGCTGTCGGTCTAAGACATCGGGAGTATGCAGAGCCCAATATGCTCCGATGCCCATGGTGGGACAAAGTGATCCGTCGGCATATTGGTCATGGAGAAATCCTGTTGAATCATTCCAAAGAGTATTTCCGATATACGCTTTAAGCATTTTGGCTTCGTCCTCAAACTCTTCGATCTCTTGCCACCGCTCAGTGTAAAATCCCATTTCCAGCAGCAGATTGGCTATAAACAACTGTTGTAGATTCGTGTCGAGCCATGTCATGTGTCCATGGCTATATATTTGACTATATTCTTGAGGCACACGTGGCATATTGTCCATCCCGGTTCCCCATCCGCTTGACCAGTAAGTGCCGTTTTGCCAAGTGCGGTTAAGCTTAAGCCATTTATAGTAGGCACACAGCACGGGAAATATCTTATGAAGGCGGTCAACGTCGCCATACTGATGGAAATATACCATCTCACACCATGGCATCAGATTCGGCCCGGTGCTCGTTGGGTCGTAACGCTCGAAGCAATCAGCTCCGTCGGCTTTGATTTCGCGGCAGATGAATCCGTCAGGATGTTGTTTGGCGTAAAAATTGTCGAGTGTACGCTGAAAAGGGAAGAATCGGTCGCCGTAGCGCGCAAACATCAGTATGAACGACGAGTCCCACATGAAGATGTTGCCGTTATAGGCTGTATCAAGATATGAGCTGACAAATCCGGATCCGGCCTGCGGGTGTCGGATATTTCCAACAGCAATCTCCCAGGCTTTCCAATACATCTCAATTTCCTTCTCGTGTCCGTTCCATATAGGGGCAGGGAGTATCATGCGTGCTTCTTCAAATGTACCGACGGGCAATGTGTCGGCTTTCATCACGCGATATTCATTTTCAGCGACGAGAGGCTCTTTAACGTAAGTATTTTTATACGGCAGATTGTATTTCTCGTCGTTCCCGCATGATTGAGCATAAATCTGCAATGACGTTGCCGACGAGATAACTGTAGCCAGAAATATTGAGGTCAAATACTTTTGCATGTACAATGGCGGGTCAGAGTGTTATTCGAGATTGAGGAGACGCATGATGCGTTTTGCCACGTCGGTGTTTTCGTATATTCCGGTGAACTGTTCCGCCCCGGGTCCAAAAGCATAGACCGGAACCATGACACCGCTATGGCCACCGGTCGAAAATTTACAAACGATGCGTCCTTCTTCTTTGTCGCCGTCGACGAGCGTCAGGCCTCCTGTCTCATGGTCGGCGGTGACTATGACGAGGGTTTCGCCGTCCTTGGCCGCCCATTCGTAAATTGCGCCGATGGTGCGGTCAAAGTCGTGTGTCTCTTGCATAAGCAAGTCGAGGTCGTTGAAGTGCCCGTAGTCGTCAAGCTGTGAACCCTCTATCATTAGGAAAAATCCGTTTGGATTCTGATTTAAAATGTCTATGGCTTTGAGCGATGCGTGAGCCAAATAGTCGCCGCGTACAGCCGGCAGAGGGGTGTCGAAAGAATCGGTCACGCAGAACACTTTTCCTCCGGTGATTTTGTCAAATTCTTCAAGCGAGCGTGGTAACTGATAACCTTTGGCGGCAAGTTCGTCAAACAGATTTCGTCCGTCTGGGCGATTAATCATTTTACCCCATCCCGGACCAACAACAACATCTGCTTTGCAGTTTACGTAGTCGGCCATCACAGCGTCTTCGTTGTCGCGGTCCACGATATGGCAGCAGAAGTCTGCGGGCGTAGCATCCCAAAGGCGGCATGTAGCCGCAACGCCGGCACTTAATCCATGTTCATTGGCATATTCTATAAGAGATTTTGCGGGGCGTCCTTCGCCGTCCACTCCCACAGAATGATAGTTAGTCTTGAGCCCTGATGCCAAAGCGGTTCCGCCGGCTCCGGAGTCGGTTATAAGCTTGTTGAGGCAATATGTCTTTGAAAGTCCAACGACCGGGGCGTTTTCCAAAAACAGATGTCCGCGGTTGGCAGCCCAAGCAGAATAGACGTGCATTAGGCTCATTCCGTCACCAATCATCAGAATTACATTTTTAACCTTATCGCCTTTCGGAGCCTCGATGACCGATACTTCGTAAGGGTTTTCCATAATGTAGGTCAGTTCTTTGTCGCGGCCTTTTTCTGCGAATGTATGTGGAATGGCGACGGAGGATGCAAGAGTTATTGCTAATATGCGGGAAATAGAGTTCATAATTCGAGTTATTTAAGAGTTATGGTTGTGAGTATAGGTGCATGGTCTGACAGATATGCATAGCTGTCGGTTTCGGCGAGGACTCCATAGCGGTCGACTTCGATGTCGCCACGGACAAAAACATAGTCGATAAGCGGGCGTTCCTCGTAAGGAATCTCGCCGAAAAAGTGCAGACTCCAATAAGGGCCGTAGACAATATTTGCAATGTCGTGGCTATGGGTAAGGTGTCCCGGAGTAGACTTGTCGGTAATCTGTTTGATTACGTCCTCTTCCGGCGATGAGTTGAAGTCGCCGGTGACTATGACGGGTGCTCCATCGCTTAGTTGGTCGATTTTTGACAGGATTAATTTGATGCTCTCATGCCTGGCAGTGTCGCCTACGTGGTCCAAGTGAGTGTTAAGCACAAACAAAGTGCGCTGACTTGCCTTATCTTTCAATCGAGCCCATGTGGCCACGCGCACGCATGCCGCATCCCAACCTAATGATCCGGCAGAATCTGGTGTCTCGCTGAGCCAGAACGTTCCGGATTCGAGATTTTCAAAACGCTCGGTTTTGAAAAACAGTGCGCTGTATTCGCCTTCTTCTTTTCCGTCTTCACGGCCGACACCAATTGATGTGTACCCCGGGAGGCGTTCGTTGAGGTCGTCAAGCTGGTTTTTCAACACCTCCTGCGTGCCTAATATGTCGGCATCATAAAATTTAATGGCGTTAGCCGCGCGGTCTTTTCTGTATTGCCAATTATTAAGACTGTCCTCCGGACTGTCGAAACGTATGTTGAACGACATTACGTTGAACGTAGGATTGTCAGTGTTTGGTGAAGCTGTGGCAACAGCGTTTCCGCATAATAGTGCTGACGCGGTTGCTAAAATTAAAGTGAACGATAAATTTTTCATATCTGGTTTATGGATAATGTTCAAGTATGTTAAGGCTTTATGAACAGCAGTGAATCGGGAATAGCTGCGAACGATGCCGAGTCAGGAGTCTTCCAATCTATTCGGAACGATTCATCTTCATAATCCTCAAAGTACATGACTTTAATGGCATGTAGTCCTTTTTTTAACGCGGCATGTCCGGTTGCTGAGGTGGCAGAGTGGCCTCCGTCATTGTCCACTACGAGCCGGCCGTCAATCAAGAGGGTTGATCCGTCGTCAGTTGTGGTGCGGAACGTGTAAACGCCGTCTTCGGGAATCATAATAAGTCCGTCAAAGATGAAGGCGAAGTGGTCGGAAATACGGGCTTTATCGATAGCGGGATGAGGAATTGTACCTGACTCTACCAATCTGCATTTCGTTATATCGGCAGTGCGTTCACAATTACCTTCGTAATAGCGGTATCCGATACCGTTAGACTTTGTTTCGACATTTAATGCCGGCAGATAGTCGGCTTTTGTGGCCGAAACGGTAAATATCCTGCTGGGTTTATAGCCGTCCTTATACGCTACAGCTTTAATAGTTGCATCGCGGGTTAGCTTTACCGGCGAAATGTATTTCGGTGATTCTAAAGTAGGGTCGCTTCCGTCAAGGGTATAATAGATGTCGGCATCTTCGGTTGCAGAGCAGATTTCAAAGTCGACAGTTTCGTCGAAAAGTGCCACATTTTGTTTGATGAAGGGCATAGATGCCGTGAGACCCTTGTCCATAGAATACGGACTGTCGGCCGGCTTTGTACCTCTCGAAGTATCGGGCTTGTCGGTTAAAGTGAATTTCAGCTCTCCGCCTTTAATCAATCCATCGTATGCTATGAAGTTTGATTCTATCGGCGTACCGTTAAGTTCTACACTCTTGATATATCTGTTTTTACCGGGATTGTTAGCCGTTATGACTAATGAGGTGTCATTAGGCAATTTGACTACTGCACGGTCGAAAAGTGGGGTGGTAAGTACCAATTCGTTGCTTCCCGGACATACCGGATAAATACCGAGCGACGACATTACGAACCATGCCGACATCTGTCCGCAGTCTTCATTGCCGCAGATGCCTTCCGGAGTGGGGGCATACATCTCGTCGAGCAACCGTCGAGTCCATTCCTGTGTCTTCCATGGTTGTCCTACGTAGTTATAAAGATAGGTGATATGGTGGCTCGGTTCGTTACCGTGGGAGTATTGCCCGATTAGGCCGGTTATGTCGCTGACATGGCCTTGAATTTCAGGCGCAATGAACAGAGAGTCGAGTGCCGCGATAAAATTTTCAGTTCCGCCAAAAAGATTTACCATACCGTTGACATCATGCATGGCCGCAAACCGGTATTGCCAGGGTGTTGCTTCGGTAAGGTCACGACTTACGGCTGAGGTGTTGAATGGGCGTTCCCAGTTTCCGTCGGCTCTACGGCCTCGGAAGAATCGGGTCGATCCGTCGAACAGATTTGAGTAGTTGCGGGCACGTTCGTAGTATGCTGTGGCTACAGAATCGTATCCCATTGCTTCAGCCATTCGGGCTATACACCAATCGTCATAACTATATTCGAGCGTGCATGAGGCCGATTCGCTTTTGGAGTCGGAGGGGACATATCCATATTTGGCATATAAATCGGCACCTTTTCGCGGTGTGCCTGTGGAAGCGACCATTGCTTTGAGAGCATGCTCTGCATCGAAGCATCTATAGCCTTTCATATAAGCGTCGGCGATTACCGACACAGAGTGATATCCGATCATACAGCCGGTTTCGCCGGAAGCAAGCGGCCATATAGGGAGTTCGCCGGTGGCATCGTACATGTCGAGCATCGAGTTCACAATGTCGCAGACAAGCTGAGGATTTATGATGGTCATCAATGGATTCCATGCGCGGTAGGTATCCCAAATTGACATTGTCGAATAGTAACGAGAACCATCCGGTATAGTGGCTATAGTGCCGTTGTTGCGTCGGAATTGTCCGTTTACGTCGCTCATCAGGTTCGGCGCGGTCATGGTGTGGTAGAGCGCGCTATAGAAGTTGCGCCTATGGTCGGCGCTTCCACCTTCCACTGTAATTACCGATAGAGCGTCAGCCCATTTGTCGGTTGCATCGGCTAAGGCTTTTTCAAAGTCGATGTTCGGGGCTTCGGCATTAAGATTTGCCATTGCATTTTCGATGCTGACACTGGAGAGTGCCACGGCGGCCATTACAGGCTCTTTGTCATTGTCAAATTTCAATACGGCGGTCTTTCCGTCGCGGATTATCTCGGACGAAGCAAATGGCTTTGAAAAGCGCGCCACAAAGTAGACGTGCTGGTCTGGTGTCCATCCGTCGGTGATTCGGTATCCGGTTAGTTCCGCAGGCCCGCTGACTGTAATCGTGGTCTCGCGGATGCGCTCCGGAGTGAGGGTGTGCTCGAGGTCAACGATAATGCTTGCAGTTTTACCTTCAGGGAAGGTATATTTGTGTAGCCCGACGTGAGGTGTTGCAGTCAGTTCGGCCAAAATATTTTCATTATCAAGCTTTACGCGATAATATCCAGGACGAGCTGACTCGTTTTCGTGCGAGAATGTAGCCGGACGATATAGCGAATCTGCGCTGAATGGCACGTCTGCCGTAGTGGGGCGGAAGAAAATGTCACCTAAGTCAGCGCATCCTGTTCCGCTTAAGTGGGTGTGGGAGAATCCGTTGATTGTGCTGTCGGAATAATGGTATCCCGAACACGCATCCCAGTTGCCTGCCCGTGTATCGGGACTGAGTTGCACGCCTCCGAATGGAGTGGTGGCACCGGGATATGTATGTCCATGAAATCCCGTGCCAACCATCGGATCGGCCAGGTCGTAAGGCTGTTCGCTCTGCGAACAGGCACATAATAGCAGTGCTGTCAGCGGTACAAATATTTTTGCGCTCATCGATATTGAAAGGTTAAACTTGCACTTAAAGTATCCACTAAACCGGATGTTACGGCAAATTTCCTAAAAATACAGACACAAACCAAATTATCCGCCAATTTTATTTGCCATTTAAGCGGAATTCAGTCTTTGTATAAGTTCGCGAAAAACATTTGATGACCATGATTCTTAAGGCGTTTTCCTTTTTATGAAAGCGAGTACAAACACAATCCAAAAATTTAAGTGTTCGGCTGGTGTCGCAAAGGTTGGATGCTGTGAACAAACAGGGTGGGGAATTGTTAAATTTAAGAGATTATATTTGGTATTTTGCTTAATTGAAAACAATGTTTAAATGTGTCTATAGTCAATATTTGGGGGTTGAGTGCGCTTTTTGAATGCCTCTATCCGATTAAATTACGTAGATTACAGAAAAAAAGGATAATCAACTGAGGGAAATGTTATGAAAATGCCCGAATTTAAGTCGAAAAAGTCGTTGATAGTCTTGGGGATTCTTCTGCTTGTGGCATTGGCCATAGCTGTCGCGATTGTAGCAGTCAGAAAAGGCCATAAACGCCATGTGCAAGAGGAGCCGGTGGTCGGTGTCACCCGTGCGCTGTCCGATGATGTTGAGATTTACGGCGAGTATGTCGGACGAGTCCGGGCGAGCCAATTTGTTGAGGTGCGCGCCAGGGTAGAGGGCTATCTGGAAAAAATGCTTTTTGAGGAAGGTTCCCAAGTCCAAAAGGGTCAGGTGTTGTTCGTCATAAATCCTGACACGTATAAGGCGCGTGTCGATAAAGCTCGTGCCCAGTTAAAGAAAGATGAAGCACTTGCGCAAAAGACAAGCCGTGATCTTGAACGTATTCGCCCGTTATATGAGCAGAATGCGGCCAGCCAGCTGGATCTTGACAATGCTGTGGCGGCTTATGAGACCGCAAACGCAGCCGTGGGTATGAGTAAGGCTGACTTGGCTCAAGCTGAACTTGAGCTTAGCTACACGACAGTGCGTTCGCCTATACGTGGACGTATCAGCGAGCGAATGGTTGACATCGGTACTCTTGTCGGCCCGGGTTCCAAAAGCTTGCTTGCAACTGTGGTTGAGAGCGATACCGTGCTGATTGACTTCAGCATGACTGCTTTGGACTATTTGAAAAGCAAGGAGCGAAATGTTGAATTTGGCGAGCGCGATGCCTCACGAGGCTGGCAACCATACGTGACGATAACTTTGGCTGACAACACGGTATATCTTCACCGCGGAATGGTTGATTTTGCCGAACCGCAAGTCGATCCAAACACAGGAACATTTTCGGTGCGCGCGCGGATGCCTAATCCTGAACGGTCGATTTTGCCTGGCCAGTTTACAAAAGTGCGCGTACTGCTTGATGTGAGGGAAAATGCCACTGTCGTACCTCTGAAAGGTGTAATAATTGAAAAGGGTGGGGCGTACATTTATGTCGTGCGTCAGGACTCAACCGTTGAGAAGCGCTTTATCGAACTTGGCCCTGAGATAGAGAACCGTGCAGTTGTCGAGCGAGGACTTATACCCGGCGAGACCGTTGTCGTTGAAGGACAACATAAGTTGACTCCCGGAATGAGGATTCGTCCTGAGGCAGAAGATTTTGACGGTGATCCGGATTCATCGGATGTGATGGATTCTGATGTTGACAAAAGCGTAAATGTTGAATAACAAAGGGATATGAGAGTCAGTTTCTTTATCGACCGACCCGTATTGTCGGCAGTATTGTCGATTATAATCATAGTGATTGGAGTCATCGGATTAATCTCATTGCCGATTGACCAATATCCGCAGATAACTCCGCCGGTGGTTAAAGTCAGCGCGTCATATCCCGGCGCAAGTGCTCTGACAGTATCGCAGGCTGTTGCCACACCTATAGAGCAGGAACTTAACGGCACCCCGGAGATGCTGTATATGGAGTCGTCATCAAACAATTCCGGAGGCTTTACGGCCACTATAACATTTGATATAAACGCAAACCCGGAGCTTTCGGCCGTCGAGGTGCAGAACCGAATCAAACTTGCCGAAAGCCGTTTGCCACAGGAGGTTGTACAGAATGGTATATCGGTCGAGAAGCAGGCTTCCAGCCAGCTGATGACTATATGCCTTAACTCTAACGATGCCAAATTTGATGAAATTTATTTGAGCAACTTTGCCACACTGAATGTAGTCGATTTGCTACGTCGTGTCCCCGGCGTCGGAAGAGTGTCAAATATCGGTAGCCGATACTATGCTATGCAGATTTGGGTGCAGCCCGACAAGCTTGCTAATTTGGGAATAACTGTGGCCGACCTGACGAAAGCGTTGAAGGATCAGAACCGTGAGTCAGCGGCCGGTGTGCTCGGACAGCAACCGGTGACCGGATTGGACATAACTATACCTATAACTACACAAGGCCGTCTGTCGTCTGTAAGCCAATTTGAGGAGATTGTGGTCAGAGCCAATCCCGACGGGTCTATAATACGTCTGCGTGACGTGGCAAGAATATCTCTTGAAGCTCAGTCGTATAATACGGAGAGTTCAATCAATGGAGAGAATGCGGCCGTGTTGTCCATCTACATGTTGCCGGGAGCGAATGCTATGGAAGTTGCGGCGCAGGTAAAGGAGGCTATGTCTGAGATAAGCCGAAATTTCCCTGACGGAGTCACATACAGCATACCATTCGATATGACCACGTATATTGCAGAATCTATACATGAAGTGTATAAGACTCTGTTTGAGGCTCTGTTTCTTGTGATATTAGTGGTATATCTATCGCTACAGAGTTGGCGGGCAACACTCATTCCGCTTGTCGCTGTGCCAATATCCCTTGTGGGTACTTTCGGCTTTATGCTGATATTCGGTTTTTCGCTAAATATGCTGACTTTATTGGGCCTGGTGTTGGCCATCGGCATAGTAGTCGACGATGCCATAGTAGTAGTTGAGAATGTTGAACGTGTTATGGAAGAGGAAAACCTCGATCCGCGCGCGGCGACCAAGAAAGCCATGTCGGGACTTGCCAGTCCGATTATAGCCACGTCGCTTGTCCTTGCCGCCGTTTTTGTGCCGGTAAGTTTCCTCGGAGGGATTACCGGTCTTCTTTACCGACAGTTTACAGTCACTATAGTGGTGTCGGTACTTTTGTCGGCCGTAGTCGCCTTGACTTTGAGTCCGGCCATGTGTTCGCTGATACTTCGTCCGCGCGATAAGGAGAAGAAGAAAAACGCGGTTTTCCGTACGATAGACCGTTGGCTTGCGCGTGGCAACGATGGATTCGTGTCGCTTATAAGCAGGACTTTGGCGGCAAAGAAACGAATGTTTATATGTTTTGGCGTAATGATAGCTGCTATAGTGGTCATTAACAAGCTTATGCCCTCGAGTTTTCTCCCTATTGAGGATCAGGGATATTTTAAGATAGAGCTTGAATTGCCTGACGGAGCCACGCTCGAACGGACAAGAAAGGTGACTGCACGTGCGGTAGAATACCTTATGGCAAATCCGGCCGTTGAGTATGTACAGAGCGTGGCCGGAAGTAGCGGACGTGTCGGAAGCAGCCAGTCGAGATGCGATTTGACCGTGATATTAAAGCCGTGGGGCGAGCGCGACGGAGAAACGATAGACGATATAATGGCGCAGGTCAAAGCCGACATGTCGGAATATCCGGAGTGTAAGATTTACTTGTCGAGGCCTCCGGTCATTCCGGGGCTTGGTACGTCCGGCGGATTTGAGATGCAGCTTGAAGCGCGTTCCGACGCCACTCTTGAGGATCTTGAGGCGGCCACTGATACTTTGATGTACTATGCTTCGCGGAATAAGGCCATTTCAGGACTGTCTTCGTCGTTGCAGGCCGACATACCGCAGCTATATTTCGATGTCGACCGCGATAAGGTCAAGTTCTCCGGTGTGCCACTGGCCGACGTTTTCTCGACAATGAAGGCCTATACCGGCTCGGTCTATGTCAACGACTTTAATATGTTTAACCGTATCTACCGAGTGTATCTTCAGGCCGAAGCTCCTTACCGCGAACACCGCGACAATATAAATTTGTTCTTTGTCCGAGGAACCGGAGATGTTATGATTCCGCTGACGGCACTTGGCTCGGCGTCATATACGACCGGCCCGGGGAGCATACGGCGTTTTAATATGTTCAATTCTTCGCTCATACAGGGCGACGCCGCCCATGGATATAGTTCGGGCGAGGCTATGGCCGCGCTTGAAAAGATAGCCGCTGAACATTTGCCTGAAAACATTGGCGTGGAATGGAGCGGACTTTCTTACCAGCAGAAGAAAGCCGACGGTCAGACGGGGCTCGTGCTTGGGCTTGTGTTCTTGTTCGTGTTTTTGTTCTTGGCGGCCTTGTATGAAAGTTGGACTGTGCCATTGGCGGTACTGATGTCGCTTCCTGTTGCGGCACTTGGGGCATATATAGGAGAATGGGCTTCTGGCCTTGAAAATGACGTTTACTTTCAAATCGGATTGGTGATGCTCATGGGTATGGCCGCTAAGAATGCCATATTGATTGTGGAGTTTGCCAAGGAGCAGACTGACAACGGCGCCGACGCGCTTTCGGCGGCGATATATGCGTCGAGGTTGCGGTTCCGTCCGATTGTTATGACCTCTTTGGCATTCATTTTAGGCATGGTTCCGATGGTAATGGCCTCAGGCCCAGGGTCGGCGAGCCGTCAGTCGATAGGCACAGGTGTATTTTTCGGGATGCTTTTTGCGGTGGCTTTCGGCATATTGACCGTGCCGTTTTTCTTTGTAATTATTAAGAATGCCCTATCGCGCAGGAAGCGTGATGCTATTACTTAATTGACTGTATATGAGAGTAAAATATAATATTATTAAATTTATCGCGTTGGCGTTTGCATTTTCCGGAGGATTATTTTCCTGTAAATTAGGACAGAAGTATGTTAATCCCGAGGTTAATCTTCCTGCGGAGCTTTATGATGGGGCTTTGACCGAAGATGCAGGTTCCGACGACACGATTACAGTGGCCGACCGCCGTTGGTGGGAAGTTTACAGCGACACAGCTTTGGGGTCGCTCATTGATAGGACTTTGGCGCATAACAAGGATCTGTTGATGGCGCGTGCGCGTATTCAGGAATTGGCGGCGATGAAGCGTGTAAGCACGTCCAGGCTTTACCCTCAGATTAGCGGTGAGGCCTATATGCAGAAGGAAGGGCTTAATTATGGCGGCGACAATTTTAGCCCGGATCCTGAAGACGGCCTGAAAGTGTCGGCTTCATGGGAACTGGACCTTTGGGGCAATATTCGCTGGGCTCGTGATAAAAGCGTTGCGGAATATCTCGCCGCTATTGAGTCGACGAGGGCTCTTCAGATAAGTCTTATAGCACAAGTAGCCACTTCATACTTCCAACTTGTGGCACTTGACACTGAACTGGATATAGTCAAGCGCACACTCCATGCACGGCAGGAAGGGGTGCGTCTGGCTAAACTGCGATTTGAAGGCGGACTGACTTCGGAAATGGCTTACCAGCAGGCTCGTGTGGAGTATGCCCGAACTGCAACGCTCATACCGACGCTTGAACGTAACATAGCTATAAAGGAGTCCGACATTGCCTTCCTTGCCGGTGAATATCCGCGCCATATAGCCCGAAATCTCTCTTCGATAGACACTATTATGCCATCAAGTCTGCCCGTCGGGCTTCCCTCAGAGTTGCTGTTGCGACGACCGGATGTACGGGCGGCGGAGCAGAGTCTTCGTGCGGCAAACGCAGCGGTTGGCATCGCTTATACCGACCGTTTCCCAAGACTTCGACTGACCGCCCAGGGCGGATTTGAAAACGACGAGCTGTCGAACTTCCTTAAGTCGCCGATGTATTTTTTGAGCGGTGCGCTGACCGGACCTATTTTCGATGGGGGCAACCGTCAGGCCACGTATCGTGCAAAGCAAGCCGCATACGAGCGCGAGACTTTAAACTATGAAAAGACAGTTCTTGCCGCGTTTAAAGATGCTCACGATGCCATAGTCGACTATTCCAAAACGAGTGACATTTACAAATCAAGACTCGAACTTCTAAGGGCGGCAAAGACAGCCACTGACCTGGCGCATCTTCAATATATCAACGGCGTAATAGGCTATCTTGACGTGCTCGATGCCCAGCGATCGTATTTTGACGCGCAGATTGGATTCAGCAATGCCAACCGCGACGCATGCATAGCCTTCGTTAACCTATATGCTTCTCTTGGAGGCGGTTGGCAGTAATTGCAAAATTTTACCCCAATTTCGCAGTATCAACCGCGAAATTGCGTATTATCTTTGCAGAAATTAAACCTAAAATCAAAAAAATAATGAGACACACTGCAACACGCGCACCGCGCTTCGACCGCGAATGGAAAGAGATGATAGCCTTTTTACCGGAACATCGTCAGACGACTATGGAGACAGCCATAAAAGATTATCAACTTTCGGGAATCATGCCGGAGGGGCTTGACGGCACCGAGATGATGGCATTTTTGCTTATAAAGAAAATAGTGGACCGCCGTGCTAAGCAACGCCGCGCGCGTTTGAGTAAAAAAGCTTCTGAAAATTCAGTACATGAGACAGAATCGTTACCCCAAAGCAAGCTGTCGAATCAAACTTCGATAGAGGTACAAGAACCTGTTGTTGCACAATCTATCCCCATTCATCAACAAAAAATATTGACAAAAGCTGAGAAACGTAAGGCCATAATACGTCATCTTAACCGGATGAGCGCTAAGCGGGTGCGAAGTTAGAGCCAGCCCCACGGGAGTGTTTTTTGCAGAGGCGCACTGTCGTTGTGGAGCCGGCTCTAATATGGCTTGGCAAAGGAAGAGTTTTCCTCTCAATCGTTTTATTTTGCCTTTTGATATAGATAACGTTTGATGGAGCGTTTGGGAGTCTTTTCAAATTCCTGATACAGAACCTTGACGTGGCGTATTTGCGAATAGGCCGGGAGCTCTTTGTTAAGCTCGGTCACGTTGTCGTTCATCAACTTTTCCATTGCACCCATCTTTACGCCTTCTTTAGTGGCTTGTTCAAGGTCAGGATAAATCAGCGCGGCAAGTTGGCCGCCATCTTCGTCGATGACAAGCGATTCGGCCACGAGCGGCATATTGTTCAGCCGTTGTTCGATTTCTTCAGGATATATGTTTTGTCCGGAGGGGCCGAGAATCATGTTTTTGTTTCGGCCGCGGATATAGATGAACCCGTCTTTGTCGACTGTGCAAAGGTCGCCGGTGTTCATCCATCCGTCTTTGAATATTTCTGCAGTCGCTTCCGGATTTTTGAAGTAGCCCTTCATGACGTTTTCGCCTCTTACCCACAGTTCGCCTGGGACGTTCTCCGGGTCGGACGATTCGACGCGACATTCCATGCGGTCGACCACGCGGCCACAAGAACCGGCTCTTTGGATGTCCCAAGGAGCGTAAGCCACGAGCGGGCCGCACTCGGTCATGCCATAGCCTACGGTGTAGGGGAAGTGTATGCGCCGCAGGAACGTTTCAACATCCTTATTCAGTCCGGCACCGCCGATGATGATTTCCCGTATGTTGCCTCCGAAAGCATCCATGAGTCCATTACGTATCTTGTCAAGCAGTTTATCGTCGACCAATGGTATGTGCATGAGAACTTTCATCATAGGCTTGTCGAGCAAAGGAAATACTTTTGTCTTAACGATTTTCTCAATGATGAGTGGCACTGTGACAACGAGTTTCGGGCGTACTTGTGCGAAGGCGTCAAGAATGACCCGAGGCGATGGAACACGTGTCAGGAAGTGTATGTGGCATCCCTTGACGAGCGGGTGAAGAAGCTCTACAACGAGGCCGTACATGTGGGCGAGTGGCAACATGCACACAATGCCGTCGCCGGGCTTAAGGAATGTCAAGCCGTCTATGGTAAACTGGATGTTGCTCCACAAGTTATTGTATGTTAGCATGACACCCTTTGAGAAGCCTGTTGATCCGGAGGTGTAGTTTATGACCGCCACGTCATCGGCGGGACGCGGAGCATAAACGACGTTTTCCGGAGTGAAGCGTTCGGGATATTTCATGCCGAACAGTTCGTTAAGTCGCTCGCGCGCCTTAGTGAGTTTCTCGTTGCGCGACATAAACAGGGAATAGTCTGCGATATTCAAAACGCCTTCAAGCCCGGAGATGGATGCCGGATCGAGATTTTCCCATATTGCTTCGTCGGTAAAGAGAAGTTTTGCGTCGCTGTGCGACACGAGATGATGGATATTGTCGGCCTTAAATTCATGCAGAATGGGCACTGCGACGGCTCCGTATGTTACGGCGGAGATGAATGCCACTGCCCATTGGGCGGAATTTTTGCCACATAGGGCAACTTTGTCGCCCGGTTTAACGCCGGCATGTTGATAAAGCAGGTGAAGTTTCTCAACTTTACGGGCTATATCGCGATATTGGTACGATACTCCATTGAAGTCTGTCAATGCCAGTTCTTCCCAATAAGTTCTTACTGCGTGTTGCAGATATTCCATCAATGTATCCATCGTTTTATTCTTTATTGTTAAATAGTTGAAATGGTGCCTTATTGCGGAGCGTTGAGCCTGCTTTACCGCCCACATTCTCCACTACTATTAACAAACAATTGTGAAAGAATGTTTTATGCCCCAAATCTGAGAGTTCGTTTTTATGACTATAATTTCGTCATTGGTGACGGAATTTGTCAATGCCCTTTTGTAGGAAGTTGCTGAATTTGGCTATATTCTCGTCGTAGGAGTATGGGCCTGACAACAGTCGTCCGTGATCGTCGAGGACAACGTAATACGGCTGTGCATTAGCCTGAAACTTATAGCGTTGCAGATAGCTCCATAGGTCACCGTATGTTTCAAGCTTTATTTTACGTCCGTTTTCTTCAACTGTGGCGGGTTCGGGCAATGAACGTTTCTCGTCGACCATAAGCTTGATGACCACAAAATTGTCTTCAATCATAGTGCGGACATTTTCATTGTCGAGAACGGCCCCTTCCATTTTTCGGCAGTTGACACATCCATATCCTGAAAAGTCAAGAAACACAGGCTTGCCCTCTTTGGCGGCTACGGACATTCCTTCATCATAGTCGGAATATTCGTGAAATCCGTTTCCGTAAAGATTAAAGTCCTGAGTGTATAGCGGTGGGACGAATGCGCTTACTCCCTTAAGCGGCGCTCCCCATAGTCCGGGAATCAAGTAGATGGTGAATGCCAGCGATGCCACTGCAAGGAAGAAGCGCGTGACGCTGATGCTGTTTTGTGGTTTACCGTAATGGGAAAAGGAGAATTGCCCCAACAAGTACAGGCCAAGTAGCCCGAATATGACTATCCACAAGGCCAAAAACGCTTCGCGGTCGAGCAAGTGCCAACCGTATGCGAGATCGGCTACGGAAAGGAATTTCAGAGAGAGGGCGAGCTCTATGAATCCGAGTACCACCTTGACGGTGTTCATCCATCCACCGGATTTTGGCACACTTTGGAGCCACGAGGGGAATAGGGCGAATAGGCAGAACGGAATGGCAAGTGCGAGCGAGAATCCGAGCATACCTACTGCGGGTCCGAACTTGTCGCCCGACGTGGCCGCCTCGACAAGCAGTGTGCCTATAATCGGTCCGGTACATGAGAATGACACCAGCGTCAATGTAAATGCCATGAAGAAGATACTGATTAGTCCGGTTGTCTTCTCGGCTGTGGAGTCCATTTTTGTAGCCCATTTAGAGGGGAGTTGTATGTCGAATGCTCCGAAGAATGATATGGAGAACACCACAAGCAACAGGAAGAAAATAATGTTGCAGATGGCACTTGTCGACAATGCGTTGAGCGAGCTTGGCCCGAATATGGCTGTGACGATCAGTCCTAAGAGCAGATAGATAACGATTATAGACACTCCATAGCAGAGCGCATCGGTGACTGGCCGGGCTCGGCTTTTCCCTTTCTTGAGGAAGAAGCTCACTGTCAAAGGTATCATTGGCCATACACAGGGAGTGAGAAGTGCCACGAACCCACCTAAGAAACATGCAATAAATATATACCAAAGCGATGTGGCGGATTGCTGCGACTCGTCGGCATCAGTGAAGTCGACAGGTGCCCAAGTGTCAGTAATTTGGGCCTCTGATTCACCTTCAAGGGTTGTCGCCACGGCGTCTTGTGCGACTGTGTCCGTGTCAATGTCCTCAGGAACGGTCGTCACTTCATGCGGGGGAATCTCTTCTTTATGTTGCTGAATGGCTATTGTCTTAACGGGAATTTTCGCTCCGCCGGAAAATGAGAATGGGACTTTCTGTGGCGGTATGCAGTTTTGGTCGTCGCAGGCGGCATATTTAAGCGTCGCTTCGATGCTGAATTTTGGTGAGGTCGCACGGAATTCCTGGGTTAATTCGACCGACTCAGTCCACCAACTTAGTTCGGCTCCAAAAATATCATCGTATGTAGCGTATGGAGTTTTGTCGGCTTTCAGAGTGCCGACAAGTTCCGCTCCTTCTAAAGCATTCCATTTAATCTCGAGAGGTTGAGGGCCTATATTGGGGTCTATGAGGTCGGAATAGACGTGCCACCCTTTCTGAATCTTTGCAGAGAGGATAATTTCACCGGTATCGTCGCCGGTCATCTTCATCGAAATTTCCCATTTGGCCGGTGTGGATATTTGGGCTTGCGAGGTTATCGACAACAGTATCAGGGGTAAAAACAGGGAAAAAAAACGTTTCATTTAGCAATGAAGTTATATGTTTGCGCAAAGTTACGCAATTTTTACCCGAATATCGAAAATAATATCTATATTTGCTATATTAAACTTTCGGAAAGAACTATATGGCTCCACTATTCTCAATCATAACGGTCACATACAATGCGGCATCGACGTTGCCTGTCACTTTAGCGAGCGTTAAGGAACAGACGTGCGGACTGTTTGAATACATCGTCATGGACGGTTTGTCGACCGATAAGAGCCTTAAGCTTGCGATAGATGCAGGCATTGAGCAGTCAAGAATATATTCGAGCCAGGATGCCGGTATATATGATGCCATGAATAAGGCGATGGATATGGCAAGGGGAGAATATCTGATATTTCTGAATGCCGGCGACAGATTTCACAGCGCCGACACTCTTCAGCATATTGCGGATGCCATTATGGATAATGATTTTCCGGGAATAGTTTATGGTCAGACCGATTTAGTCGATGCCCGAGGACGTTACGTCGCGCCTCGTCATTTAAGGGCTCCGGAAGTATTGACGCTTGATTCGTTTGCCGATGGAATGGTGGTTTGCCATCAAGCTTTTGTTGTGCTTCGCAAGCTCGCCCAGCCATATAATCTGAAATTCCGCTTTTCGGCGGACTATGAATGGTGCATAAGGTGTCTGCAACGTTCACGCAGGAATGTATATATCGATGAAGTTATTATCGACTATCTATACGAGGGGATGACAACGGCTAACCGCAGGGCTTCTCTGAAGGAGCGGTTTAGAATTATGAGCTATTATTATGGCTTTTTTCCGACGCTTATGCGTCATCTGAAGTTTATACCTCGATTTTTCGGCCACCGCTCGGCAGAGCGCAAGGGACTCGAATTGCTTGAGAAGAATGAAATAAATTAAACACTTTTGTTATGAAATATTATATTATTGAAAATGGCAATCCGTCCGGACCGTTTGAGGTGACGGAACTGATAGAAAAGGGGCTTAAAGGCAGTGATCTCGTTTGGGCAGAAGGCTTTACTGACTGGGTATTGGCTTCGAGTGTAGATGAGTTAGCCGGTGCGATGTATAACGGAGGTGCACCGTCAATGCCACAGCCTCAATATCCGCGGCCACCTTATCAACAACCTCAGTATAACCGTACTGCCGGTGGCTATCAGCCTGGCAATCCTTACGGACAGCAACAGAGGGGATATTATCAGCAACCGGGCTATGGACAACCGCAACCTCAGCAGCCCGGTGGTTGGCAACCCCAAACCGGCTATGAGGCTCCTCCTAAAAGCTGGCTTGCCGAGTCGATAATATTGACGTTATGTTGCTGTCTGCCGATCGGTATATACTGTATAATTAAGGCCGCTTCGGTCAACAGCCTTTGGAGTTCCGGACAATATGACGCTGCGGTAGAAGCTTCTGAGAAGACAAAAAAGTGGCTGATTATAGGATTAGTCACCGGTGTGATTTTAAATGTCCTGTGCGCGGTATTCCAGTTTATATTTATGCAAAGTTCGATGGGCTCAATCTACAATAATATATGATAGTCGTCAACACTACTTTTCATGTAGAGACGGCTATTGAACGAGAATGGGTGGCATGGATACATGCCACCTATTTAGCTATAGCGACCTCTACGGGTGTCATGTATTCGCCTCTGTTTTTACGCATAATGTCGCCGGCAGAAGGGGGAGCGGCGTATGCCGTGCAGCTCCAGACCGGTTCGGAGTCGGATGCGGAAATGTGGCTTAATAATGTCCAGCCAAAGCTGTTGTCTGAGATGCAGTCGCATTGGGGCGATAAGGCTCTGTTTTTTACAACTTTAATGGAGGAAGTTAAGCTGTGACAGAGGGCAGAAACGACGCGCTTCGCGATTGGGACCGAATCATAATGGGTGTTGACCCCGGAACTAACGTGATGGGCTACGGGATGATCGGTGTAAAGAAGGGGAAGCCGGCTATGATAGCTATGGGGGTGATTAAGCTCAATAAGTTTGACAGTCATTATCTCCGGTTAGGTCATATCTTCAGCCGTGTGACCGGAATTATAGAGCAATATTTGCCGGACGAGATGGCCATAGAGGCTCCATTTTTTGGCAAGAACGTGCAGTCGATGCTTAAACTGGGTCGTGCGCAGGGTGTGGCAATGGCGGCTGCGATAAGCCGTGACATTTGTATAACTGAGTATGAGCCGAGGAAGATTAAGATGTCAATCACGGGCAACGGAGCGGCTTCGAAGGAGCAGGTGCAGGAGATGTTAAGGCGTATACTTAACATCGACCGGTCAAACATTTTGCCTGAGCTTGATGCTACAGACGCTCTTGCGGCCGCTTTGTGCCACTTTTATGAAAGTTCAAAACCGGTGACAGCTTCTGGTCCACGCTCGTGGAAAGAGTTTGTTTCAAAAAATCCTGATCGGGTAAGATAAAAAAGAGCTGTGTCAAAATTCAAAAGCTTCTGAAAGAAGCTTAAAATTAGGTAGCCGGGTAAAGAGACCGTTAGGTCGATTTGCCCGAAAATCCGATAACGAGAGCATATAATCTGTAAAGATTTGACTATCTATCTGTTACAACATTAAATCTTTGCAGATTTAATTATTTCTATACATTATAAACCGGGGATAGGCGCTACGCGCCAATCCCCGGCTATGCAATTTTCATGCATCTTTTCAGATGCGATAATTCTATTTTGACACATCCGTCTCTTTTATGTGCTATACTTTGAATTAGCCGAGGCTTATTCAGTATATTTCTTCACGATAAGACTTGCGTTGTGGCCGCCGAATCCGAATGTGTTGGACAGAGCGGTGTTAACGGTACGCTTCTGCGCTTTGTCAAAGGTGAAGTTGAGTTCATAATCGATTTCCTCGTCCTTGTCCTCCGGATCGTGGTTGATGGTAGGGGGAACAATGTCATCCTGTACTGACTTCACGCAGAACAGCGCTTCCAAAGCTCCGGTTGCACCGAGGAGGTGTCCTGTCATAGACTTTGTTGAGCTGATGTTCAGTTTGTATGCGTGATCGCCAAATACTTCTTTGATGGCTTTGACTTCGGAAATGTCACCCACCGGGGTGGATGTGCCGTGAACATTGATGTAGTCGATATCCTCCGGTTTCATCCCGGCATCCTCAAGCGCATTTTCCATTACGAGCTTCGCACCTAAGCCTTCGGGGTGGGTAGCTGTCAAGTGGTATGCGTCGGCTGAAAGGCCACCGCCGACCACTTCTGCATATATCTTAGCGCCACGGGCTTTAGCATGTTCGAGTTCTTCGAGCACGAGCACCGCAGAACCTTCGCCCATAACGAATCCGTCGCGCGACTTGCTGAATGGGCGAGAAGCGGTTTCGGGGCTGTCGTTTCGGGTAGATAGAGCGCGCATGGAGTTAAAACCGCCTACACCAGCAGGGTAGATGGCCGCTTCTGCACCACCGGCAACGATAGCGTCGGCCTTGCCTAAGCGAATTAGATTGAATGCGTCGATGAGCGCGTTGGTAGATGATGCGCAGGCAGACACAACACCATAGTTTGGACCGTGGTAGCCGTATTCCATGCTGACATGTCCGGATGCGATGTCGGCGATCATCTTAGGAATGAAGAAAGGATTGTATTTTGGCCCCATGTCCTCATGCATTGCGTAATATCCGGCTTCTTCTTCAAAAGTGTGAAGGCCCCCGATACCCGCGGCTATGATGACCCCGACACGATTCTTGTTTATGTCTTCAGAATCGAGGTTTGCATCTTTGACGGCTTGACGAGCGGCAACGAGTGCATACTGCGCGTAAAGGTCGAGCTGACGGACAAATTTACGGTCGAAATGGTCGGCCGCATTGTATCCTTTGACCTCACATGCAAACTGGGTCTTGAACTTAGAGGCGTCAAAATGAGTAATAGGAGCGGCACCGCTTTTACCGTTGACGGCGGCATCCCAGGTGGATTCCACGTCGTTGCCAAGCGGGGTAAGGGCACCAAGACCTGTTACAACAACTCTCTTTAATTCCATTTAATTACTTGATAAAGATGAAAGAAAGAATCTGGTTATGATTAGTTCTTTGCAGCTTCGATGTATTCGATAACATCCTTAACGGTAGTGATGCCTTCGGCTTTGTCATCGGGAATTGTGATGCCGAATTCTTTCTCAAATTCCATGATGAGTTCAACGGTGTCAAGGCTGTCTGCGCCGAGATCCTTGGTGAATTCTGCAGTTTCGGTTACTTCGTTTTCATCAACGTTGAGCTTGTCAGCGATAATAGCCTTTACTCGAGATGCAATTTCTGACATAGTTATAAATTTTAATTAATAATGAATTTGCGATTTTGCAGTGCAAAGTAAGTAATTTTAATCGAATTACTAAAACTTTTCAGTGCACAAAGTTAGTTTTTTTGCGCAATTTGTCCTGAAAGTGCGTTTTGTTTGGCCGTTTTGTCTGATTTTTTGGTAGTTATGGAGGATGCACGGATTTTTGACGAGGTTACAATCCGGTTACATGAATTGGTCTATGATGAACTTTTTTGCGGTTTAAATTGCTTAATGAATGTTAATTAGGCTATGCGCCTTATATTTGGAAATGGTGGAATTGACTTGAACTGAAAAAAGTTGACACTTTTGAGGCCTAAAACTCGAAAGAGCCA
>CAZIXM010000014.1:0-65226 GCA_964543345.1 uncultured Muribaculum sp. | reverse complement strand
ACACAAGGATTTTCAGTCCTTTGCTCTACCAACTGAGCTATGGCACCATCGTTTTTCGTAGGCCATTTGGCTTTTGCGTTGCAAAGGTAGACATATATTTTTTATTATGCAAATTTTTTTCAAGATAAATTCAGAGCCTACACTCAATAAGCACTCAATAAGCATCAATAAGCAAACGTGCAGGTTCAATTGGCAAGTGCATAATTGTGGGGAGGCACTTTGCAAAAGTAAATGCCCGAACGCAGGTAGCACGGGATATTATCTTAAAAGTACTGGCCTCGGTAGTCAATGGTTAAAATGCGACTTCAATATATCAGTTGATTTTCTTTTGTGGTACCTTGTGAAACTTCCATTGGATGTGAAGCATCACATAGCGAGGAAGGACGTTTGTGTATGTTTCGGTTCTTGCCTGTGCGTTTACATTATAGAAAACGTTGCTGAGATTATGAAGAATGTCAAATCCATCTACCATGAAGGTCAATTGTCCATTGAGAGTTGTATATCTTGCTTGAGCATTCCATACAAAATTCGTTTTGTTTAGTGCTTGGTCAGAATATCCACTGCGTGTGTATGCGGTGAAATCTGTTGATATTCCGAAGCCTGCAGGCAACGTGAAACTTCCATTGATTCCGTATCTAAAATCACTGGCTGTAAAATTTTGGAAATTTTCTTGCCGGCTGTCGAATCTGCTCAGTCTTGCTTCACAAAGAATTGAGATCTTGTTGTTGCCAAATTTATATGATAAGTCTATCTCTTCGCCAAACATAACATTGCCGACCTTATTTTTTTCGGGCAATATAGCGTTTTCACCGATGAAGTCCACGCTACGGCGATAGTCAAGCGTTGTCGTATTACTGAAATCAAACCGCTCCATTGGACCAAAAGAAGTCGAAAAATATTGAGATAGTCCCATTACATAATTTCCGTTGACATTATACATCTTGCCGGTCTTGACACCGGTGGCAGAGTCATACCCATAGCCGTATGCGAGAGCATTTCTGAGTATAGTAGCATAAATGCTGTAGACCTGATATTTATTGGAGTCTTTTCGGTATCGCAATCTGAAGTCATGTGACTCGGAGTCTTTCAAATCAGGATTCCCGAGGCGCACATTTAGCGGGTCGAGGGCATCGGTGAAATCCACCATGTCAACAAGGTCGGGCGAGGACACTTTTCTCTGATAATCGAAGTATATGAAATGTGGCCTACCATAATAGTTCATACTGACAGCGACATCCCCCAATAGTAGCCTGTTTTTCGAGAAGGATGTGTTGATAGCGCCTCGCATATAGTGAAGATGACGATTTTTGTAGACAAGTGGCAAATTGGCTGAAAAGATGAATTTATTTATGTTCCACTTCCAATTGAAATTTAGCGAATGAATATTGTCGTTCTTCGTACTGTTGAAACTGTTGTTGGGATCTAAAGTCGATTCATATTCTGACTTCGAAGGCAACCATCCAAAAGCGTCGCCATTTGCCACTGACTCATACAAATTCTCAAGTCTATAAAGTTTGGATACTTCACGAATCGTGTTGTGGTCAAACTGATACCATGAGTCCAGAAACATGCCCGGCATTATAGCCCATATATATCCAATCGCACCTCTTCCAGACCAATTATAGTTAGGTGTATTGTCAAAATATCTGTCAGAGTAATCTGTCGGTTCTTTATTTTCTCCAAAATTCAGCACATACCTTTGGTAACGGTCAAAATGATGCCTTGAATAGTTTCCCGATACAAGGTATGTAACAGCATCCGCATCATTAGGCATCTTGATTTTGCCATTGGTTGAAAGCTTGGTTTCCAGAGTATGACCTAATCTTTTATTTTCATCTGTATTTCTATTGAGGATACTGGCTAATACTTCAGAAGATGCACCATTGTATAGGTTGTCGATAAATTCCTTGCCGATGTTTTTCTGCTCCTCAGAAAAAGTGGCAGACGACAGACTTGAGAAATCGTTGTTCTTCAAATACTTGAAACTTGGATTAATCTTTAAGTTCCACTTTTGTTTTTGTATTTCCAACGAATGAGCGGTTGACAAAGACAGTGATTTATTCTTAGATGCGCTGAATGAATATCCATAAGTATCACCGCCGGGCAGGAAGTTGGTTGTAATTACACTCCGGTCATCATCTATTGTCTGATGGGTGGCGAAAATATCACCGGAAAACTGAATGTCGTTGTACGGAATTTTTGCCCAATAATCAAAGCCTCCTTGATATGTTTTGAAATCTCCTGACTGCATTGAACCGGGTTTGAAGTCTGTGTCTTGCCCAGGTTTTCTATTGTCGCTTAGATTATTGGCATTGCCATACAATGACAGGCGTGCGTTGTCCGAGTACCATAGACCAAATAGACGTCCAAGATACCTATCGCTTGATCCAAATCCGACTTCCATGTTGGTGAGCAGTCCTTGGTTGTATTCCTTTTTTAATCTCACATCCATCGACAGATGTTTCGTTCCATAGTCATTGCCCATTATCTGGTCCATTTCATCCTGACGTTCATACACTGCAATATTTTTCACAGTGTATGCTCCCAGATTGTCAAGCATCATCTGTTTGTTGCCCTTGAAAAAATCCTTTCCATTCAAAAGAAGGTTTTCTACATATCTGCCATTGACATATATTTCTCCTCCTTCCTTAAGTTCGACACCGGGCATTTGGCGAATCAAGGCATCGAGCATGCTGCCCTCCGCGAGTACGAAAGCATCGGCATTGTATATGACTGTGTCGCCTTTGTTGTAGAACATCACCTTGGATGCTTTTACAACTACCTCATTAAGCATTTTGGGCACACGTTTCATATAAATCTTACCGAGATTCATATTGTCTACGCGATTGGAAAGAGTGGTCGGATCAATCTCCAAAAATATTGGCTCATAGTCAGAGCGAGTCAGTTCCAGTATGTATTTTTTGGTTCTATCAATATCAAAGAAAAAGAATATGGACTTTCTCACAAACTGTCCCTTTACAGGCCCGTCGAATTCCCCCTCCGCGTTTGTCTCGACAACTACCGTGCTATCCGGTGCATTCAGCAGACGGGCTTTTACCACAAACAGCTCGGTGTCGGTTGCACGGTCATATACATGTCCTTGGATAGTAATCCTGTCGGTTGCATTTGCAGATATGGCTGAGTAACAAATCAATATCAAAAAGAATATGGCTATCTTTGTTTTCATGGGAAGGTGTTATTTCTGTTGTATCACTTGGAAAATGAGTCTATGAGATCCCCAATGGTATTCTCATGGATTTTACCTTTGAGTATTATGAGTGTCGCGGTCTTGCCTAATGATTTTGAATACATCAGTACTGTATGATAATACGAAATGTCATTGTATATAGGGAATCCGTATATAATCACCTCAGTTGAAGCATTATTCTGAGACATGAGCAATTCCGCATAATTCATTTCCGAGATATCCGACAGATAGGCGTCTATCAGTCTTTTGCCTCCTGTTTCTGCCTCTTCGCTCCCGAGTTGAAATACCCTTATTGATTCTACTCCGCCTTTGTCCACAAGCATTGCAAGCGGACTTCCGGCTTTATCTTTCGGAAGACGCTGAAGCATCGACTTTGTGAGGTAAGTGACACTCACATCAGGCAGTTTGGCAAGATTATTCATGATTTCAGTTCTGTCCTTCTTAGGTGAGGGATTGTTATAGCCCGTTGAGTTCTGTGAGAACGCGCCACTTCCAAAGAATATAAGCGCAAGAAGGAATGTAACAAGCTGTTTCATATCACATAAAGTTATAATCCGTTGGTTGACTTATTTCCATATTGTCATAGGCGTTAATCACTTCGTTTTGCGCCAAGTGAATGTTTCCCAATACATCCAGCAATGCGTCATCCACAACTTTCGCTGATTTTTCCAAGTCTTCATTGGCATTGGAACTGGAGGTAGAAATTTCCTGTGTCCCGATAATCATAACAACCATCACTATTGCGGCGGCTGAACCTGAATACAGCATTCTAAGGAAATTGCGTCTCCTTTTACTCCGATTATTGATTGCCATAACAAGCCTGTCTTCTAAGCCTTCCGGTACTGCAGCCTCGCATGATTCAATCGCAAGAAGCATTCTGCGTTCAGCATTAAGTTCTGGTGCCAACTCATCGGATTCTTTTAATGCTGACAATAAAGACTGATACTCATTCGGCAGAATATCGCCTGTATAGTACTTTTCGAGCAATATCTTTAATCTATCTGCTTCCATATACTGACTATTTTGAAAATAATTCTTTGATTTTATTGCGCGCCCTGCTGAGAAGAACACGCACATTTCCCTGGGTGATTCCAAGCATATCGGCTATCTCCGCATTTGAAAAACCGCCGAAAGCACTCAGCCTGAAAACGTTCCGCTGATCTGTCGGAAGACGGCTCATAGCCTTACCAACTCTACCCGACATGTCTTTCCATTCTAATGCTGTATGTATATCTTGGGATGAGTCAATATTAGATATTTCCTCTGTAGAAATATACTCTTTCCTACTGCGGATTATATTTAGACAAGCATAACGCACTACATTGGCACAATAGGATCTGATGTCCGCTACATTGTCAAGCTGATTCCTCCTCTCGTAGAGTCGAAGCATAGCATCCTGCACTACATCGGCGGCTTCAGAATCACTTCTCATGACTGAGGCTGCAATTCGATACATGTATCTGTAATGCGGAAGTATTTCGGCTTTGAACTCTTCGGTCGTCATATCGTTTAGAACGTCTCACACTAATAAGACACATTAAATCGGCTGAACGTTACAAAAAATGACGGAAAAATCACCAACTGCGAATAATTAATTTGCTTTTAAACCGCACCGCATCGCCGAAAAGAATATGGCGGAGAAGTAAATCAGACTTCGTGAACAGTATTTGCTTACTGCCCTTAACAGGAGGAGAAAGGGTATATGCGCGTGAAGACGGCCCTTTTGCGTATGGTTATATACCATATTTTATTTGAGGGTGAAGCTGAGGGTGTCGACTTGGGCGCTTGAGGGGCCTGCCATGATAAGAAATTCGCCAGGCTCGGCGACGAACTGAAGGTCGGAGTTGTAGAATTTCAGTTGGTCGGCCGTTATGTCGAAGCTTACGGTTTTGCTTTCGCCCGGTAGCAGTGTGATTCTGCGGAAATGTTTCAGTTCTTGCACCGGCCGGGATATTGAACCTACGAGGTCACGTGTGTAGAACTGCACGATCTCATCGCCTTCGCGGTCGCCGGTGTTGGTCACTGTTACGGATGCGGTTATTTTGCCGTCCATTGGCAGCTCTGTAGAGGAGATGTTGAAGTCGGAATATTCAAAATCAGTGTAGCTCAAACCGAATCCGAACGGATATAGGGGGGTGTTTGGCGAGTCGACATAGTTGCTGACATATTGTTGGAATCCGATCCAAGGCTCACGTGCAGGTCTTCCGGTGGATAGATGGTTGTAGTAGATAGGAACTTGCCCTACATTGCGAGGCATCGTGACGGGAAGCTTCCCTGACGGATTAGCGTCGCCAAAGATTACGTCGGCGATGGCATCGGGGGCTTCCGACCCGCCGAACCATACGTTGAGAATGGCGGGCACACGCTCAGACTCCCACGACATTACCGTCGGACGGCCGGAAAAATTGAGCATTACCACCGGCTTACCAGTTGAGAGCAAAGCTTCGAGCAGACGCTTCTGGGTGTCAGGCAGTTCAAGATCTGTACGGCTTGCGGATTCGCCGCTTGACTCCGACATTTCGCCTACAGCCGCGATTATTACATCAGCTTTCGAGGCAATAGCCATGGCCTCGGTGAGAAGTTCCTCCTCTGTGCGGTCATCGCGAATGTCGCGCCCGAAAGCCACGCCTTTCTCTGTGCGGGCATCGGAGTAGACATTCGAGCCTTTGGCATAAAGGATTTCGGCACGGTCACCGACAGCGTCGCGCAAACCGTCAAAAAGAGTCTTGTATTTGGAATGGTCGGCCGCCACGCACCACGTGCCGGTCATATTGTCGGCGGTATTGCCGAGCGGTCCGATAAGAGCTATTTTCCCTTTGCGTTCGAGAGGCAGAATTTTACCCTCATTTTTCAGCAGAACGAATGACTTTATGGTGGCTGAGCGGGCCTCTTCTCTGTTGGCGCGGGTGTAAATGTCGGTTTTTTCGCGTGAGATGTCATTGTATTTATATGGATTCTCAAACAGTCCGAGTTTGTACTTGGCTTCGAGAATGCGGCGCACGGCCGTGTCGATCTGCACTTCGGTTACCTCTCCCCGCTCAAGGGCTTCTTTTAGCGAACTTAAGAAAGCTCCGGCGGCCATGTCCATGTCAGTTCCGGCATTTAAAGCCATGGCTGACGCGTGCACTCTCTCTCCGAGACCGTGGTCGGTGATTTCGCCTATAGAATTGTAGTCGGTGACAACGAAGCCGTTGAATCCCCATGCATCGCGCAGAACGTCGGTCACCAGCCATTTGTTGGCCGTGGCCGGAATGCCGTCCACCAGATTGAATGATGTCATTATGCTACCGGCACCCTCGTCGACGGCTGCTTTGTAAGGGGCGAGGTATTCGTTGAACATACGCAGGCGGCTCATATCAACGGTGTTGTAGTCGCGTCCGGCTTCGGCGGCTCCGTAAAGTGCGAAATGCTTGATGCAGGCCATAATTTGGTTGTCGCTTTTAAGGTCGCCCTGATAGCCGCGCACCATTGCCCGTGCCACCTCGCTCCCCAAATACGGGTCTTCGCCTGCACCCTCGGCCATTCTTCCCCATCGAGGGTCGCGGCTTATGTCGACCATCGGGCTGAAAGTCCAATTGATACCGGCGGCGGAGGCCTCCGTAGCGGTCACTCTTGCCGCGCGTTCCACGGCCTGCATGTCCCAGGTGGCCGCCATGGCTAAGGGTATGGGAAATATAGTCTCATATCCGTGGATAACGTCCATACCTATTATTAACGGAATTCCGAGTCTGCTCTGTTCGACAGCTATTTTTTGAAGTGCTAAAACTTTTTCGGCTCCCTTTACATTGAACGTGCCTCCGGCACGCCCTTCGGCTATGGCCTGTCCGATGTTGCTCTTCATCGGGGCTCCGGTCACAATGTCGTCTGATGGTGGAAGGTTCATCTGTCCTAACTTCTCTTCCAGCGTCATATTTGAGAGTAGATTGTCGATAAACATGTCCATGTCCTGACTGTCTGTGCCGTGTACGATGCCCGGTGCGATAGCCGCGACGGCAATTGTGGCGATCAAACTTTTCTTCATATCCGTTAAAGCTATAGGGTTGGTTAAATGCGTCTCCACAAAGTTATCCGAATATTTGCTATTTGACAAATCCCTGAGCATGTTCTTTAACATAACGAAAAAAGGGTAGCAGATTCGATTTTCGGGCCAGTTATACAATAAATGTGCTGAATCGGGAGTTAATAAAGTTACACAACATTACAGCATGATTCGACATATTAGTAAAATATTGACGGTTTTCGCCCTGGCCATCATCGTTCCATCCACACTTTGGGCCGACTCTAAAGGCGACGAGTTTAACCCGGTTCAGACCGGCGTTAACTCGCTGAGTATAGCTCCGGATGCCCGCGGTGCCGCGATGGGCGACATAGGTGCGGCAACCGACCCTGATGCCAACAGCCAGTTTTGGAATCCTTCAAAATATGCTTTTGCCTATAGTAATGCAGGCATTTCGCTGAGCTATACCCCTTGGCTTCGTAAGTTGGTCAACGACATTTTCCTGGCGAACGTTTCGGGATTCTGGAAGCTTGGCACTTACGACAATCAAGCCTTGTCGGCATCGTTGCGCTACTTCTCACTCGGAGAGGTGAGCACGGGCAGCGACATTTATACCGGGCAGACTCTTAATCCTTACGAACTTTCGATCGACGTGGGCTACTCGCGAAAACTGTCGGAAAGCTATTCGATGGGTATAGTGCTTCGCTATATTTATTCCGATCTCGGTTACGGGGGGAGTCTGTCGTATGACAACGGAAACACGGGCGCCTCGGCATTCTCGGCCGACATATCCGGATTTTTGACTAAGTATCCTATCATCGGTCGTAACGAATGTCAGTGGTCGTTCGGCTGGAACATCTCCAATATAGGCAGCAAGGTCAATTACGGCGACGGTGAAGAGCCGGCATTCCTGCCTACGAACCTGCGCCTGGGCACCACGTTCACCTTCCCGCTTGCCGACTACCATAACCTTGCTCTGTCGTTCGATGCCAACAAGCTACTTGTTCCTACCAAACCGCGCCAGAGCGACTACCCTGATGACGTTGAGGGCCAGGAGCAATATCTTAACGCTCTCGAGAATTGGGAAAATATGTCGCCCATCACGGGTATATTCAAGTCGTTTTCCGACGCTCCCGGCGGACTAAAGGAGGAACTTCGTGAGATAACCTGGTCGATTGGGGCGGAGTACAGCTATAATCAGCAGTTTTTCCTCCGCGCAGGCTATTATTATGAAAATGAATTTAAAGGCGGGCGCAAATATTTCGGCGTAGGTGCCGGATTCTCCCTCAATGTCCTTAAGATTGATGCCTCTTATATGATGGCAACGGCTCAGACCTCGCCTCTTGACCAGACGCTGAGATTTACGCTGACATTTGACATGGACGGAATCAAAGAATTATTCGGAAGATAAAATTGCGGACATGATTAATATTCGCATAGGCAACGGATTTGATGTCCATAGGTTGGTGGAAGGCCGCGACTTATGGATGTGCGGAGTCAAGATACCCTATCATTTGGGGCTTCTTGGACATAGCGATGCCGATGTGGCTCTCCATGCGCTATCTGACGCGCTTCTCGGGGCCGCCTCGCTTCGCGACATAGGCTATCACTTTCCTGACACCGACCCTGCGTACAAGGGTGCTGACTCGAGGGTGCTTCTGCGCAAAGTGCGCGACTTATTGCGCGAAGAGGGCTATCTGGTGGGTAATGTGGATGTGACCATTATGGCGCAGGCTCCGAAGATGCTTTCCCACATCCCGGATATGATATCGAACATAGCCGCTGACTTATGCGTTGAACCTACGTGTGTGTCCGTAAAGGCCACCACTACAGAAAAACTTGGTTTTACCGGACGAGGCGAGGGCATAGCCGCCCAAGCTTCGGCATTGATTTACCGGCCGTAAAGATGTCGGACGTTTTTTAACAAGCAATTATATGCAGTTGATGAAATATTTCATGCCGTTGTTGCTTACGCTGTGGGCATCGACGGCATATTCGCAGACTACGGAGACACTAAAGTTCGGCGACTTTGAAAATTGGCTTACCCGTAACATCCACGAATCCAAGCTCATTGGCGGAGGCGTAAAAAAAGTGTACGAAATAGCTCCGAACGGGGAGGTTGACGGCAACCAGGCATACACTAACCAGGGCGGCTCGCCGTGGGCCACCTCTAACGTGATGGCAAAGGTGGCCGGCATAGTTAAGGCGAGCAATGCCGTGTTTCCCGACGAAAATCCGTCGGGAGGCCGATGCTGCAAGCTGACTACCATTTACGAAAAAGTGAAGGTGCTCGGCATAGTCAACCTTGAAGTGCTCGTCAGCGGCTCGATCTACCTGGGCCATAACAACGAGCCTATCCGCAGTACATCGAACCCTTACGGAAAGATGGAGATGGGAGTGCCGTTTACAAAACGTCCTAAATATCTGACGCTTGACTATAGGGTCGAGGTGCCGGAGGGTGCGCAAAAGGTGCGCGCCACCGGAACGTCAAAAAAGAATCTTCCCGGCCATGACAGCGCCGAGGTCTACATACTGCTTCAGCGTCGATGGGAGGATAAGGACGGCAACCTGTATGCCAAACGTGTCGGAACCGGCCGCGAACGTTACTCAAAGTCGACCTCCGGCTGGGTGAAGAGCCACAAGATACCTGTCATGTATGGTGACATCACCGGCGATTCGCGTTACCAAAGTTACATGGCGCTGATTCCGGAAGACAAAAGTTACTATGCCACTAACTCCAAAGGCGAGATGGTGCCTGTGAAGGAGGTCGGTTGGGACGATGCCGACGCAACGCCGACGCACATCCTGGTCATGTGCTCGTCGGGGTGTGGAACGGCCTACGAAGGCACGCCCGGCATGACCCTGTGGGTAGACAATCTCGGATTGCAATATTGATGTGATTTTTCAAAATTTAACATTTCCGACGGCGTAATGCTAAGTCGCCGGGGGTTAAATGAGTCGTTGAGAGTCATTTTATCGACACTCTTTTATGATAGTCACAGAAAAAAGAGTTATATTTGCACCCTGAATTTCAGAAAAATTTTAATAACTTAATATCATCATTTTTTCAAACACATGCAAAGCAAAGGTACGACCGGAAGTGCTATTTCCGGTGTGATAGCAATCTTCTTGGTGCTCGTGTGTCTGTTTTATCTCTCGTTTACGTGGGTGACCAACAAGCACGAGAAGAAGGCACAGGAGTATGCGCTGGTGCTCGCTAACGGCGACGCTAATTCGGAAGCCTATTCAAAGGCTTACAAGAATTACATTGATTCAATCGGTAAAGAAAAGGTTTATCCCGTATTCGGATATACTTTCAATCAGGTACAGAAGATGGGCGTTGGCCTTGGACTGGATCTGAAGGGAGGTATGAACGTGATTCTCCAGGTGTCTGTCCCCGACATTCTCCGCTCAATCGCAAACGCCGACGGCAATAAGACTTTCAACCGTGTGCTCCAGGCCACCGATTCAGTAGTAAAGAAAAACAAGACGAGCGACTATGTTGCCGCTTTCTTTGACGAATATAAGCGCATCGACCCGAGCGCAGACATGGCAGTCGTGTTTAAAAATGTTGCCAAACGTGGCGACAACGCCGCCCAGGTAGAGGCCATCGTTAAGCAGGAGGTTAAGGACCGCGTGAATAGCTCAACCAATGTGCTCCGTAACCGTATCGACCAGTTCGGTGTGGTTGCCCCCAACATTCAGGAGCTTGAAAAAGACGGCCAGATTCTGCTTGAGCTTCCCGGCGTAAAGGAGCATGACCGTGTGCGCGACCTTCTTAAGGCATCGGCCAATCTGGAATTCTACGAAGTTTATACTCTCGATGAGATATATCCGCAGTTGATGGCGCTTGAAAATGCCCTCCGCGCCGACACAGTTGGTTCGTTCAACACTTTGTTCGGTTATTTCGACGGTTCAGGCTATAACGGCACTCCATACGTCGGTATGGCCACTCAGGCTCACCGCGAAAAAATCGACTCGATCATCAGCTCTCCGATGGCCGCACGCATTCTTCCTTCAAATCTTAAGCTCCTTTGGGAGGTTAAGCCTCAGGAAGTACAGTACACCGACACTGTCACTAACACAACCCGCAAGGCTGACATCTATCAGCTTGTGGCACTGAAGACCAACAACGGCAAGCCTGCTTTGGCCGGTGATGTTGTGGTAGCCGCCGGAAGCGACTTCGAGACAATGAAGGGTAACTACGTTACAATGGAGATGAACAGCGAGGGCGCAAAGGCTTGGGCCCGCGTGACCCAGAATAATATCGGCAAGCCGGTGGCCATTGTGCTTGACGATGCAGTCTACTCGGCACCTCGCATCAACTCGGTTATAGAGGGCGGACGTTCGGAAATTACCGGAAACTTTACAGTTGACGATGCAAAGGACTTGGCCAACGTGCTTAAGTCAGGTAAAATGGCCGCTAAGGTAGAGATTATCAGCGACACCGTCATCGGTCCGTCGCTCGGTAAGCAAGCCATCCAGGACGGTTTCCTTTCGTTCGTAATCGCTCTGGTTCTGTTGATGATCTTTATGATGGCGTTCTATGGGGTTATCCCCGGTCTTGTTGCCAACATGGGTCTTATCTGCAACCTCTTCTTCACGATGGGTATCCTGGCATCGTTCCAGGCAGTGCTTACGCTTTCTGGTATCGCCGGTATCGTGCTTGCGTTAGGTATGGCGGTCGACGCTAATGTGCTCATCTTCGAGCGCGCCAAGGAGGAACTCCGTGCAGGCAAGAAGATTCAGCAGGCTATCGCCGACGGTTACAGCAACGCGTTCTCCGCAATCTTCGACTCAAACCTTACTTCGGTCATCACGGCCGTAATCCTTCTGCTCTACGGAACCGGCCCCATCAAGGGATTTGCCACTACGTTGATCATCGGTATCGTCTGCTCATTCTTCACTGCAGTGTTCCTGACCCGTCTGGTGTTCATCGGATTCGGCAAGACAGCACCGTTCCAGAAGCTTACATTCTCGACTTCGTTGTCGAAGGGCATGTTCTACAACACGAAGTTCAACTTCCTCGATCAGCGTAAGATATCCTTTACTGTATGTGCCGTATTGGTGGTAATAGTTGTGATTTCGCTCTTTGCACGTGGACTTAACCAGGGTATAGACTTCTCGGGAGGCCGCAACTATATCGTGCAGTTTGACCATCCTGTGAAGACTCAGGAGATTGAGAGCAAGCTTGCTCCGATGTTCCCCGACGCTTCACTGTCGGTCATCACTATTGACAACGACACTAAGGTACGTATCTCCACCAACTATAAGATTGACGAGGAGACTGACGGCGTTGACGCTGAGATTACCAATTTACTCTACAATGGCCTTAAGGATGACCTTGGAGGAATGAGCCTTGAGGACTTCTCGACCACAAACGAGAATGTCGGTATCCAGAGCTCGCAGAAGGTAGGTCCGACTATCGCCGCCGACATGAAGCAGGATGCTTACGTGGCCGTAATCTTCTCGCTTATCGCCATGTTCCTCTACATCTTGATACGTTTCCACAACGTAGCATTCTCAGTAGGTGCGCTTGCTGCGGTAGCGTTTACGGCGTTCACCATCATTGGTTTCTACACGCTGTTCTGGGGTATTCTTCCGTTCTCAATGGAGATTGACCAGTCGTTCATAGCCGCGATACTTACGGTGATTGGTTATCAGATCAACGACACAGTGGTGGTATTTGACCGTGTGCGCGAGAATATCCAGCTCTATCCGAAGCAGAACTTCTACACGCTCGTTAATCAGTCAATCAACAGCACACTTAGCCGTACGGTGATTACTTCGGGATCTACGCTCCTCGTACTTCTCTGTATCTTCATCCTTGGTGGTGAATCAATCCGCAGCTTCGTGTTTGCAATGTTGTTCGGTGTGATTACCGGTACACTTGCCACAATTTACATCGCGTCGCCGGTGGCTTATCTTATCGACCGTCGTCGTGGCGCCAAAAAGTAAATGGCGTCTCTCTTAATAGAAGAGACTGAATCATATTGAACTAATTTAAGCGGGAGATTGGCGTTGCGCGCCAATCTCCCGCTTTCGTAATGTAAGGACGTAAGGTGCCACGAATGGATACACATTAATAATAATCAACATGTTAGCTTGGACGCACGAACCGTGCGTTCCTACAACTTGAGGTGTTACAAGCTTCGCAGGGAGGGGAGCACTTGCTATCGGCGACGGAGGGTTATGAAGCGGTAGCTGACTCCGGTGCGGGGGTCTGTGGCAGGATCTGTTGCATGTTCTGTGATCCACTGTTCGGGGTCGATTGTTGGCATGAATGTGTCTGTGTCGTCAGGCGCGTCGGCATCTATTACTGTCAGTTCAAGGCAGTCGGCCGACGGTAACATTTGACGGTAGACTTCGCCACCGCCAATGACCATGGCTTCCTCGCAGTCGGAAGCGAGTCTGAGGGCTTCATCTACGGAGTAGGCGGTCAGAATGTCCGGTGCCGAATAGTCGGGCCGTGTGGTTATGACGATGTTGCGCCGGCCGGGGAGTGCGCCGTTAGGAAATGATTCAAACGTCTTTCGGCCCATAATGATGGGCTTGCCCATAGTGACGCGTTTGAAGTGCTTAAGGTCGTCGCTGATGTGATACAAAAGCTTCCCCTCGCGTCCAAGACCGCCGTCGCGGGTAATGGCGGCGATGATGGTGATTTTAGGTAGTTTGCCTGCCGGTGTCATACTGCTACTGTCGCTTTAATGTGAGGATGAGGGTCGTAGCCTTCAAGCGTGAAGTCGTCATACTTGAAGCTGAAAATGTCTTTTACTTCAGGATTTATGACCATTCGGGGCAGTGGGCGAGGGTCGCGGCCGAGTTGGAGCCGTGCCTGTTCAAAGTGGTTGTTGTAGATATGGGCATCGCCGAGTGTGTGGACGAAATCGCCGGCGCGCAGACCTGTGACCTGTGCCATCATCTGCAGAAGCAAGGCGTATGATGCGATGTTAAACGGAACACCGAGAAATATGTCGGCCGAGCGCTGGTAAAGTTGCAGACTTAAGCGTCCGTCAGCCACGTAAAACTGGAAGAAGCAGTGGCAGGGCGGTAGTGCCATCTCGTCAATCTGAGCCACATTCCAGGCATTTACAATGATGCGTCGGGAGTCGGGATTATTCTTGATGGTGTTTACGGCTTCGGTAATCTGGTCGATTGAGCCGCCGTTATAATCAGGCCACGAACGCCATTGTTTCCCATAGATGGGGCCAAGCTGTCCGTCGGCATCGGCCCATTCGTTCCATATTCTGACTCCGTTCTGTTGGAGGTAGTGAACGTTAGTGTCGCCTTGCAGAAACCACAGTAGCTCGTAGATGATGGATTTCAGGTGAAGCTTTTTTGTGGTCAGAAGCGGAAATCCGTCTTCGAGGTTGAACCGCATTTGGTGGCCGAACACGCTACGGGTGCCGGTTCCGGTGCGGTCGCCTTTGTCGACCCCCTCCGTCAGCACTCTATTGATAAGGTCAAGATATTGTTTCATCTGATTGATTGGTTGAATTTGCTAAATTGGTTTGATCGGAACTGTCCCGGCTCTGAATGTCGGAAGCGTGGCATCCTGAGTCGGCCGACATTGTCGTGGCTCCCACTTTTGGCGCGTCAATGCGCTGCATCATCGGCAGAGAAAGTTGCTTCTTGGTGGGTCGGTAAAAAATGGCATCGTTCGGGCACACAGTAAGGCAGTTGAAGCAGTTTATGCACCTCGAGCCGTCGACTACGTGGTCTTTGAGATCGATGCATGAAGCTTTACACGCCCATTCGCATTTGCCGCAGTTGATGCAGAGGTCGGTGTCTATGTCGATATGCCACAGCGCTTGCTTGGAGATAACTCCCAAGGCAGTTCCGACGGGGCACACGGTGTTGCAGTAGATGCGCCCGAAGAACCAAGCCAGCGTTCCGACCGTCAGAATCGACACTATAGAGAGTGCGAGCGCAAACACGGAGATGGTAATTCCGGCCACGTATGTGATGCTCCACCAACCGGTTGCAACGCCTATTCGGGCTATGATATTGTTGACGTGCCCCCATATCGGCTTGAACAGTTCGATGATAAAACTGCTATAGATGTGGTCGGGCTCGACAAGCACCGGAATAAACAGAAACGATATAATCCAGCATCCCGTCACTATGGCAAGAACAGCATAGCGCAGTCGGTTAAGTGGTGGGGAATAACGGTAGTCCTTAGCCGTGCCTTTGCGTGAGGCCCGTCCTAACCGGGCGGCCAGATCCTGGAAAGTCCCGAGCGGACATATTGACGAGCAATATATTCTGCCGAACAGCGACGTGAATGCAACCCAGAAAGCTATTGTAATTAGCGAAATAGACACTCCTATGGGAATGATCAGCCACCGCTCGACCCATCCTAAAGTGCAGAGGATAAAGTCGCCGAATTCGACCCAAATCAGAGTTAATATAGCGGTGACAATCAGCGACACCGCTACGCGAGACATCTTTAGAGCCGTATATCGTTTAAAATGTGGCATGGTTACTTTCAGGAAGAGTATCTTGTCCAACAAAATTACAAAATCCCACTGACAAAAGCGTTACATTTGCTCTAAAAATCATAACTTTGCAACTATGAAAGATCTGATGAGTATACTGAGGCGTTTTGTGCCGCCATATAAAAAATACTTGATATTAAATATTCTGTTTAATATCTTGACGACGTTCCTGACGTTGTTCTCATTTGCTCTTATCGTGCCTATACTTCAGATGCTCTTCGGAATCAATGAGGGGACATACGACTTTATGGAGTGGGGCTCTGACGACCTCAAGACAGTAGCCGTCAACAATTTCTACTATTATACGCAGTATCTCATCAATCAGTGGGGCCAGTCGACGGCTCTTGCGGCTCTTGCGGCAATGCTCGTGGTTATGACCGCGCTTAAGACGGGAACCGCCTATCTCGCTTCGTACTTTATCATACCGATGCGTTCGGGAGTGGTGCGCGACATACGCAATTATCTTTACGACAAAATCGTCCAGCTTCCGATATCTTATTTTACGGAGGCGCGAAAAGGGGATGTTATGGCGCGAATGACGGGCGACGTTGCAGAGATAGAAAATTCTATCATGTCGACTTTGGACATGTTTTTCAAGAATCCGATAATGATACTCGGATGCTTGGGGATGATGCTCTACATGTCGTGGCAACTCACGCTGTTTGTGCTTATACTTCTACCGGTGGCGGGATTTGTCATGGGGCGCGTGGGAAAGCGGTTGAAGCGCAAGTCGCTTGAAGCGCAGAACCAGTGGGGACTGTTAATGTCAAACATTGAGGAGACTCTTGGCGGATTGCGTATAATCAAAGCATTTAATGCCGAGGAAAAAGTCGAAGACCGCTTCCATCGCGAAAATCAGGTGTTTTACCGGATGAGCAACAGCATAGCGCGCCGCCAGTCGCTCGCGCACCCGATGAGCGAATTTCTTGGAACGCTGACGATTGCCATCGTGCTTTGGTTCGGAGGCACGCTGATTATCTACGGGACATCCAATATCACGGCATCGTCGTTCATCTATTACATGATAATCTTCTATAACATCATCAATCCGGCCAAGGATCTGTCGAAGTCGGTTTATTCCATACAGAAAGGCCTTGCCTCGATGATTCGTGTAGATAAAATACTTGATGCGGTCAACCCGATAAAAGACCCCGAAACTCCTGTGACGATTAAGGATTTCAAAGGCGACATCAGCTATAAGGACGTGACTTTTGCATATAACACCGCGGCGGTGCTTGACGACGTATCGCTCCATATTCCGGCCGGCTCGACCGTTGCCATCGTCGGGCAGAGCGGTTCCGGCAAGTCGACCCTTGCCGATATGCTCCCCCGCTTCTACGACGTGCAGTCGGGCGCGATAGAGATTGACGGTGTGGACATCCGCGACATGAAAGTGCATGACTTAAGGTCGTTGATGGGCAATGTCAACCAAGAGGCCATCCTGTTTAACGACACTATATATAATAATATCACGTTCGGCGTAAAGTCGGCTACATTGGAGCAGGTTGAGGAGGCGGCGCGTATCGCCAATGCCCATGACTTCATAATGTCGACCGAAGATGGCTACCAGACGTGTATCGGTGACCGTGGATGTCGGCTGTCGGGAGGTCAGCGCCAACGCTTGTCGATAGCGAGGGCCATCCTTAAGAATCCTCCCATACTGATTCTTGACGAGGCTACGTCGGCACTCGACAGTGAGAGCGAAAAGTTGGTTCAGGAAGCACTGGAACGCTTGATGCAGAACCGTACCACGCTCGTCATAGCCCACCGCCTGTCGACTATCAAGAATGCCGACATGATATGCGTCATGCATGAAGGCCGAATAGTGGAGGCCGGCACTCACGATGAACTTCTTGGCAAAGACGGCTACTATAAACGCCTTGTTGATATGCAGAAATTTTAATACCCAACCAAATACCTTAGAAACATTATGTCAATACTTGAATCAGGCAAAAAACTGGCCATTTGCTCGGATCACGCGGGCTATGAGCTGAAAAACATTGTGGAAGGTTATCTTATAGCCAAAGGTGTGGAATATGAAGATTTCGGAACCTACTCGCCGGAGAGCTGTGACTATGCCGACTACGCACACCCCTGTGCCGAGGCAGTGGAGTCAGGACGCGATTTTCCCGGAATAGGCATTTGTGGTAGCGGCAACGGCATAAACATGACTTTAAACAAGCACCAGGGTATCCGCTCGGCTTTGTGTTGGAATGTCGAACTTGCCCGACTGGCTCGTCAACACAATAATGCCAATGTACTTGTACTACCGGCTCGATTCATTGCTCCTGAACTTGCGCTTGAAATAGTTGATGCATTTCTCGACACCGAATTTGAGGGTGGCCGTCATCAACGCCGCATTGAGAAGATTCCGGTAAAATAGCAGGAAATAGAGGAGTTGTTACGTTAAATCTGCAAGGATTTGATAATGTGTGTCATAGTGTCAAGTCTTTGCAGATTTAATTATTTCTTTATGGCGGAAAATTGGGGAAATGTGGTGTTTTATCGATTTAAAGAGGTGATTAATTTGGAAAGTAATGCTTTTACGGGGGGCTAAGCTGTTTCTCAAATGTCAATAACTGATGTTAAAAATGAATTTAACTCACGGAATTTATGGAAAAATAAGATAATTTAAAAATTATTTTATTAATTTGTGGGCATGGTGGAAAAAGTGTTTCACAATAATAATTTACAATTATCTCTTGCACCTATGAGAAAATTATTGCAACTAATGGCATTTTTGCTGCTGACAATAGCAGGAAGTGCCACGGCGCAGGATATACGTGTGTCCGGACAAGTGCTTGCGGCAGAGGATGATAGTCCGCTGATTGGCGCAACCGTCAAAGTTCCCGGAACAAGTATTGCGTGCGCGACAGACGCAGACGGAAAGTTTACCTTAAGGGTAGGCTCCTCGGATCGTCAACTCGAAGTGTCGTACATCGGCTATGAGACGAAGTATGTCGATGTGAAACCGGACCTCAAGATCTACTTGTCGGTAAAGACTGAGATGATGGACGAGGTTATGGTAGTAGCTTTTGGAAAACAGAAGAGAGAGTCGTTCACCGGCTCGGCGAGCATAGTAAGCTCAGCCGATATAGAGCGACAGCAGGTCAACAACCCGTTGGAAGCCCTAAAGGGAAATGTGACGGGACTTCAGATGACAGAAACCAACTCGTTTACTTCTGATCCGACAATCACTATCCGCGGTATCGGTTCGCTCAATGCAGGCACCGACCCGTTGATTGTGCTTGACGGACTTCCTTATAACGGCTACTTTAATGACATCAATCCTGCTGATATAGCCAGCATGACCGTGCTGAAGGATGCGGCTTCAAATGCACTTTACGGAGCACGCGGTGCCAATGGCGTAATCCTAATCACCACAAAGAGCGCAGGGCGCACAAACACGAAGGTGACGTTCGGAGCCAAGTGGGGCGCCAATTCAGACGGAAGAGTACAATATGACGTAATCTCCTCTCCCGGTCAATATTATGAGGCCCATTACATGGCAATGCGCAATTACTATATGAATTATCAGGGTCAGCCGTTCAATCAAGCTCATGCCAGCGCCAATAACATACTCGGCGGTGTCATGAATTCGGGCGGTCTGGGCTATATGCTTTACACTGTTCCGGAAAATGAATTTCTGATAGGAACCAACGGGCGTCTGAATCCGAACGCTACGCTCGGCAACCGTGTGGCCTACGAAGGTCAAATCTATACACTTTATCCGGATGACTGGTTGAAGGCCGGTCTGCGCAACGGGTTCCGTCAGGAATATAATATCAACATGAGCGGAGGCAACGACAAGTACACATTCTATGGAAGCTTCGGTTATCTTGATAATGAAGGTATCAGCTACGGCTCTGACATCGAACGTTATACGGCTCGTCTGAAGACGGAGTATCAGGCATATTCCAATTTGCGAATAGGAGCTAACGCCGGTTATACCCATACCACCACTAATCAGCAGTATGGCGTGTTCAACTGCCTTTCCGATATTTCTCCCGTATATCCGCTGTATGTTCGCGACGGCGAGGGCAATATCCTTTACGATGCACATGGGAAAGTTTATGACTACGGTTCGGGCAACAATGCCGGCCTTTACCGTCCGTATGACACAAACGGTAACTACATCCAAGAGGATAAACTTGACGTGAGCCGCAACATAAGCAATGCATTTAATATACAGGGCTTTGCCAATTTCGATTTCCTAAAGAATTTCCGCTTGACGGTTAACGGAAGCGTATATATCACCGAAAACCGCATCAACAGCGCATACAATCCTTACTATGGCTACAACTCGGCAGAGTCAATTAACGGTACGGTCTACGTCTACCACTATCGTACGACTGACACCAACTACCAGCAGTTGCTCGACTATAATAATGTGTTTGGTAAGCATACCGTTGACGTGCTAATCGGCCATGAGTATTCGCGCAATTCGCAGACTTCGCTTTACGGCTCAAAGAGCAATGTTGCCATGTTTGACGCAAACATTGAGCTTGACGGGGCGATCATGGACAACACCATGGGTAGCTCGGTGTCATATTATAATGTAGAGGGATATTTCCTTCGGGCACAATATGACTACGACAATAAGTATTTTGGCTCGTTCTCTTTCCGCCGCGACGGTTCATCGAATTTCCATCCCAAACACCGTTGGGGTAACTTCTGGTCAATCGGAGGTGCATGGATAATGACCAAAGAGGATTGGTTCCCGAAAAAGTGGTGGATCAACATGCTAAAACTCAAGGCATCTTACGGTGAGCAGGGTAACGATGCGATCGGATCGTTCCGCTATGCCGACTTCTATGAAATCAGCAATTCCGACGGACAGGTAGCTTACGTGTTCTCGTCGAAGGGTAATCCTGACATTACTTGGGAGACTGTCGGCAGCTTCAACGCCGGACTTGAATTTGAGTTGCTCAACAATCGTCTGCGCGGAGGAGTAGAATTCTATGTGCGCAATACCCGCGACATGTTGATGTGGTTCAATGCGCCACGATCTTTGGGATATACCGGCTATTATGACAATATCGGCGATATGCGCAATACGGGTGTCGAGCTTGAACTAACAGGTGACATCATTGCTATGAAGAATTTCACATGGACAGTTGGCATGAATATGTCATGGGAGAAAAACCGCGTCACTTATCTGCCGAGCGAAAACAAGCGGTATGTTATCGACGGAAAAGCGGGTTACAGTAGCGGTTACTACTACTATGGCGAAGGTCTGCCGGTCTACACCTGGTATCTTAAGCGTTACGCCGGTGTCAGCGATAACGGCGAGGCTCTGTATTATGCCACACGTACAGTCGATGGAAAAGAGGAGCAGTATACGACAACCGACTTTGCTGAGGCCGATTATCATCTTTGCGGATCCGCTCTGCCGAAGGTGTTCGGAGGATTCAATACTTCGATTAAAATCTATGACTTTGACTTGAACGCGCAGTTCAACTATTCAATAGGCGGAAAGAAGTATGACTCAGCTTATCAGGGTCTTATGACACCTCCTTCCGGCTCGCTTGTCGGCTACCAACTGCATAAAGACGTGTTTAACTCGTGGACGGCAGATAACACCAATACTGACATACCTCGCTTCCAGTATAACGACACGTATACCGGATCGGATTCTGACCGTTGGCTGACTGACGCAAGTTATCTGACATTCCGCAACTTGACAGTGGGCTATACATTGCCGGCCAATCTTGCCAAGCAGATGTATATGTCAAAGGTAAGAGTCTACTTTACTGCCGAAAACTTGGCATATTGGACAAAACGTAAAGGTTTTGACCCGCGTATGTTTGCCGCTTACGGCCTAACATCCGGTTATGCTTATCCGATGCGAACTATCTCCGGAGGCTTGACTGTGGAATTTTAACATATCAAAAGTTTTGAAAGATGAAAAAACAGATAATATACTCGTTGTTTGCCATAGCGGCGGTTTCAGGTCTGACCGGCTGTCTTGATGAGTTCACGCCAACCGACGGCGCTCTCGGCGAGCAGATTGAGAATGCCGACAAGTCGGGCCTTTCAAATGCGGTTTCGGCATATATGAACAATGCCGAAATGAGCAGTAGCGGAGGATATACGTATGACATCGGTTTCATGGGATTCGCGATATGGCGCGATGCCATGACTGCCGATCTGCCGGCATATAAGGTCTCATTCGACTATTATACCGTATTCGGCTATCAGTCGTATCTCGGCAACTATGCTCTTGAAAGTTTCTTCTGGACCCGCTACTACAGCTTGATTCAGAAGACCAATTTGGTGCTCGGAGTATCTGATCCGGAAAATGACGACGATAAGCGTTTTGTCGGAAATGCCCTTGCCTATCGTGCAATGGCATATATGGACATGACGCGCTATTATGAAGTTCGTCATACCGATGTCGCTTCGTACGACCAGCGTGCGGAGGCTGTTAAAGGCCTGACTGTGCCTATTGTCACAGAAAATACGACTGACAGTGAAGGCCGCGACAATCCACGTGCGCCATATTACGAAATGTATCGTTTCATACTCACTGACTTGAATCTTGCGGAGAAGTGCCTTGCCAATGTCCACTCTGCAAATTCAAAGGTAGACGCATGTCTGGGTGTGGCATACGGCTTGAAGGCCAGATTTTATCTTGACTTGGGTACGCGCTACACGCTTTATCCCGACGAACTTGCCCAGCAGAATGCGAGCGAATCGGATGAGAGCCTTTCAAAGTATGATAAGTTCGGTCTGACCACGGCTAAAGAATATCTCGCAGAGTCAGCCCGCTATGCGCGCCTTGCCATCAGCGAAGGGTTCCAGCCCCTCAGCGAATCGGAGTGGTTTAATCCGCAGACAGGGTTCAACAGTCCTAACCAGTCGTGGATGTGGTGTATCACTTTATCGGCGAGCGATCCGATCGTAACCTCTTTTGTATGGCAATCGTTCCCCTCGTACATGACTCCTGAGGCCTCATGGGGTGTTGCCGATCCGCAGTACGGAGCTTCCCGTATGGTTGACGCTGATCTCTATAGCACTATACCGTCAAACGACTGGCGTAAGACTACGTGGATCGACCCCGACGACGTTGGCGATGAAGCAGCCTTCAATACAAAGTACGCGCGCGGAACCTCGCTGGGCTTTGACACTTGGGCTAAGCTCGGGGCATACGTGGGAATAAAGTTCCATCCGGCCGGAGGCGACTGCAACAATTCGACATCAGGAAATGCCGTCAGCTTCCCGATGATGCGTATAGAGGAGATGTATTATATCGAGGCCGAGGCAGTAGCCCGTACGTCGGGTGTTGCGTCCGGCGCCCAGCTTTTGACAGAATTCGTCAACAACAACCGTTGTTCCGACGGACAATATAGCGCACCCTCATCGTCGCTGGATGCATTTATCGACGAGGTGTTTAAGCAGAAACGCATCGAGTTTTGGGGTGAGGGTCTTGTTCTTTGGGACTATCGCCGCCTTGAAAAAGCCATTATCAGAGGCTATCCCGGCACAAACCACTATTCGGAATTCTGCTTCAATTCCTATCCCAATGCAGTGGCTCCCTGGACTATCCTCTATATCCCGGACAGCGAAGGAAACTACAATAAAGCTATGGTGCTCAATCCCGACCCGTCAAACTCACTGACTTTGTGGGAGGAATAAAACTGCACCCATTAAGATAATTAAATATAAAGATTATGACAATGAAGTCAATATATAAAATGATATTTGCGGGAATGGTATTCGCCATGCCGCTTGTGTCGTGCTCCGATGATGACGACTATACTCCCGGTGAGGCGGTCGCAGCCGACTGTCCCGGAGTATATTTCCCTGTGCAGAGCAGTTATTCCTACACATTCACTTCGGAGGATGAAGTCAAGACCTTTGACCTGAAGGTCAAGCGAATGAAGACTAATGGTTCGCTCTCAGTTCCGGTAACGTTGGAATCTGATGTCGAAGGCCTCACGGGGGCATCTACCATTGAATTTGCCGACGGACAGAGCGAGACCACATATACAGTGAACTGTGAGAACCTCCCATTGCGAGAAATGGTTGATGCGACAGTATCAATTGCTGACAGTTACATCAATACGTATGCCGCCGGGACCGGCAGCGTCAGCTTTGAGGCAATAGTGGCCGAGTGGGATTTGTGGGCCCCGAATGCACGGTTTGAATTTACGGATGTCTACGGCCCCATTACATGCGACATTTACGGCATGAAAGGTACGCGTCGACTTAAAATAGAAGATTTCTTCGGTTCGCACCTTCCGTTGATTGTCGAGGTCGAAGATATTGACTATTCTAAGACTGCCTACGCCCGACTTTACCCGAAGAGCAACTATATAGCATACGACGACCTTTTCTCAGGCGATATGTATGATTGCTGGTATTTCTATGATAAAGAAAATGAATATTGGCCTATGTGGTCGCCTGACGGCACTCAGCCAGAGATAGCATACGCATGTTTCTATGGCTACGACGCGGACAGCAATTATAAGTATACATATATTTGCCCAACGTACTTGGAAGGTTCTTTCTGTGCTTGGATTGATTACTCGAACGGCGACGGAGGGTGGAATTATGCGAACTTCTACTATGACAAGCCTTTGTTTGAGATGTTCGGCGAGTATAAATATTTAGATAAAACCTCTGATTAGACAGCTATATGAAAAGTTATAATAAATTGACGGTCGCATTGGCCTCATTTGCGCTCATCTTCGGCGCCTCATCGTGTAGCGATGACGATGCGGTAAAGTCGGCGCTTAAAGACCCGACCATCCAAAATGTTGCCGAGTCGGTCAGCTCGCTCACCTTCTCATGGGATAAGGTGGAGTCGGCCACTCAATACGGCTATGAATTAACCGATCCGAGCGGGGCAGTGATATCCACAGATGTCACGACGTTGACCAGCGTGACATTTACGGGCCTTCAGCCAGCCACCACTTATACCCTTTCGGTATGGGCTTATTCTCAGGTCTATGGCGACAACAGCACATCAAAAATCGCCACTTTGACCGGTACGACAGCCGCTACAGTCCAACTCTCCACGCCGGTGTTGACCGTCGAAACGGCAGGTGGCGTTGCTACCATTTCATGGGATGCCGTTGCCAATGCTGATTCTTACACTTACAGCTATAACGCCGGCGGGGAAGAAGATGTGACTGAAACCATTACAGACACATATTTTGAGATAGAGAATTTGGTGGCCGGCAAGGAATACACTGTTAGCGTGTATGCAGAGAGCAGCAGCGAGGTGTACACTGTTTCAGAAACAGCAACGGTGACATTTACCATGACGCACACCGAATTATGGCGTGTCGACGGTACATACACCAATGCACACCTCGGGACGACGTATCCGGTGACAATGATAGCATACGACGACAGCAGCTACGCTCTGTTGGCATGGTATCAGGCTGACGGCTTCGACTTTCCGTTCTCGGTCAACAGCAGCGGCGTGATAACTCCGCTTGGCGACTTCCAAAAGAACGATAAGGGCGAGTATGAGATACCGACCGGAAACGAGACGATGCCGATAGTCTATCTTGCCGATCAGCCGGCTTCGACCTTTACGGGAAACTCACGTAGCGGCCAGGTCACTATCTACACATGTAATTATGAGATCGGAGTCGATACATTCGTATGGCAACCCATGCGTCAACAGGTATGGAGCGTGACCGGTACTTATTACAGCCACGTAAACGGAATGGAGTACACAGAAACACTCACAGCATACGACGACAACACGTATGTGCTTCAGCCTTGGTACGGAGTCGAAGGCTATGACCTTGAGTTTAAGGCAGAATCCGACGGTTCGATAGACCTAATCTCATATTATGGTCTTTATGATGCCGGATACTGGGTTAACACCGGTCTGGACAATGACTATTATGGACTATACGTTTGGACATGGAACTACTTCTCCTATATCACGGGCAACCGACTCGGCGGTGAGCTTGTCGTTGAGACTGCCGCCAACGGCGGAGATTGGGGCGAAGACCGGTTTATTTGGGGAGAACCCGGTAAGGAGGCTACTATAGACGACCTTGTGGGATCGTATACGGTGACTACTACGGGTATGGAGTATGTGTCAGACTATACTAACTGGTACGACTATGAGTATGAGTATACAGATGTAAGCATATACAAGTCAAGCGACGATCCGGAAAGTCTTGTGTTCGACGGATTCTACTGGTTCGGTTACCCGATGACCGGAAAGGTAGACATGCAGGCTAAGACAGTTACATTCCAGCCTCAGGAGTATGGATGGTACATATTTGCCGGTTCGGAAAGCGACAGCTCGCCCGTCTATGGTACGATTGACGACAATCTGAACATCACGGTAGAGAATTGGAACGCATGGTACAGCGGATGGTACTATTTCTATAACACCAAGACGGTGTTCGTTAAGCAATAATACTAAGCTGCAATAGTACTTCAGTAGTTTGCTGAAGTCAGAGCCGGACAAGTCGAATAGAGGAGAGCGACTTGCCCGGCTCTCTCTTAGAGCCTGTCGGAGGAGGATAAAACGTGATAGATTGTTAATGTCGTTGGTATAGTGTGGAGATTTGTTTAACTTTGTGGCTGTTATGAAACATCAACTGAAATCAATCTATGCATGGACCCGGCGCTATATCTCGGTGACGTTTATCATCGTAGTGGCGTTTGTGTGCATAGTGCTGTTTTTTAATGAAAATTCGGTCATAAAGTCGATGGAGTATAATGACCGGATAACTGAATTGAAAAAAGAGATAAAGTCGAACCGAGACACTCTCGAACACTATAATCGCCTAAACCATGCTTTGGAGACCGATCCGGAGACTATGGAGCGGATAGTCAGGGAGAACTACCACATGCAGCGTCCGAATGAGGATGTGTTTATAATTGAATGAACAGGATGGCAACAACTAATACGGAGAATAAGTCGGGTCGGTCGACTCGAACATGGTCGGTGATAGTCAATGTCGGGCTTTTGCTTGTGGTGGCAGGAATTGTGCTTCCAATGTTTGGAATCCCGCAGTCGACCTACCGATGGATTTATGCGGCGGGGGCGTTGATAAGCCTTTTGGGCCGTTTCGGCACACAGTATACGGGTCCGGTGTTAAGGCTTCGACGGCTGACTCGCATAGAGATGTGGTCATCGGTATTCTTTTGTGTTGCGGCTTTCTTCATGTTCTATCCGGGAGCCGGAGGAAGTGACTGGCTTGCGTTTACGATAGCGGGAGGTGCCATACTGATCTATACATCAATAATGATACCCCGCGAATCGGCTAAAAAACGACCATGGTAATAGACAAAATAGGTTAAAACATCATGTTTTTGCTATTGATAATCAAGTCTGTGTCGATTTTAGCAGGCATTTAAGTAGTTAATTCACGCTATTTTACTAATTTTGTCTCCGCAATGGGATATAATTTAGTCATAGACCAAGGCAATTCAACCGCAAAAGTGGCCATATTTAGGGGCGACGAATTGGTTGACCATTGGCGATACGCAACGTTGACCGAGGATGTCCTGCGTCGTGTCGCGCATAGTTTTCCGGTCGACGCGGCGATCTACTGTTCTGTAGCCACCCACGGCGAGGACGTAATAGTCTTGTTGCGTACGATGGTAGACAGAGTGTATGAGTTGACTTCATTATTACCATTGCCGATAAAAATGGCGTACACCACTCCGTCGACGCTTGGGCGCGACCGTATAGCGGCAGTTGCCGGGGCCAGAAAACTGTTCCCCAATAAGAATGTATTGGTGGTTGATGCCGGAACGGCTGTCACGTACGACATTCTTTTAAAGGACGGGACTTTTGCCGGCGGCAATATAGCTCCGGGCCTATGGATGCGAGCGGAGGCTCTTCATCAGATGACAAAGCGTCTGCCTCTGGTAGATGTCGAGTCGCACGGCGAAGTTGCCGACTGGGGCACGGACACCGAAAATGCCATACGCTCAGGTGTGGTTCGTGGCGTGGTCGGCGAAATAAGTTATTACCGCGAAATGCTGCCTCTGCGGACGGCGGTGGTTCTGACGGGGGGCGATAGCACCCGAATAGCACCATTGCTTGACTTTCGGGTGACGGTTGACGAAACCCTTGTACTAACAGGATTAAACAGTATACTATTATATAATGAACATCGTTAAAAACATCTTAGCAGCCGTGGCGGTTCTCTTGGCAACCGGAATCGTAAGTGCCCAGGAAGCCATGACCCCATATTCAAAATATGGCTACGGCATACTCAATGATAATGCGACGTCGGCTCAAAGCGCTATGGGCGGCGTAGGATATGCCATGCAGTCGGGCCGTCAGGTTAATGTAATGAACCCTGCGAGCTATGCCTCAATTGACTCTATCACATTCTTGTTTGACATGGGGATGGACATGACCAAGTTATGGAGCCGCGAAACGGATACCGACGGGGCCAGCCACTTCGGCTCAAACTTCGGCGGAGGATTTGACTACGTGACAATGCAGTTTCCGATTAACAAGTATATCGGTGCGAGTGTAGGCCTTATACCTTATTCCAATGTGGGGTATGCGTTCGGGTCAACCATCGATAACGGTACAGAGACTCGTCAGGGTTCGGGAGGATTGAATCAGCTCTATGCGGGAGTGGCCGGACGTGTTATGAAGGGTCTCTCAGTTGGAGTCAACATAGGCTATCTGTTCGGTACCACTTACAATGACACGTATCTTTACACCTCGACAGGTTCGACAACTCTATTTGAAACAGTAGTTCAGGTCAGGGATTATCATCTGCAGTTCGGCGCTCAGTATGGCTACAATATCAATAAGGACAGCCGGCTTACAGCAGGTGTAACGTTTTCGCCCGGTAAGTCGCTCTTGGGTCATGCTTGGGGCGTATATTACGACGTGACTTCCGACACGAAGGCGGATACTATAGGACACACGTCTCTTAAAAACAAGTATACATTGCCGGCTTCATGGGGCGTAGGGTTGAACTATCAGTGGCGCGACCGCTGGATGGTAGAGGTCGATCTTACATATCAGCCTTGGTCAAAGGCTAAGTACATCAATATAGACGATGCTCTGCAGACGCAGTCGTTTGACGACCGTTGGAAATTAGCTGCCGGTATGCAGTACACACCCAATAGCCGCGGGTCGTATGTCAAGACCATCAATTACCGCGCCGGAGCTTTCTATGAGCATGGCTATCTGAACGTTATGGGTAATAACGTGCGGGAATACGGGGCATCGATCGGTTTCGGACTACCTGCTCCAAGGCAGAAGACCGTAATTAATCTCGGCTTTGAATGGCGACATCGCCAAGCCAATCCGAATCCTCTTATTAAAGAGAATTATTTAAGCATAAAGATAGGCCTTAACTTCAACGAACGTTGGTTCTATCAGCGAAAGATACAGTAATAACTGGGAAGGATATGGCCTCGAGGGGACATATAGCAAACGATTTGAGGGTACTGCCATTGCTTTGTGCATTGGCGGTACTTATCGTTGTTGGCTGTTCCAATGATAAGACCGAGGTGGTGCACCGAAATACCGACATGGAGACGGCTCCGACAATGACCACGCGAGATGTAGTAACGTTAATTTCCGATTCGGGGGTAACGCGCTACAGAATCACTACCGACCTTTGGATGGTCTATGACGAGGCTACGGAGCCATTATGGAGATTTCCCGAGGGTCTGTTCATGGAGAAATTTGACGAGAACTTCTCAACGGATGCAACCATATTGTGTGACTCAGCCACATACTTTAAAAATAAGCAGCTTTGGCGTCTTGACGGCAATGTGAATATATTGAATACGTTGGGGGAGAAGTTCCTAACACAGCAACTTTTCTGGGATCAACGTCAAAACAAGGTTTATTCTGATTCGTTTATTCATATTGAGCGGTCTGACCGCACGATTGAAGGTGTGGGGTTTGTGTCGAACGACCGAATGACCCGGTACCAGATAATGAATCCGACCGGAATATTCCCCGCATCTCAGTTTCAGAAGCATGAGAGTGCCGACGAGGTTTCAGATTCGGCATCGGTCGTTGAAAGTCAGCATGATTCTGTGGCGGCGGCTAAAACGTTGCCACGAGAGGCTCCGCCTTCCAAATCAGGCCAAACTGCCCCGCAAGTTGCCGGGGTTACTAACAAGTAATTGGGTTATTAACAAAGTACAAAATGACATTAACCACCTGGATCATAATAACGATAATATCGCTTGTGTTTTCGGCTCTCTTTTCGGGAGTCGAAATAGCCTATATATCGTCAAACAGAGTAAAAGTGGAGATTGATGTTAAGCGCGGCGGGTTGATCGGCAAGATAATAAATCTCTATTATGCTCATCAGGAATTGTTTATATCAACTATATTGGTTGGTAACAATATAATGCTTGTAATATACGGAATGGGAGCGGCCGCATTACTTGAGCCTTGGTTATACACTTTATATCCGAGCGAAGTGTTCGTGCTGTTGATGCAGACGCTCATTTCGACAGCTATCATACTTCTGACGGGTGAATTTTTCCCCAAGACCATATTCAGAATCAATCCGAACTCGTCGCTGCGCTATTTCGCTACGCCTATATTCTTCTTTTGGGTGGTGCTTTGGCCGATCTCGATGTTCACTTCATGGCTGTCGAAGGCGCTTATGTGGCTATGCGGAATACGCAATGTTAACCATACTTTAGGAGTCCTCACCATAGGCGACCTCAACCAGTATATTCAGACTACTATAGATGAGTCGGCTCATCAGGATAAGGTGGAAAACGAGGTTAAGATATTCCACAATGCCATTGACTTTTCATCGACACACCTCCGCGACTGTATGACACCCCGCAACGAACTTGTAGCGGTAAACATTGACACGACCAATTATGACCAGCTGTCGAGGCTGTTCACATCATCGGGACGGTCAAAGATAGTGGTCTATAAGGATGATATAGACAATGTGTTGGGTTATATCCATGTCAGTGAGATGTTTCATCCCGACCGCGACTGGAAGTCGGCCCTGAAGCCGGTGGTTTTCGCTCCTGAGACGTTGCTTGCCAACAAGATGATGCGTCGACTATTGGCAGAAAAACGTTCAATGGCAGTAGTGGTAGACGAATTTGGCGGCACTGCCGGACTGGTTTCGCTTGAGGATCTTGTCGAGGAGATATTCGGCGACATTCAAGACGAACATGATAAGAGCAAGCTGACTGCACGGGAGATTGAGCACGGACTGTATGAGTTCTCGGGTCGGTGTGAAATCAGCTATATAAACGACAGTTTTGACTTAGACATTCCAGAGTCGGATGACTATCAGACTCTTGCGGGATATATACTGAACAATATGGGTGAAATACCCGCCCAAGGCTCAACAATGGAACTTGGCGGGAATACGTTCACCATAGTTAAGAAGTCGGCCACCAGGCTCGAGTTGATTAGGGTGAAGGTTGCCGATGAAGCGAACGAACAATAAAAGTGGCGGTGCAGAAAAATAGAATTGAACAGGTCGATAAAAAATGAAAGTGCACTTCTTCACAGAAGCACACTCCCTCATAACCAAAATTCAAGTATATATTTCTGTATCCAACAAAAAGATGTTGCCAATCAGTCAACAAACTTTTGCTCTTAGAATTGCACAGGACTAAGGCAGATGTGAGAATGAAGAGTGACATATTCTTAAAGTTTCGAGACAACAAAACGGGGTACGTTATTCAGTATCCTTAGGCATTAAGTTATCTCATATTTAAAGAAGATGTGTGCCTGTGTTTTCTAAGATTAGTGACTTTCATCAAGCTGATGCAAAGTTACGACATATAATTGAAAAAATGAGTGTTTAATCTTATAATAAACCTAAAAAAGGAAAGATTATTTCATTTTACTCTTAATTCTCTGTTTATTAGGGAATTATATGGTGATTTGTGAAGAAAACAAGCGTAAAATGTGAAAAATTGGGTGATAATTTTTGGTTAAATCAGATATTTATCTAAAAATTAACAACTTTTTAGGCGGTTAAAATTGTTATATCTACTCAAAAGAGTGTCATGTCGGATAGTAACAAGCATATAGAACAAGATTCCGGTACCGGCATTGTCAATGCTAAAGTAAGTCCGGAGGAGGCGGTCAAAGTGGCTCGTCATGTGACAATGGTGGGCTTTTGGTGGAACGCGGTTCTTGGGGCGACCAAAGTGGCAGGAGGTATCGTGGGCCGATCAAACGCACTTATTGCCGACGGTGTGCATTCATTCTCAGACTTTCTTTCCGATATAATAGTCATAGTGATGGTGAAGATAGCCCGTAAAAAACCGGACGAACACTACCAATATGGCCATGGAAAGTATGAGACGTTTGCCACTTTGTTGCTTTCCGCAGTGCTTTTGATAGTGTCTGTGGGCATATTTGCCGAGGGGTTGAACAATGTAATTAAGTCGATTGGTGGAACTATTCTTCCCCGTCCGGGTATTATCGCTTTGATATTATGTCTTTTTTCGCTGGTTGTCAAGGAATGGTTGTATCGATACACTCGCAAGGCCGGAGAGCGGATTAACTCAAGTGCGGTCATAGCTAACGCGTGGCATCATCGCAGTGACGCATTTTCGTCGATAGCAACGCTAATCGGTGTGGCCGGCGCAATCTTTTTAGGCGACCGATGGCGAGTGTTGGATCCTGTAGCCGCGATGGTCGTATCGGTAATAATAGCGGTGGTTGCCGTAAAAATGGCTATCCCCGCCATTAAAGAGCTGATGGAGATAGCGTTGCCGGAAAATGTAGAGGACAAAATTAGAGAGGCTATCAGGTCAACTCCGGGTGTAGTGTCGTATCACCATCTTCGCACACGTCGAAACGGTTCGTCGGTGATCGTTGAGACGCACTTAAAGGTTAACCCCTATATTACGGTGACTGAGGCGCATGAAATAGCAACGGAGGTCGAGCGTCGAATAGCCGGGGTGTTTGATAAGGATACATCGATTGTTACCACACACATAGAGCCTTACGAGGGCGAAGAGGTTCTTCCCGACGGTAGTTGCGGAGAGAAATCAGAAGTTTAGAGTCTTAACATAAATTGCGCGACAGGCTCTTAGTGGCTCTGTGATGCAATCAGGCGGCATCCCCATTCATACACATTATTAATGTTTGGAGTGGGAACATCGTGCTTAATGGCTAAGTCGCGTATGTATTTCAATCCTACGGCAAAGTCTTCGGTAAAGTAGCGGCTTGAAAAGTCGGGTTGCCAACCGCTATCAGTCTCAATCATAGGAGCCATAATGTTTTTAAAGCTTTCAATGGAGCGTAGTTTGGCCGAAAGGGTAGCTGCGTCGAAGCTTTCGTAATATTCGAGGATGGGTGGCAAAAATGACTTTGACACCGGCAGCCGGTCGATTATGTCAAACAGTTCGCGGTCCATGTCTATTAGAAGATGTGAAGCCGCATCGTTCCAATCGGCATAAAAGCGTTGGTTTTTGGGAAACCATGTGCCGGGATTCCAGTCGTGGAACATTGTGTAGAGCCTTGAAGTATGTAGCAGCGGATTGCTGTTTGTGAGACTTGCCTCAAGATAGTTGTTCAAAATATGGGTGGGTCGTTCAAACGTCGTCTCTATCCACTGTCGAAAATGTTCTTTGTCGGCTTCTGAAGCTCTTTCTATTGCGATGTTGTAAGAACTTTTATATCCAAGCAGATTTGCAGATTTGCCGTAGTCTTTAACGCGCGCAATGTAAGGAACTCTTTGGAATCCCCATAGCGGGATTGATTTGTCAAGAATGTCCATAGCCTCGAAGAAGAATCCGGTAGAGGAAAATACTGACCCTACGAATGTTCCATGCTTTACGTGGGGTGCTATTTTCAAGAGTTCTTCCTTGATAAGAAATCCCGGCACGCACAGCAGAACGACGTTTGCTTCAGGAATGCATTCTGAGGGTAGGGCTGAAGCTCGATTAATGACACCGTTAAATATTTTTCCGTCGGGGTCCGTGACAGATATGTTTTTATCCCACGATTCCGGATGTCCGGTAAGAATGCTGACATTGTAGCCTTTAGAGGCTACAAGTCCGGCTATGACAGTGCCGAGACTGCCCCCTCCGCAGATGCAAATATTTTTTATGGTGTCCATTGCTGTTAGTTAAAAAGAACTTATGATAAATCAATGAGTTCCGTGTGCAAAGTTAGCGTTTTTCCATCGACTTTTGATAATATGGCGGTTAATGCTTTACGACGGATAGGACGTTGATGAGGTGTTGGCGAGTGATTACGTATTTTGAGAGGATTGAAACGATGTAGCCGGTGGACAGCGCGGCTATCAGTGTACCTTCTCTGATTCCGTCGATGTGTCCGCAGAATGCAACGGAAAGCAGCGCGGCCAATGAGACGAGGCTAATGTCGAATTTTACCTTCAGTTTGCCGAAGTCTTTGTTGTAACGGCGGGATGCGTATTTAACAAATCCTTCGGCACTCATAATGGCAACGTTTGGTTTAAGTTCGAGCACAACTCCGATTGCTTGTATTAGACATCCGGTGAGTAAAAGCCCAATGCACAAATAGTAATTGGATAGGTGGATGCCTCCAAATATCGCCATGTTAAAGTCGATGAATAATGAGAAAATAAATGAAAACGGAACTTGGAGCAGTATTTCGAAAATGTCTTTTTTGTTGCCCATACCCCTTACCAGCCAAAATTGGCCTAAAATTAGCAGCATGTTGATGATAAATGTAGCCGCTCCTAATGATAGCGGAGTATTGAGGGATAAAACATAGTTTACGCTTGAAATGGGCGTGGTGCCGAGAGACGATTTTACGATTAAAACAATGCCTAAGGAGAGAAAATATAGACCTAAAACAAAAACAGAATACCTGAATGTCAATCTATTCATTTGCGTCAAAAATTTTTGCAAATATAGCGAAAATTCAGCAATCGGTCAATTCGCGGAGTTGGCGGTAGCCGATTAGGAAGTATTCGCGGTTGAATTCTTTGGGCCGGAGGGTGATTGAGTTGAACTTGACTAAGTCGAGATCGATAGGGATTTGACCGGTTGATTTTGATTGTGCCGTGCGTCCTTGCGTTCGTTCGTATTCTTTAAATATTGATGATATGGATTCGTGGGGTGTGATGTCGGTAACGGCTTCGACCACGCAGTTAAGATATGGATCGAAGCGTCCGCTATATTCCGGGGTGGAGTAAATCTCTGAACGGGATGAGATGTAAAACATTCCATCGAGCCACTTTAAAGCCGCTGCCATTCTTATATCGCGGTCAGCAGTATTTGAACCGATGCTTATGATGAGTCTGTTCATATCGGCAATGGTGCATAAAGTGCATCAGTTAGTCTTGTGGCACACCTTTTATAGTCAAGGCTATACGACCTCTCGTGTAATCCACGTCGAGTACTCTGACGGTTAGTCGCTGGTTGACATAAACAATGTCGGCGGGCGACGAAACAAAGTCGTCAGAGAGCTGAGATATGTGCACGAGTCCGTTTTCGTGTAGACCTATGTCGACAAAACAACCGAACTGAGTGATGTTGTTAACGACTCCTTGTAGAATCATTCCCGGTTTAAGATCGTTGATGTCGCGTATGCGGTCGTCGAATTCGATGTTTTCTTCCAGCGGAGAGCGGGGATCGCGTCCCGGTTTCTCCAGTTCAAGTATTATATCGGTCAGCGTCGGCAGTCCGACTTCTTTTGTGAAGTATGCGGAAAGGTCGAGGTTATGCATTGATTTCGGATTGCGTACGAAAGCTTCGACAGTAGTGGCGTTATCATTTGCGATCTGTCTAATAAGGTCATATCGCTCGGGATGCACGGCGGTATTGTCAAGAATGTTTTGTGCTCCCGGAATACGGAGGAATCCGGCGCACTGCTGAAAAGCCTTTTCGCCCATGCGCGGAACATTCATGAGCTCTTCGCGACTGTGAAATGCTCCATGCTCGGTTCGGTAGTTAACGATGTATGAAGCTAATGCCGGTCCAATGCCGGATACGTAGGACAGCAACTCTTTGGATGCAGTGTTAACGTTAATCCCTACTGAGTTGACGCAGCTTTCGACTGTGTATCCGAGCGCTTCTTTCAGTTTGTTTTGGTCAACATCATGTTGGTATTGTCCGACACCAATTGATTTAGGATCAATCTTTACTAATTCGGCAAGAGGGTCGAGCAACCTTCGGCCAATAGAGACGGCACCGCGAACGGTCACGTCTTGGTCGGGAAATTCGTCACGGGCTATCTGTGAGGCAGAGTATACGGAAGCTCCGCTCTCGTTGACTATGAAAATTTGGACTTTTCGGGGATATCGAAGTGAGTCGAGAAACTTTTCGGTTTCGCGTGAAGCGGTTCCGTTGCCAAGTGCAATGGCTTCAATGCCGAATCGGTCGACGAGTGAACATACTTTGAATGCCGCGCCGTGGAAGTCGTTTTGCGGAGCATTAGGATATATTACATCGTGGAACATCAAATTGCCTTGTTGGTCGAGGCACACTACTTTACAACCTGTTCGGAATCCGGGGTCGATGCCCATAACGCGCTTATGCCCGAGCGGGGAAGCGAGCAGGAGTTGTCTGACATTGTCAGCGAACATGGCTATGGCCGCATCGTCGGCCTTTGCTTTAGCAGATGCAAGGACTTCCGTCTCGATGGACGGACGTATCAGTCGCTTGTAGGCATCGCGGACGGTAGTGCGCATGAGTTTGCCTATTTCGTAACTTGCCGAGCTTTTCCCGAATAGTCTGGACAATCTGTCGACCATTTCATCGTCGTCAATGGAAACGTCGACTTTGAGAATGCCTTCGTTTTCGCCTCTCAAGATGGCGAGCAGCCGGTGGGATGTCGTAAGGCGAAGAGGTGAACTGAAGTCGAAATATGTCTCGTAATTACGACCTTCCTCTTCTTTGCCGGGAACGACTTTAGAGGATATAACGGCGCTACGCATATATTTAGCTCTAACAATAGAACGAGCTTTCTCGCTTTCGCTCATCCATTCGGCAATAATGTCTTTCGCGCCGTCGATGGCGGCCTGTACGTCGGGCACATCCTTTTTGTTGACAAATTTTTTAGCGGCTGACTTTGCGCTGTCGAGAGTCTGTGCCATAATCATTTTGGCCAACGGTTCGAGACCCTTCTCCATGGCCATTTGAGCGCGAGTGCGTCGTTTTGGTCGGAATGGAAGATATATGTCCTCGAGTATTGCAGAGTCGAAAGTCTCTTCGATGCGTTTCTTAAGTTCCGGCGTTAGTTTGTCCTGGCTTTTAATGGTGTCGATTATGGTCTCCTTGCGTTTGGCAAGTGCAGTATGGAAGTCTTGGCGCTGTCGAATTAGATGAACGGCGACTTCGTCGAGTGCCCCGGTGGCTTCTTTTCGATAACGGCTAATGAAGGGGATTGTAGCGCCATCGTCAAGCAGCTTAATGACGGCTTTAACAGACTTACGAGGAAGATTGAGCTCTTCGGCTATTATTGATGAGAACTCGCTGGGCATATTAGATAGGTTGATTAGTTTGATGATCTGGATTTTTATGTAATGTGAACACAGTAATTTCCGGTGTAGCGCCAATGCGTGCCGGGATGGCAACTGTGCCGAGACCAATGTTGACGTACAGCTGATGACGCCGGGAATCGTCGAAATATAATCCACCCCAGTTGGCGTAACGGTATTTTGCCGGCGACCAAGACCCAATCTGGCATTGCATTGCATGGGTATGCCCGGAAAGAGACAGATCGATGTTTATTGTGTCGTTGTCCGCAATAGAGTTTGTCCAGTGCGCAGGATTATGGGTAAGCAGTATTTTGAATGTGCTGTCGGACTGAGTGGGGTAGGCGAGGTTTAGGTCGCCGTATGTGGTAAAAGGAGGGTCGCCCCAATTTTCCACACCAATCAGAGCTATTGAGTCGGCACCATGGTGTATGTACTCAGTGCGGTTGTTTAGCAGATTCCACCCCATCAGAGCCTGCAGGCTATCCATCAATTCGAGGTTGGCTTTTTTTGCTTGTGGAGAGGGCCAAGTAGAATAGTCGCCGTAATCATGGTTGCCGAGGATTGAGTGAACTCCGTCGGGCGCGTTAAGGCGAGAGAGAGTGGAGACGAACGGCAATAACTCATGAGTGCGACGGTTTACAACGTCGCCTGTGAAGAGGATTATATCGGCATTCTGTCGGTTAATGACATCAACTATCTTTCCGACGTAGGAAGTGTCATTGCCGTAAGTTCCGGTATGAATGTCGGAGAATTGGACCATACGGTAACCGTCAAATTCTTCGGGCAGGTTGTCGAAATATAAATCGACTTCCCTAACCTGATATCCAAGCCTATTGACTGCCGCGGCCCACCACATCACGCAGAAAGCGAAAAAGGCTACCGCGAGGCCCGCCAAGTCCATGAACTTACATGAATGAGCGCGCCATAGTTTCGGTATATGCCCAATCCAACTGAAAATGCAGAACAGATACTTCGGAATATAGATGGAAAAGTAGGCGTACAGCATCCACATATCGGCCAGCAACACTTGGTCGGAACCGCCGCGTCGTGGAAGCGCCACCATAACGATGGCGAATATTAAAAAGAATATTGCGCTGACAGCATAGGCGAGTGTAGCCCATTTCTTGTGGAATCTTTCGCGTATAACGCTAAGAATATAGCAGTCAATGAGCAAATTGACCAGAATTACTGTCAATATGGGAATCAAAGGGAGGCGCATCGTAGTTATTTGGCGTCGGAGCAAGTCTCTCCAGCAGACATGTTGTTCTTAAGCGGATTTGCGTACATTGTCAGCATCATTTCATGGAGGAAGTCGATGTCGTCTTCGGTCAGTTCGGGCACGTCAACCTTTTTAAGCTGGTTGTCGATATATTTGTTAAAGTCGTTGACTTCTACCGGGGTGTATTTGTCGACAAACATTTCTGTCTTATAAAGCTGGTCAAAGGCAATGTAGTTTATCGGGAAAATCTTATATCCAGAGTGAATTGCACAGTCGACCATGCGGCAAACGTCGCGGGCAATCGTATTTTTGTCGAGCGCAGGATCGATATTGGTTATCTCGGGGTTGAGGGGCTTTCCGATTTGGAAGTGAACGCGTCCCTTGGGTTGGAGCAGACCGGTCTCCATTGCAAAGAGGTCGTCGCGCTGAGTCTTCTTAAATTCGGGGTCGTTTTTACGTAGCAGGAATTCACGGGCTTTGAGGTAATCATTTGGGTCGTATTCGTATGATATCGAGACAGGAATTAAATTGACCTCTTTGACATTTTCGAGGAAGTCTTTGCCGCCAGCCAGACCGAGCATCTTAATAAGGCTGTCTTGAGCCATGTCGCTGGAGTCCTTGCTTCGCCCTTGGCGTTCGGCAATCCATACTGAGCGGTTAAGTGTTGAGATGGAATAGTGGATGTAGGCCGAAAGTTCCTGGGCGGCTTCGAGGGCTTTTACTTTAGGGAGGTCGCGCTTAACGATAAAGCTGTTGTTCATACGCACAAGATCGTTAATCCAAGTGTATATCAGCAGATTGTCGCCGATTGCGGTCTGAGTGGTACGGAATCCGGCTCTTAAAAAGCATAAGTTTAAGAATGAGGTGTCGAGAACGATGTCCCTATGGTTGGTAATGAATGTATATGAGCCTTTTTTGTCGAGATTCTCAATGCCATCGCAAGTAATTCCTGCAATGGTGCGCTGTGCGAGCATTTCGAGGAAAGGCCACATGATTTTTTTCTGGAATGTTTCTTTGTCGTGCACAGCCAGCAACTGCTGTGCAAACTCATCGTAGTTTATGGCGGGGAAAACCCACTTGACGGCGTGTATGAAGCCCGGTTCCTTGACAAGACTCTCCATCTTCTCGTGGAAAATGCTGTCGGGATACGGAGCGATGTCCTCAAATCTATAGTCTTCGTTACTGTTGTCGGTTACCATAATTTATTTATACTTATAGGTTATGATGTTCAAAGATAACAATTTTAAATTATCAATCATCTGAAAAGATGTGCTTCTTAACGTATTTTTAAGATTCAGACCGCTAAAATCGGTCAAATCTGATTGGGATTGTAGTTTTCCCACCGCTCAATAAGCTTGTTAATGTCGGGCGGTATCGGGGCGGAGAAGAACATCTCTTCGCCGGTGTGGGGGTGTACAAACCCTAATGTCCGTGCATGAAGGGCCTGTCGAGGGCATACGTCGAAGCAATTTGCTACAAATTGCCGATATTTAGATGAAGTATTTCCTCGAAGAATTACGTCGCCTCCATATCTCGCATCGTTGAATAGGGGATGGCCGATATGCTTCATGTGGACGCGAATCTGGTGGGTGCGTCCGGTTTCAAGCACGCACTTAACGACGCTGACATATCCGAGAGATTTTATTGTGGTGTAATGTGTGACGGCGTGTTTGCCGTAGTCGCCGTTGGGGAAGACTGCCATCTGCAATCTGTCTTTCAAAGAGCGTCCGATGTTTCCTTCGATTCTGCCTTCGGAAGGTTCTGGCTGCCCCCACACTACGGCTACGTATTCGCGCTTAGTGGTCTTGTTGAAGAATTGTTTACCAAGAGATGTCTTGGCATCGGGTGTCTTGGCCACTACAAGCAGTCCGGAGGTGTCTTTGTCAATGCGGTGGACGAGTCCCATGCGTGGGTCGTTTACATCGTAGTCGGGATTGTCGCGGAAGTGGTATGCGAGGGCATTGACGAGCGTTCCGTGGTAATTACCGTGACCGGGGTGTACGACAAGTCCGGCAGGCTTGTTTACGACGAGCAGATGTTTGTCTTCATATACGATGTCGAGCGGAATATTTTCGGCTATTATCTCGAGTTCGTATTTTGGACGATCCATGACCACCGACACAACATCGAGAGGTTTTACGCGATAGTTTGATTTGACGGGTTTGCCGTTTACGAGTATGCAGCCGGCATCGGCTGCTTGCTGAATGCGGTTGCGCGATGATTTCTCGATACGGGCTACAAGAAATTTGTCGACCCGAAGCAGTTGCTGTCCTTTATCGGCCACGAAACGGAAGTGCTCATACAGCTCATTGCCGCTGTCGAGTTCGTCGGCAGAGTCATAAAGGCCATATTCGCTGTCTGGCATTTCGTCGTCGATATAGTTTTCAGCCATTTCGTCGTGTCAGATTTTGGTTAATCGGAGTATTCTGGGTCAAAATCGAAATTGTCATCATCCAGGTCGAGAGAGTCGGATTCGGCCGAAATGCCCTCTCCGACTTCAAGTATGACTGTAGATGTAATAGGTATTCGGGTTCCCGGCTCGAGTTGCTTTCCGGCATATCGGGCACCCATCACGAGATCCTTAAATTCGCTTGGGATATGAGTTATGACTATGTCTTTTATTCCTAAGCCTTCAAGGGCCGACTTGGCGGTTCGGACAGACATGTCGGTCAATACCGGTACTGTCACCAACTTAGGGGAGAATGCGGTAGTGGTGAGGTATACGGTTCGATTGGGCTTTACTTTCGTGTTTGCGCGAGGAGATTGTTCAAGTACAGTTCCGGGCAAAGCGTCAACATCGTATATTGAGTCGGAGAGTTCCGCTTTTAGGCCGGCCGCTTCGAGAGCGGAGGATGCTTGGCTGAAAGACATTCCTTTAATATTTGGCACCACTTCGTATTTTCCGTGTCCTGTCCAGATGTCGAGGCCAATCAGTGCCATCCATATCATTCCGCCCCCCACAAGTATGATAATGAGTAAATTAAACAGAATCGGGTGTCGCCTAATGAAATCCTTCGGCTTGTTAACTGATTGTTTCTCTTCCATACTATCAGGCGTTATTTTAAACTATTGGATATGAGTTGCCAGGTGGCATTAGCGCAGACTGTGCAATTTAAGTGCAAACTTACGTAAAAAAGTGGATATTCGGCATAGCAAGAGGTCGAATTTTGTGTAAAAACGAGTTAAAGATGCTGTAAGCGTCAAAAATAATTTGAAAATTGGCAATCTGTCGCGATTAATTGCTAAATTTGCAGCTTGAATAATTCTCTATAAAAGAACAGTATGCGTAAATCAATACATTTGATTCTGTCGGCTTTGGCGCTTGCATTTACAATGACGTCGTGCGGCGAATATCAAAAAATACTTAAAAGCCACGACAATGAGGCTAAGCTCGAATTTGCCAAAAGGGCATTTGAGAAGAAAAAATATACCCAGGCGGCCACTGTCCTTACTGACGTTGTGACCACATTTAAAGGCACCAAATATGCCGAGGAGTCGTTGTATCTTTTGGCGTTAAGCCATTATGAAAACAAGGACTATTATAACTCGGGAGCATATTTCCGCACTTACTATAGCCGTTATCCAAAGGGAAAATATGCCGAGTTGGCAAGGTTTTATTGCGGATACGGTTACTATCTTGACTCGCCCGAACCTCAGCTTGACCAAAGCGAGACTGTGAAGGCCATTGAGGAGCTCCAGGCTTTTCTGGATTACTTTCCGAAGAGCGATAAGGTGCCGGTGGCCCAACAGGCCATATTTGAGCTTCAAGATAAGCTGACGCTTAAGGAACTTCAGAATGCCCAACTTTATTATAACTTGGGTAACTATTTGGGTAACAACTATGAATCGGCCGTTGTGGTGGCTAAAAATGCGATAAAGAATTATCCCTATTCAAAATATAAGGAGGAGCTTGAGCTGTTGGTGCTTAAGTCGCGTTTTCAGGAGGCCACTCTTAGCGTAGAGGAGAAGAAAGCCGATCGCTTCCGAGACGTTATTGACGAATACTACGCATTTATCAATAACTGGCCTGATTCGGAAAATCTGAAGGAGGCTGAGAATATCTTCAAGATAGCTCAAAAATATGTAAATGAATAAATCAGTATATCAGAATGGACTACAAAAAATCGAACGCACCTCTTAACACGACTACCCGTGACCTCATAAAAATGTCGGAGGACACCGGTAATATTTATGAAACAGTGTGTATCATAGCTAAGCGCGCCAATCAGATAGCGGGCGAGATGAAGCATGATCTTGAGAAGAAACTTCAGGAGTTTGCGTCGCTTAACGACAATCTGGAAGAAATCTCTGAGAACCGCGAGCAGATAGAAATATCTCGTTACTATGAGAAGCTTCCAAAGCCAACGCTTATAGCTACCCAGGAATATATCGAGGGTAAAATCCATTTCCGCAATCCGGCCAAGGATAAAAATCTTGACTAAATATTTTGCGAGTTTTAACAAAAAGACTTAACTTTGTGCGCCCTAAAAACGGGGCACCGCAAATTCAATATTATTAACCACTTTAACTCTCGTAAGAATGCATCTTAATTCTGAAGAAAAAGTAAACATCTTTGAGAAATACGGTAAGGGCAAGACTGATACTGGCTCACCAGAGGCTCAGATAGCATTATTCTCGGTTCGTATTGCTCATTTGACTGAACATCTTAAGTCAAATCACAAAGATTATACTACTGCGCGAGCTTTGAAGGCACTTGTGGGTAAGCGTCGTCGCCTCCTTGACTATCTGATCAAGAAGGACATCAACCGCTACCGTGCAATTATTGCCCAGAAGGAGCTTGGTATCCGCAAGTAAGCTGACGTTTACTTAACGATTACAATTAAGGGGTCTGACGATTCAATCGTCAGGCCCCTTATGTTTGGAGAGGGAACTTTTATTTGTCAGCCGGTTCGCGTGGTGGTTGCGGGGGTGACAGGCGTTGAAGCTGTGCGGCGCGAAGCGTTTCCCATTTGGCATACTTTTCGGGAGCCTTCTTGAAAAGCTTCTTCATGGTTTTGCGCAGTTTTTCTTCTTGTTTCTTTTTTGCCTTCTCTAGCTTCTCGAGGTCGACTGTCTGCTGTCCTTGCATTTTCGGTGCATCTCCGTTTTGTTGGGCCATTCCGTCAGGCGCGCCACCGCCGGGGCCTCCGAAACCGCCTCCGCCACCGAAGCCGCCTCCGCCGGGCATACCGCCACCGCCGGGGCCTCCAAAGCCACCGCCACCGCCGGGACGTCCGCCGCCACCGCCGGGTCCGCCACCGGGCGGCTGTCGGAAGCCGTTGGAAGATGAGTTGTCGCCATATACACCTTTTTCGTATTTTTCGTAGGCTTCATACACTTTGTCGTACTCTTTCGTGGTCAAGCCTACTTCCTGCCTTACTTCGGAGACAAGGTCGGTGATTGTCGGGCGTTCCATCGGCTTGAATCTGTGCTGGCGGGAGTCGTCGCGTTCGGGCGTATTCTGGGAGTAGATTGATCCCATGGAGCCGAGGACGAGCGATAACGTCAGCGCGAGGGTTTTAGATAATTTATTCATGTTTGTTTTATAATTATGTAATTAATGTGTAGCAAAGTTGCCAGTCAGATGCTGATGTGATTTTGGCAAAGATATGGTTTGTTAGACTAATCTGCAAAATGTTAGTACGGATAATATACAAAAAGGAAGTATTATCGGATGAAAATGGGCAAGATTGAAAGTCCGGCGTATATGTTGGAAGATTTTAACTTGAAGGTTAAAACTTTCTTAAATTTTAGGGTTAGAGCAGATGGCATGGTGCTTTCCGGAAATGCTGATAATGATTTCTCGTGCATTGGTTCGGTTTGACCGGATTGCGATGTGGCTGGTGTAAAAATAATTCGGAAATATTTGCAAATTAGATATTTAGTGACTAACTTTGCAGAGTTTTTGAGAGCAATCGAGTGCTAATCCGTCTATGTTGCTGACAGTCAGCATGATGGATGGCGTTTATTTGTATAGGAAACAACGCAGTAAAAATATAAAGAACAACATTTTAAGTAAAACAAACAACAACTAAGATGCCTACAATTCAGCAATTAGTAAGAAAAGGACGTGTGGCTCTTGAGGATAAGAGTAAGTCGCCGGCTCTCGACAGCTGCCCTCAGCGTCGTGGAGTTTGCGTGCGTGTTTACACTACGACACCTAAGAAGCCTAACTCCGCCATGCGTAAGGTGGCTCGTGTGAGATTGACTAACGGCAAGGAGGTTAACTCCTACATCCCCGGAGAAGGCCATAACCTGCAGGAACACTCAATCGTTCTTGTTCGTGGCGGTCGTGTGAAAGACCTCCCCGGTGTACGTTACCACATCGTGCGCGGCACGCTCGACACAAGCGGCGTTAAGGATCGCACGCAGCGTCGTTCCAAATATGGAGCAAAACGTCCGAAACCGGGAGCAGCCCCCGCCGCAAAGGGAAAGAAGTAAATCCTAAAGCGTAAAAAGCTGAAGAGATAAACAAAACTCAGTTATCAAAACTCTGTTTTTGATTTATTGGACAAAGCAATTTAAGGTTGAGTAAACGAGGCAAGAGTGCCGAGTTGAAGAAGTTAAAAGCTGCCAAGCAACCAAAAACAAATCAATTTTCAAAACAAAATGAGAAAAGCAAAGCCCAAAAAGCGGGTGGTGTTACCCGATCCCGTTTTCAACGACGTAAGAGTGTCAAAATTCGTCAACCACTTGATGTATGACGGCAAGAAGAACACCTCTTATACAATATTTTATAGCGCGCTTGAGACTGTGAAGTCAAAGTTGCCTAATGAGGAAAAGACAGCCCTTGAAATCTGGAAAAAGGCTCTCGAAAATATTACTCCTCAGGTAGAAGTAAAGTCACGCCGAGTAGGTGGCGCAACTTTCCAGGTGCCGACAGAGATTCGCCCTGACCGCAAAGAATCCATATCGATGAAAAATATGATCCTCTATGCACGCAAGCGTGGCGGAAAGACCATGGCTGATAAGCTTGCCTCAGAAATCGTAGACGCATATAACGAACAAGGAGGCGCATTTAAGCGCAAAGAGGACATGCACAAGATGGCAGAAGCTAACCGTGCATTCGCACACTTCCGCTTCTAATCCTATTAATGATTCACTAAACCAAGCAAATAATGGCAAGTAAAGACCAAAACTTACAATATACCCGTAATATCGGTATTATGGCTCATATAGATGCCGGTAAGACTACCACATCGGAGCGTATCCTTTTCTATACCGGTCTTACCCATAAAATCGGCGAAGTCCATGACGGCGCCGCCACTATGGACTGGATGGAGCAGGAGCAGGAACGCGGTATTACAATCACTTCGGCCGCTACTACCGCTTTTTGGAAGTATGACGACAAAAAGTATAAGATTAACTTGATTGACACTCCGGGACACGTGGACTTCACTGTCGAAGTTGAACGTTCGCTTCGTGTGCTTGACGGTGCAGTTGCTACTTTTTGTGCTGTCGGCGGTGTAGAGCCACAGTCGGAGACTGTATGGCGCCAAGCAGATAAATATAATGTGCCGAGAATCGGTTATGTCAACAAGATGGACCGTTCGGGCGCAAACTTCTTTGAGGTTGTGCGTCAGCTTAAGGAGGTTCTTGGCGCAAATCCTTGCCCTATCCAAATTCCTATCGGGGCAGAGGAGACTTTTAAGGGCGTGGTTGACCTTATCCGCATGAAAGCAATCTATTGGCATGATGAAGCCATGGGTGCTGACTATACATTGGATGAGATTCCTGCCGGACTCGTGGCCGAAGCTGAAGAGTGGCGCGACAAGATGCTTGAGAAAATCGCCGAGTTTGACGACGATTTGATGGCGAAATATTTCGATGATCCTTCAACTATTACTGAAGAAGAGATTCGCAAGGCTCTGCGCAAGGCAACTCTGACAATGGATGTAGTGCCAATGATTTGCGGTAGCTCATTTAAGAATAAGGGTGTGCAGCCTCTTCTTGATGCTGTCTGTGCGTATCTGCCCAGCCCGCTTGACGCAGGTGCTGTCGAAGGTCACGCAGTTGACGATCCCGATCGCATCGAGACTCGTGAGCCGTCGCCCGAAGCTCCTATGTGCGCTCTCGCGTTCAAGATTGCAACCGACCCGTATGTTGGCCGTCTGTGCTTCTTCCGCGTTTACTCGGGTAATGTGGAGGCCGGTAGCTACGTGCTTAACACCCGTTCCGGTAAGAAAGAGCGTATCTCCCGCCTGTTCCAGATGCATTCTAACAAGCAGAATCCTAAGGAGGAAATCCAATGCGGTGATATAGGTGCCGGCGTTGGTTTCAAAGATATCCGCACTGGTGATACGCTTTGTGCTGAAGATGCACCTATCGTGCTTGAGGCTATGGACTTCCCCGATCCTGTAATCGGTATAGCGGTTGAACCTAAAACTCAAAAAGACCTTGATAAGCTTGGCGTCGGCTTGCAGAAGCTTGCTGAAGAAGACCCGACATTCCGCGTACAAACTAACGAGGAGACCGGTCAAACCGTTATTTCCGGTATGGGTGAGCTCCACCTCGACATCATTATTGACCGTCTGCGTCGTGAGTTTAAGGTAGAATGTAACCAGGGACGTCCTCAGGTAACTTACAAGGAGGCCATTACCAAGCCTGTTGAACTTCGTGAAGTATTTAAGAAGCAGACCGGTGGTCGCGGTAAGTTTGCTGACATCATCGTGCGCGTTGAACCTGTTGACGAAGGATTTGAAGGAAATCTCCAGTTCGTAGACGAGGTTAAAGGCGGTAACATTCCTAAAGAATTCATTCCGTCAATTCAGAAAGGATTCCAGACTGCTATGAAGAACGGTGTCCTTGCCGGTTATCCTGTAGAGCAGTTGAAGGTTACTGTAATCGATGGCTCGTTCCACCCGGTAGACTCTGACCAACTTTCATTCGAGCTTTGTGCCATCCAGGCCTTCAAGAAGGCGTCAGAGAAGGCCGGCCCGGTGCTTCTTGAGCCTATAATGAAGATTGAAGTAGTCACTCCGGAGGAGAACATGGGTGACGTTATTAGCGACCTTAACAAGCGTCGTGGTCAAGTTGAAGGTATGGAGACAAGCCGAAGCGGAGCCCGCGTGGTTAAGGCTAAAGCCCCGCTTGCAGAAATGTTCGGTTATGTAACTGCGCTCCGTACGATTACTTCCGGCCGTGCTACAAGCACCATGAGCTTCTCTCATTATGCAGAGGTCAGCTCTTCAATCGCCAAGAACGTTCTGACAGAATGCCAGGGCCGAGTAGATTTATTGAAATAATACATTATTACATTAAGCAATATGAGCCAAAAAATCAGAATTAAGCTTAAATCTTACGATCACAACCTTCTTGACAAGTCGGCTGAAAAGATTGTAAAGGCAGTTAAGGCTACAGGTGCGGTGATCAGCGGTCCGATACCCCTGCCCACGCACAAGCGCATCTTCACTGTTAACCGCTCGACATTCGTCAACAAAAAGTCGCGCGAACAGTTCCAGCTGTCGGCCTACAAGCGCCTTATCGACATCTATAACTCCAGCGCCAAGACAGTTGACGCCCTGATGAAGTTGGAACTTCCCAGCGGTGTACAGGTAGAAGTAAAGGTTTAAGCCTCTAAGAGAAAGTAACATTGATGAATTTATTTAACAATCAAGAGAAATGCCAGGATTATTAGGAAAGAAAATCGGAATGACATCCGTTTTCAGTGCCGACGGTAAGAATGTACCGTGCACTGTTATCGAAGTAGGTCCTTGTGTAGTTACTCAGGTTAAGACTGTAGAAACCGACGGTTATGCCGCCATCCAGCTTGGTTTTGAAGACAAGAAGGAGAAGCATACCACCCGTCCGATGCAGGGCCATTTTGAAAAGGCCGGAGTAACGCCCAAGAGACACTTGGCCGAGTTCAAAGGATTTGCCGAAGAGTATAAGCTCGGCGACACAATCAACGTTGACTTATTCACTGAGAACGACTTTGTAGACATCGTAGGTACCTCTAAGGGTAAGGGTTACCAGGGCGTTGTTAAGCGCCATGGTTTCGGCGGTGTAGGACAGGCAACTCACGGCCAGCATAACCGCGCCCGTAAGCCGGGTTCAATCGGTGCTTGTTCATATCCTGCGAAGGTGTTCAAGGGTATGCGCATGGCCGGTCAAATGGGCAACGCTCGCGTGACAGTTCAGAACCTCCAGGTTCTTAAGGTCATAGCTGACCACAATTTGCTGTTGATAAAAGGGTCTGTTCCTGGATCCAAAGGTTCAATCTTATTAATTGAGAAATAATGGAACTCGCAATATATAATGTAAAAGGAGAAGACACCGGCCGTAAGGCACAGCTTAACGACGAGGTGTTTGCCATCGAAGCTAACGAGCAGGCCGTTTATCTCGATGTAAAGCAGTATCTTGCCAACCAGCGCCAGGGTACACACAAGTCAAAAGAAAGAAGCGAAGTATCCGGTTCGACCCGTAAGCTCCACAAGCAGAAGGGTGGTGGCGGTAGCCGTATCGGTGACATCAACTCTCCGGTGCTTGTCGGCGGAGGCCGTGTATTCGGACCCCGTCCTCGCGACTATCGTCAGAAACTCAACAAGAAGGTTAAGGCTCTTGCACGTCGTTCGGCTCTGACTTACAAAGCTCAGGACAATGAGATAATCGTAGTTGAAGACTTTACTTTTGAAGCTCCCAAGACTAAAGATTTCTTAAGTTTTGTTAAGAATATCAAAGTGGACGGCAAAAAGATACTTCTTGTTTTAAAGGACCAAAATAAAAACGTATATTTGTCGGCTCGAAATATTCCGGGCGCACAGATTATAACTGCTTCTGACGTAAATACTTATAGTCTGCTCAATAATAAAGCTATCATCTTGACCGAGGGTAGCCTTGATGTTATGAATAATCTTTAATAAACACAGGAGGATTTAGTAATGGAATTTGAAATAACCCCAATCGTTACCGAAAAGGCGACTATGCTTACAGAAAAGCTTAATCGCTATACTTTCCGTGTTTCCCCTGATGCTAATAAGTATCAGATTAAGGATCTGGTTGAGAAGCTATATGGTGTGCACGTTGTAAAGGTAAACACAATGATTGTTCGCGGCAAGAACAAATCGCGTTATACCCGCACTGGCATCATCAAGGGCAGTACATCTGACTATAAGAAAGCCATCGTATCTTTAGCTGATGGCGAAACCATTGATTTCTATAGCAATATATAAACAAAATGGCAGTAAAAAAATTCAAGCCCACAACACCGGGGCAAAGACACAAAGTTATTGGTGTGTTCAAGCGCACTGAATTGGTAGGTTTCGACAAGGAAACTAAGAAGCCAATCGTACGCACGTCTACTGCAAACACACCAGAGAAATCTCTTGTTGTCGGTAGGAAGTCGACCGGCGGCCGCAACTCGGAAGGTCATTTGACCAACCGTTATATGGGCGGAGGCCACAAACGCGCTTACCGAATGATCGACTTTAAGAGAAATAAAGACGGTGTGCCTGCATTGGTAAAGGCTATCGAGTATGATCCTAACCGCTCAGCCCGTGTAGCTTTATTGTATTATGCAGACGGTTCAAAAGCTTACATAATTGCACCCAACGGCTTAGAGGTCGGCGCAACTGTGGTGAGCGGTCCGGACGTAGCTCCCGAAGTGGGCAATGCTCTTCCTTTGAGCTCAATTCCCGTCGGTACCGTAATCCACAACATCGAGTTGCGTCCCGGACAGGGAGCTTTCATGGCTCGTTCTGCCGGTACTTTCGCGCAGCTTGTATCGCGCGAAGGCGACTATGCAATTATCAAATTACCTTCGGGAGAGACACGTAAGGTTCTGGCAACCTGCCGCGCCACAGTAGGCGTAGTCGGCAACAGCGAACACTCCCTCGAACGCTCCGGAAAGGCAGGCCGCAGCCGTTGGCTCGGTCGTCGTCCCCGTAACCGCGGCGTTGTTATGAACCCTGTTGATCACCCCATGGGTGGTGGTGAAGGCCGCGCATCCGGAGGTCATCCTCGTTCACGTAAGGGTCTGTACTCTAAGGGTCTTAAGACACGTGCACCGAAGAAGCATTCTTCGAAGTACATTATTGAAAGAAGAAAAAAGTAATCTGATTAATTAAGCAACTATGAGTCGTTCATTAAAAAAAGGCCCATATATCAGTGTAAAGCTGGAAAAGAAAGTGGCTGCGATGGAGGAAAGCGGTAAGAAGTCAGTAATTAAGACTTGGAGCCGCGCATCAATGATCGCTCCCGAATTCGTAGGTCATACTTTTGCAGTCCACAATGGTAATAAGTTCATTCCGGTCTACGTCACCGAGAACATGGTAGGTCATAAGCTCGGCGAATTCGCCCCGACACGCACCTTCCGTGGACATAGCGGCAACCGCAAGAAATAATAAGGGCCATTGATATAAAAATTTTTGACAAAAAAAGAAATTAAATACAATGGGTGTAAGAAAAAGACAATCAGCTGAATTAATTAAGGAAGCCAAGAAAACGCAGGCATTTGCCAAGCTCCTTGACGTGCCCTCTTCTCCGCGCAAGATGCGCCTCGTGGTGGACATGATCCGCGGTAAGGAAGTGTTCCGTGCGTTAGGTATCCTCAAATTCTCAAATAAGGAAGCGGCAGCCCGAGTAGAGAAACTGCTCCGTTCGGCTATCGCAAACTGGGAAGCCAAAAACGAGCGCAAGGCAGAGTCAGGCGAACTTTACGTAAGCACAGTATTCGTAGGCCCTGCTCCCATGCTCAAGCGTCTTCGTCCGGCTCCTCAGGGACGTGGCTACAGAATCCGCAAGCGTGCTAACCACGTGACATTGTATGTAGACACTATTGACAACAATAAATCTGAAAAAGAATAAGAGATGGGACAGAAAGTTAATCCAATAAGCAACCGCTTAGGTGTCATCCGTGGTTGGGACTCTAACTGGTATGGTGGCAAGAAGTACGGTGATAATTTGCTCGAGGATTCAAAGCTCCGCAAATATCTTGAAGTCCGTCTCGCCAAGTCAAGCGTTTCTCGTATTGTTATCGAGCGCACACTTAAGCTCATAACCATCACTATCTGCACTTCCCGCCCGGGACTTATAATCGGAAAGGGTGGCGCCGATGTCGACAAGCTTAAGAAAGAGCTCATGAAGATTACCGACAAGGATGTTCAGATAAACATCTTTGAGGTTAAGCGTCCTGAGCTCGACGCTCAGATCGTGGCATCCAACATTGCCCGCCAGATTGAAGGCAAGATAGCTTATCGCCGTGCAGTGAAAATGGCAATAGCCGCAACCATGCGCAGCGGTGCTGAGGGCATAAAGGTGCAGGTAAGCGGCCGTCTTAACGGAGCCGAAATGGCCCGTAGCGAGATGTTCAAGGAAGGACGCACTCCGCTCCACACACTCCGTGCCGATATTGACTATGCGTTGGTAGAAGCCCACACTAAAGTCGGCGTTATCGGTGTAAAGGTATGGATTTGCCGTGGAGAAGTTTATGGCAAGCGTGAACTTGCACCCTCGTTTACCAACACAGGTAAAGAGGGCCGTGGCGGGAACAACGGTGGCCGCGAGCGCCGTGAAAGAGGTTTCCGCAAACCAAAAAACAATCGTTAAACGTATTGAAACAACAGAACAATGTTACAACCGAAGAAAACCAGATTCCGCCGCCAACAGAAAGGCCGCATGAAAGGCAACGCTCAGCGTGGCAATCAGCTCGCCTTTGGTTCTTTTGGCATCAAGACTTTGGAGTCAAAGTGGATCACAGGACGCCAGATTGAGGCCGCTCGTGTTGCAGTGACACGTTATATGCAGCGTCAGGGTCAAGTTTGGATCCGAATATTCCCAGATAAGCCCATCACCAAGAAGCCGGCCGAAGTCCGCATGGGTAAAGGTAAAGGTAATCCCGAAGGCTTCGTTGCGCCCGTGACTCCGGGACGCGTGCTTATAGAGCTTGAAGGTGTGCCGTTTGATGTTGCTAAAGAGGCACTTCGTTTGGCCGCCCAAAAGCTTCCCGTGACTACTAAATTTGTGGTTCGCCGCGATTATGATCCATCTCAAAATGTGTAATAAGCTATGAAGAAAGAAGAAATAAAGGAGCTCAGCACTCCCGATTTGAAGGAACGTCTTGAGCAGGCAAAGAAGGATTATCTTCAGCAGAAGATCAATCACTCTGTTTCTCCCATCGATAATCCCGCTAAGATTACACTGGACCGTAAAATGATTGCTCGCATGAAGACAGAATTGCGTCAGCGTGAACTTAACAATAAATAATCCCAAGAAATGGAAGAAAAAAGAAACTTAAGAAAAGAACGTATTGGGGTTGTATCGTCCAATAAGGGTGAAAAGACTATCACCGTTATGGTGAAATGGAAAGAAAAGCACCCCATTTACGGTAAGTTCGTCAACAAGAGTAAGAAGTACCACGCACACGACGAAAACAATGAGTGCAGCGTTGGCGACACTGTAAGGCTGATGGAGACCCGTCCGCTGAGCAAGACAAAGAGATGGAGATTAGTTGAAATCATCGAAAAAGTTAAGTAATCATGATACAGACAGAATCCCGATTAACCGTAGCAGACAACAGCGGTGCAAAGGAAGCCCTCTGCATCCACGTCCTTGGCGGTACAGGACGTCGTTACGCATCAGTTGGTGACATCATCGTCGTTTCGGTGAAGAGCGTCATCCCATCTTCTGACGTAAAGAAAGGTACTGTATCGAAGGCAGTTGTAGTTCGTACTAAAAAAGAAATACGCCGTCCCGACGGTTCTTATATCCGCTTTGACGACAACGCATGTGTGTTGCTCAACAATGCCGGTGAACTTCGCGGAACCCGTATATTCGGCCCGGTCGCACGTGAACTCCGTGCCACTAACATGAAGATCGTATCACTCGCACCGGAAGTACTTTAATCCATAGTAATAGAAGTAAACCACAATGAGCAAGCAAAATATTAAAAAAGGCGACATTGTCTACGTGCTTTCAGGAGATGACCGCGGCAAGCAAGGCCGCGTGCTCTCCGTGCAGGTAAGCAAGGAGCGCGCTATCGTTGAAGGTATCAACATGGTATCAAAGAGTACCAAGCCAAGCGCTAAGTATCCGCAGGGTGGCATTATCAAAATCGAGGCACCCTTGCACCTTTCCAATCTCGCTCTTCTTGACCCCAAGAGCGGTAAGCCGACCCGTATCGGACGCCGTAAGGACGCGAATGGAAAGTCAGTTCGTTATTCTAAAAAATCAGGAGAGGAGATTAAGTAATGAGCACAGCCACTCTTAAGAAGGACTATAAGGAGCGCATTGTTCCCGCTCTTGAGAAACAGTTTAACTATACGACTGTAATGCAGGTACCCCGTCTGGAGAAGATTGTCATCAATCAGGGTCTCGGCGCGGCTACTCAGGATAAGAAGATTATCGAGACTGCCATCAATGAACTTACCGCCATAACCGGCCAAAAGGCCGTGGCTACCCTCTCGAAGAAGGACATCTCAAACTTTAAGGTCCGTAAAAAGAATCCTATTGGTGCGAGAGTGACTCTTCGTCGTGAGAAGATGTATGAGTTTCTTGAAAGACTCGTGCGTGTGGCTCTTCCCCGTATCCGCGACTTCAAGGGTATCGAAGGCAAGCTCGACGGCCGTGGCAACTATACCCTCGGCATTACCGAGCAGATTATCTTCCCCGAAATCAACATTGACGCCATCAACAAGCTTATGGGTATGAACATCACGTTCGTTACCACAGCTAAGACTGACGAAGAGGGCTATGCACTGTTGAAAGAATTCGGACTTCCGTTCAAGAACGCTAAAAAATAATATATTTTATTATGGCTAAAGAATCAATGAAGGCTCGCGAAGTGAAGAGAGCTAAACTCGTTGCAAAGTACGCCGCAAAAAAAGCCGCTCTTAAGGCCGCCGGCGATTACGAAGCTCTTCAGGCACTTCCCAAGAATGCTTCTTCAGTTCGTCTGCATAACCGTTGCAGCATCACTGGCCGTCCGAAGGGATATATGCGTCAGTTCGGCATTTCGCGCATTCAGTTCCGCGAAATGGCCTCTGCAGGTTTGATCCCGGGCGTAAAGAAAGCAAGTTGGTAACAAACGCCGCTTACTGATTAACAGAGAGTATTAAATATTGTTCGGGCAGTACCGAATCAATTTAAACAAATCAATAAAATGACTGATCCAATAGCAGATTATTTAACAAGATTGAGGAACGCCATCAAGGCACAGCATCGTGTGGTGGAAATTCCGGCCTCAAACTTGAAGAAAGAGATCACTAAGATTCTTTTTGAACAGGGCTACATCCTTAACTACAAGTTTGTCGAGGGTGAAAATCCTGCCGGCACTATTAAGATTGCCTTAAAGTACGATCCCGTGGACAAGGTCAACGCTATCAAATCGCTGAAGCGTATTAGCCGTCCCGGTCTTCGTCAGTACACCGGCTACAAGGATATGCCCAGAGTGTTGAACGGCTTGGGTATCGCTATCCTTTCAACTTCGAAAGGCGTGATGACTAACAAGCAGGCCCGTGAGATGAAAATCGGCGGTGAAGTTTTGTGTTACGTTTACTAATCAGATAGGAGGAAATTACAATGTCAAGAATAGGTAAAGCCCCCATTGAAATACCCGCCGGAGTCACTGTCACCATTAACAATGATACCGTGACTGTTAAGGGCCCGAAAGGTGAACTGTCACAGAAAGTTAATCCGGAGCTGACGGTAAAGGTTGAAAACGGACATATTCTCGTTGAACGTCCTTCTGACGACCGCGAACATCGCGCTCAGCATGGCCTGTACCGTGCACTGATTCACAATATGGTTGTCGGTGTCTCTACCGGCTATCGTAAGGAGATGGAGCTCGTCGGTGTAGGCTACCGTGCAACGTCTGACGGCCAGGTGCTCGAACTCGCACTTGGATTCTCTCATGCCATCTTCATTAAGCTTCCCAAAGAAGTCAAAGTTGAAGCCAAGACTGAGCGTAATAAGAACCCGCTCATCATTCTTGAGAGTGACGATAAGCAGCTGCTCGGGCAGGTCTGCGCAAAGATTCGCTCGCTCCGTAAGCCTGAACCCTATAAGGGCAAGGGTATTAAGTTCGTCGGTGAAGTTATACGTCGCAAGTCGGGCAAATCGGCTGGTGCTAAATAATTAAAGTTGACAGAATCATGATATCAAAGATACAAAGAAGAAATAAAATCAAGACCCGTATCCGTGGTAAAGTGTCTGGCACCGCCGCACGTCCCCGTATGACGGTATTCCGTAGCAACAAGCAGATTTACGTACAGGTTATCGACGACCAGGAAGGTAAGACTCTCGTGTCTACTTCTTCCAAGGGTCTCGAAGGTGGCACCAAGATAGAAGTTGCCGCTAAAGTAGGTAAAGCTATTGCCGAAAAGGCTATCGCCGCCGGCATCTCAGAAGTAGTATTTGACCGTAACGGTTATCTTTTCCACGGTCGTGTTAAATCATTGGCTGACGCCGCTCGCGAAGGCGGACTTAAATTTTAATTGACATGGCAAATAAGAATAACAGAGTAAAATCGACCAACGACCTCGAACTTAAGGATCGTTTGGTAGCCATTAACCGTGTTACAAAGGTGACCAAGGGTGGTCGCACATTCACGTTCGCCGCTATCGTGGTTGTAGGTAATGAAGACGGTATCGTAGGCTGGGGTCTTGGAAAAGCCAATGAAGTCACTGCCGCTATCGCTAAGGGAGTTGAATCTGCAAAGAAGAATCTTATCCGCGTTCCGGTTCACAAGGGCACCATCCCTCACGAACAGGAGGCAAAGTTTGGAGGTTCGCGCGTGATTCTTAAGCCTGCCTCTCACGGTACAGGAGTTAAGGCCGGTGGTGCTATGCGTGCCGTTCTTGAGAGTGTCGGCATTACTGACGTGCTTGCCAAGTCAAAGGGTTCTTCTAATCCTCACAACTTGGTTAAGGCCACTATCGAAGCGCTCGGAGAAATGCGTAGCCCGCTTCAGGTAGCTCAGAATCGTGGTATATCTCTCGAAAAAGTATATAACGGTTAAAACAGCACAAATCATGGCAAAAATCAAAATTACCCAAATAAAGAGCCGAATCAACGCTCCGAAGGTGCAGAAGCTCACTTTGGATGCGCTCGGGCTAAAGAAAATGCATCACTCTGTGATTAAGGAAGACAATCCTTCAGTGATGGGAATGGTTAACCGTGTTCGCCACCTCGTAGAAGTGACTAACGCATAATTTCTTTAAGATTATGGAATTAAACAATATTCATCCCGCCGTAGGTTCGAATAAAAAGAAACGCCGTATCGGCCGCGGTGCCGGTTCCGGCCGTGGTGGAACGTCTACCCGTGGTCATAAGGGTGCCAAGTCTCGTTCCGGTTACAAGTCTAAAGTGGGCTTTGAAGGCGGTCAGATGCCTTTACAGCGTCGTCTGCCCAAGTTCGGCTTTAAGAACATCAACCGTGTGGAGTATAAAGCAGTTAACATCGGTGACCTCGAGACTTTGGCCGCAGCCAAGAACCTCGAAAAGATCGGTCTTGACGAGCTCCGTGCCGCAGGTGTGGTTTCCGGTGGCGAACTCGTAAAAGTGTTGGCAAAGGGTGCGCTTACCCGTGCTCTTACCGTTGAAGCCAATGCGTTCTCTCAGGCCGCTCAGAAAGCAATCGAGGCTGCCGGTGGTTCAATCGCTAAAGTATAATTATAATGAGATTTGTTCAGACATTAAAGAATATTTGGACAATCGAAGAGCTCCGTAAGCGACTTCTTGTAACATTCCTTTTGGTATTCATATACCGATTGGGATGTTACATCGTGCTTCCCGGTTTCCACCCGGATGACCTCGACGCATTGGCACGCTTCACACAGGGTAGCGGTCTGATGCAGCTCCTCGATATGTTCTCCGGCGGCGCTTTCTCTCAGGCCTCCATCTTTGCCCTGGGTATCATGCCTTACATTACTGCCTCCATCGTGATCCAGTTGCTCGGCATGGTTGTTCCCTCGTTTCAGAAGATGCAGCGTGAAGGTGAGAGCGGACGTCAGAAGTTAAGCCAGTACACTCGCTATTTGACAGTAGCCATCCTTATTGTGCAGGGTATCGCTTACTTGATTAACCTCCAGGCTCAGATTAACGGAGCCAGCTCAGGTTCGGGTAAGGAGCTTCACATGGGTGCTATGATGATTGCGTTTCTGGTGATTATTCTGGCCGCCGGTTCTATGTTCATCATGTGGCTCGGCGAACGAATTACCGATAGAGGTATCGGCAATGGTATTTCGTTGATAATCATGGTGGGTATTATAGCCAGGCTTCCGCAAGCTCTTTATTATGAGTTTGTCAGCCGTCTGCCCGACTCGACCGGATCGTCCGGCGGTCTTGTGATGTTCCTCGTTGAACTCATACTGCTTTTCGCTGTGACAGTCGGCGCAGTACTTCTTGTGCAGGGCACCCGCAAAGTGCCGGTGCAGTATGCCAAGCGTATAGTCGGTAACCGCCAGTATGGAGGTGCCCGTCAGTATATACCTCTGAAAGTTAATGCCGCCGGCGTGATGCCCATCATTTTTGCTCAGGCCATCATGTTTATTCCTATCACTTTGGCCGGATTCGGTGCTCAGCATGGAGGATTCTTCGGCGCATTCTCTGACATCAACGGATGGGCTTACAACATCGTTTACTTTATCCTTATTGTTGCCTTTACATACTTCTATACCGCCGTGACTGTGCGTCCGATGGATATGGCTGAAAATTTAAAGCGTAACAATGGCTTCATTCCCGGTGTAAAACCAGGTAAGAAGACCGTGGACTATCTTGATTCGATTATGTCGCGTATCACTTTGCCGGGATCTATTTTCCTTGGTATCGTTGCTGTTATGCCGGCTTTTGCGCGAATTTTCGGTGTTAGCCAGAATTTCGCTCAGTTCTTCGGAGGGACATCATTGCTTATTTTGGTAGGTGTGGTGCTTGACACCCTTCAGCAGATTGAGTCGCATTTGATGATGCATCATTATGATGGTCTAATGAAGGACGGAAAGATTAAAGGACGTACCACAGGAAGCGCATATTGATAATCGCATAAAAGCTATTTAAGTCAAATAAATGATCTATCTTAAGACACCTGAGGAATTAGCTTTAATGCGGGAAGCATGTGATCTCGTGAGTCGCACGCTGGCTGAAGTGGCCAAGCATGTGGCTCCGGGAGTCACTACATTTAAGCTCGACAACATTGCCCGCGAATTTATTCGTGATAACGGCGGGCATCCCGCCTGTCTTGGCTATGGAGGCTTTCCCGCTACGCTATGTATCGAGGTCAATGAGGTAGTAGTGCATGGATTTCCTTCGAACTATACACTTCGTGAGGGAGACATCGTGGGTATTGACACTGTAACTGAATTAAACGGGTATAATGGTGATTCATGTTATACCTTTGCAGTAGGAGAAATTAAGCCTGAGGTGATGAATCTTCTGAAAGTGACGAAGGCATCTTTGTACAAGGGTATTGAAGCCTGCAAGGTCGGCAATCGAATTGGAGACATCTCCAATGCCGTACAGACATACTGTGAGCGCCATGGCTATTCAATAGTCCGTGAGATGTGTGGTCACGGTATAGGCCGGTCGATGCATGAGGATCCTGAAATTCCCAATTACGGAAAGAAGGGTACCGGTGCTTTAATTAAGAATGGTATGTGTCTATGTGTTGAACCTATGGTAAATCTCGGTAAGCGAAATATCGTAATCGAGAAAGATGGATGGACTTGCCGGACACGTGACCGACAGCCATCGGCACATTATGAGCATACTTTAGCGATTGTCGACGGAAAGACGGAGATACTCACTACATTTGACTATATCGAGGAAGTGTTAAAAGAAAGAGCAATTTAAACTTATTTTATGGCAAAACAAGCTGCAATAGAACAAGACGGAACTATAGTAGAGGCATTAAGCAACGCCATGTTCCGAGTGGAGTTGGAAAACGGACACGAAATCACCGCGCATATTTCCGGAAAGATGCGGATGCACTACATCAGAATCCTTCCGGGCGATAAGGTTCGTGTCGAAATGTCCCCATACGACTTGTCCAATGGCAGAATCGCATTTAGATACAAATAATAAACGTAAAAAGATATGAAAGTTAGAGCCTCAATCAAAAAGCGCACCCCGGACAGTAAGATAGTCCGTCGCAAGGGTCGTCTGTATGTAATTAATAAGAAAAATCCTAAGTACAAACAACGTCAAGGATAATTTTTGTAACTTTGCAGAAAATTTAGTCAAATAATATGGCAGTTAGAATAGTGGGAGTTGACCTCCCCCAGAATAAAAGAGGTGAAATCGCCTTGACTTATATCTTCGGCATCGGCCGCAGCGCGGCTAAATCGATCCTTGAAAAGGCCGGAGTGGATAAAGATATTAAAGTAAAGGACTGGACTGATGCTCAGGCCGCTGCTGTACGTGAAGAGATCGGTGCCAACTACAAGGTAGAAGGTGACCTCCGTAGCGAAATACAGCTTAACATTAAGCGACTGATGGACATCGGTTGCTATCGTGGCATCCGTCATCGTATCGGTCTGCCCGTTCGTGGTCAGAGCACAAAGAATAATGCCCGTACCCGTAAAGGCCGCAAGAAAACAGTCGCTAATAAGAAGAAAGCTACAAAATAATAAATTAGTATGGCAAAAAAGACAGTCGCAGCAAAGAAGAGAAACGTTAAAGTTGACGCAAACGGTCAGCTTCATGTCCACTCATCTTTTAACAACATTATCGTGTGCTTAGCCAATTCAGAAGGTCAAGTAATCTCTTGGTCAAGCGCAGGTAAGATGGGCTTCCGTGGCTCAAAAAAGAACACTCCTTATGCTGCCCAAATGGCGGCTCAGGATTGCGCCAAGGTCGCTTACGACCTCGGTCTGCGTAAAGTGAAAGCTTATGTTAAGGGTCCGGGAAACGGACGTGAATCTGCTATCCGCACGGTACATGGAGCGGGCATAGAAGTAACAGAAATCGTTGACGTTACTCCACTGCCGCACAACGGTTGCCGCCCTCCGAAGCGCCGTCGCGTATAATCATCTCTTAACACTCTACTTTCAACTTTAAAATTCTATAATCCGGATTTCGTCTCAGACGACTATTGAATGTGAATAGACTGCAATTTCATCACCTCTCTGCAGTCGCGGCTGCACTAAGATTGATTGTTTGACACGTATCCTAATTAAGACAAATCCAAAATGGCAAGATATACTGGACCAAAAACAAAGATTGCTCGCAAATTTGGCGAGCCCATCTTCGGACCTGACAAAGTTCTCGCTCATAAGAACTATCCTCCCGGACAGCATGGTGTGAATAAACGCCGTAAAACTTCCGAGTATGGTGTGCAGCTCCGAGAAAAGCAGAAAGCTAAGTATACTTACGGCGTTCTGGAGAAGCAGTTCCGTAACCTCTTTGAGCGTGCTTCGCGCACTAAGGGTATCACCGGTGAGGTGCTGTTGCAGCTTCTCGAATCACGACTTGACAATGTCGTTTACCGTCTCGGTATGGCTCCCACGCGCGCCGCTGCCCGTCAGCTTGTGCTTCACCGCCATATCACTGTAAACGGTGCTGTTGTTAATGTAGCCTCTTATCAGGTACTCCCCGGCGACGTTGTCGGTGTCCGCGAGCGTTCAAAATCGCTTGAGGTCATCGCTGATGCTCTTGCAGGTTTTAACCATAGCAAATACCCCTGGCTTGAGTGGGATGAATCGCTTAAGGCCGGTAAATTGTTGCACGTTCCGACCCGCGAAGATATTCCTGAAAACATTAAGGAGCAGTTAATCGTCGAGTTGTATTCTAAGTAATCTTTTAAAACGTAGATCCATGGCTATTTTAGCATTTCAGAAACCTGACAAAGTTGTCATGTTGGAGGCCGATAATTTCTTCGGTAAGTTTGAGTTCAAGCCATTGGAGCCCGGATATGGTATCACCGTGGGCAACGCCCTGCGCCGTATTCTTCTCTCTTCTTTGGAGGGATTTGCCATATCCTCAATCCGCATTGATGGCGTTAAGCATGAGTTTGACACGATTCCTGGTGTTAAAGAGGATGTGACCAACATTATCCTTAACCTCAAGAAAGTCGATCTCAAGCAGACCGTAGAAGGAACCGAAAACGAAAAGGCTACAATTACTGTGTCAGGGCAGGAGGTGTTCAAGGCCGGTGACATTGGCAATGTTCTTTCCGGATTTGAGGTTCTCAATCCTGAGCAAGTCATTTGTCATTTGGATCCCAGCGCAAGTTTCCAGCTTGAACTTACTATCAATAAAGGCCGTGGTTGGGTTCCTGCAGAAGAAAATGCTTCTCCTGCAGATGCACTCGATGTGATTGCCATCGACTCAATTTATACGCCGATAAAGAATGTTAAGTACACAGTTGAAAATTTCCGTGTCGACCAAAAGACCGACTACGAAAAACTGATTATTGAGATTACAACTAACGGTTCGATTCTGCCTAAAGACGCGCTTAAGGAAGCCGCCAAAATATTGATATATCACTTTATGCTCTTCTCCGACGAGAAGATTACGCTTGAGACCACAGAGAACGATACCAACGAAGAGTTCGATGAAGAAGTTTTGCGTATGCGTCAACTTCTTAAGTCGAAGCTTGTCGATATGGATCTTTCGGTACGAGCCCTCAACTGTCTTAAGTCGGCTGAAGTGGAGACGCTCGGGGAGCTGGTGGTATACAATAAGACCGACCTCCTTAAGTTCCGTAATTTTGGTAAGAAGTCGTTGACAGAACTTGACGAGCTTCTTGCCAATCTTAATCTGTCCTTCGGTATGGACATTTCAAAGTACAAATTAGATAAAGAGTAATATACGATGAGACATAATAAAAATTTCAACCATCTTGGTCGTAAAAAGGCTCACCGCGACGCTTTGCTCGCCAATATGACTATCTCGCTCATCATGCATAAGCGCATCTACACGACTTTGGCAAAAGCTAAAGCTCTGCGCATGTATGCCGAGCCGCTCATCAACAGGGCAAAGGAAGACAACACTCCTAACCGTCGTCTTGTGTTCAGCCACTTGCAGAACAAATATGCTGTCACTGAACTTTTCCGCGAAATTGCGCAGAAAATCGCTGATCGCAATGGTGGTTACACCCGCATCATAAAGACTGGCAATCGTCTTGGCGATAACGCAAAGACTTGCTTCATCGAGTTAGTTGACTACGATGAAAATATGATGAAAGAGAAAGGTGCCAAGAAGCAAGGACGCACCCGCCGTTCTCGCAAATCGGCTGACAAGGCCGCCTCTGCACCAGCTGAGCAGGCTCCCGTTGCAGAAGCTCAGGCTCCTGAAGCTACCGCCGCTGAGTAATCAATCTCCACGGGCATATACGTGCCTGCGGATGCCGGATAAAATCGCTGTGCCTATTTTGGCATAGCGATTTTTTGCATTCAATATATTTTTGTATCTTTGCGAGTAGAAGAGATGACTTAATTCTTACTCTAACATATTTTAGAAATAACCATTATGAAAATTGAAAAAATCATTGGTCGTGAGGTCCTTGACTCACGCGGCAATCCCACAGTGGAAGTAGATGTTGTTCTTGAATCCGGCGCACGTGGTCGTGCTTCTGTGCCTTCAGGCGCGTCTACCGGTGTCAACGAAGCCCTCGAACTTCGCGACGGTGACAAGAGCCGCTATATGGGCAAGGGTGTTACTAAGGCTGTAGCCAACGTTAACGGCCCTATTGCAGAGGCTCTTATCGGTATGTCTGCTCTTGATCAGATTAAGATCGACGAGACAATGCTCGCTCTTGATGGCACTGACACTAAGTCTAATCTTGGTGCTAACGCCATACTCGGTGTTTCACTTGCAGTTGCTAAAGCCGCCGCTGACTACCTCGATCTTCCTTTATACAAATACATAGGTGGATGCAACTCTTACGTTCTTCCCGTCCCGATGATGAACATCATCAACGGTGGAGCTCACTCTGATGCTCCTATTGCTTTCCAGGAATTTATGATTCGTCCTATCGGAGCGTGCTGCTTTAAAGAAGGCATCCGTATGGGTACTGAAGTGTTCCACAATCTTAAGTCGGTTCTTAAGGCTCGTGGCCTATCTACCGCTGTTGGCGACGAAGGTGGTTTTGCGCCTAATCTTGAAGGAACTGAGGATGCTCTTAATGTTATCATGCAGGCTATCGAAAAGGCAGGATATGTTCCCGGTAAGGACGTGACTATCGGTCTTGACTGCGCTTCTTCGGAATTCTATAAAGACGGCATTTATGACTATACTTGGAAGCAAGTAGATGGTGCCAAATACACTTCACAGCAGCAGGCAGAATACCTCAAGAAGCTCGTAGAGGAATATCCGATTGATTCGATTGAAGACGGTATGGCAGAAAACGACTGGGAAGGCTGGAAGATTCTCACTGACCTTATCGGTGACCGTTGTCAGCTTGTGGGTGATGACCTGTTCGTAACCAATGTTAAGTATCTTGAGAAGGGTATTGAGATGGGCTGTGCTAACTCCATCCTTGTAAAGGTTAATCAGATTGGCTCGCTCACTGAGACGCTGCGCGCTGTCGAACTGGCTCAGCGCAACGGCTATACCGCAGTTATTTCACACCGTTCAGGTGAAACTGAGGATGCAACTATCGCAGACATCGCTGTGGCTACCAATGCCGGACAGATTAAGACCGGTTCTGCAAGTCGCTCTGACCGTATGGCTAAGTACAATCAGCTTCTCCGTATCCAGGAAGAGCTTGGTGCCGATGCTAAGTACGGTTATGGAAAGCGCACCAAGATGCCTCAGGCTTAAAACTGTGGCTTTTGCGCAGTAAAGGTTTTCAAATAAATAAGGCTGCCAACCGGCAGCCTTATTTATTATGGTGTGTCAGAGATTGTGATCCAGCAAAAGAATGACATTATTGATTAAGCCTTACGATCCTTACACCGTTCGCCGAACGGTTTTTCTTTAAATATTCGGCCAATGGCAGAGGATCAATAATTACCTTGCCTGCGGTAGAGGAGGCGTGCATAAGGTATGGGATGCCGTCTTTCTTAACGATTATACCTAAGTGCTGCACGTCTAATCCCGGTGTTCGAGTAGTTATGCACACGATATCCCCTGCCTTAAAAGCGTTACTAATCTCTTTGCTCGACAATCTTGCCGACTTTATGTATGGGTAACGGTGTCGTCTATAGCCTATTTCTGCATTTCTCATCTTTTCATATTCAAGAGAGTCTGTCAAGGCCGGATATTTGTCGCGGTTTGAGCTCATAAAGTCGAGTGTCTTTTCCTGATATTCGTACGCCGGAAATGTTGTGGTGGCTTCCTTAAGGTTTCCTCTGTATACATTGTCTACGATCCAATCGCTAATATAATGAAGACGCGAAGAGTATCCATCGATTTCGCCCTTGCGGTAGCGCATGCGCTGAAGATTGTACACAAAATCGCGCCACGATGTACGTCCTTCCCCAATGGTATATGCCATAGCGAGCACGTAATCGACGTAAGTTGTGCAGTCAACTTCGTCGATGTTAATTGTTAGCATTTCCGGCTCGATTTCAAGCGTTCCGGCTTTATATGGCGTTCCGAGCATCATTTCGCCGATATATGCAACTCTTGTTCCTGGAGATGCGTTGCCTACGGCATCGTTTGCTTTAATCAGCATTTCATTAATTTTTATGGTGTCGGTTTCTTCATCGTGGAAACGTGAGCCTCCAATGGTGGCTGAATTTGCGCTTATCGCCATGGAGAATATAATACATGTCGACAGGATGATTCTTTTCATATTATGTGCTGTTTTATTTCTTTTACAAATTTACGAAAATTCCCTAAACTCTCTATATAAAAGTCCATTATTAACAAGTATGAAATGCCGGTTGCCGGTTTTTGAGAGGGATTAAGCGTCAGTCCTTATCGGTAAAAACTGTGAGGCTTTGTCGGATTAAAGAGGAAAAATATACCAACAGAATTAAAATTGTTCGGCCTCTATTAGTTAATAAAGGTTAAATATTTAATTTTGTGGTTTGCGTAATATG
>CAZIXM010000013.1:0-69381 GCA_964543345.1 uncultured Muribaculum sp. | reverse complement strand
AGCCACGCATCCCCAGCCCACTCTCCGCAATCCATTGACCAAACTTTGGTCAATGACATAGCACAAAGTCAGAAAACAAAAAACGCCGTTAGTCATTGTCAATCAATAGCTAACGGCAGGTTTATATCCCTCCAACTCCAAGAGCCTCGGAGAGGCGATATTAACCCGAACAGGAATCGAAAAACACAATTTGGGGCGCGCCGTAAAATATATTCGGGGTGCAATACGTTCTTAAATTAATGTGAAATATGATCAATCATGGCAACACCTCTACCTACTGACGCTTCGATCATCCTGACTTATCGCTGCCCGATGCGGTGCCGCATGTGCAACATTTGGCAATATCCTACCGACAAAAAGGAAGAGATCAAGGCGGCCGATCTTAAGTCGCTTCCAAAACTTAAATTCATTAATCTGACGGGTGGAGAGCCTTTCATACGCGAAGATTTGCCGGATATTGTCGAGGAGTGTTACCGCCATACCGACCGAATTGTCATTTCCACTTCCGGATGGTTTGCCGACAGAGTCATTGCGCTCGCCGAACGGTTTCCTAACATCGGCATACGAATTTCAATAGAAGGCCTCAGCCAGAAAAACGACGAGCTTCGTGGCCGCGAAGGCGGATTTGACAAGGGACTTAATACGCTCCTTACGCTTAAGCGGATGGGAATCAAAGATATAGGATTCGGGTGTACCGTATCAAACCACAACTCAAAGGATATGCTCGCACTGTATAAGCTGGCACGCGAGTTGAATCTTGAATTTGCCACGGCCGCATTCCACAACTCCTATTATTTCCACAAAGATGATAACGCCATTACTAACCGCGATGAAGTGTGTGGCGATTTCCGACAACTAATCAAATGGCAACTCGAAGAAACCCATCCTAAATCATGGTTCAGGGCATTCTTCAATATGGGGCTGATTAACTACATCGAAGGTGGCCGACGGATGCTTCCGTGCGAGGCAGGCCTGACAAATTTCTTCATCGACCCTTGGGGTGAGGTCTATCCGTGCAACGGCCTGGAGGAGAAGTTTTGGAAAGAATCGATGGGAAATATCCACAAGCAGGATTTTCTCTCGATTTGGAACGGAGCGCAGGCTGACCGTGTGCGTGAGCTCGTGCGTACGTGCCCCAAGAACTGTTGGATGGTGGGAACGGCTTCCCCCGTGATGCATAAGTATATAAAGCATCCGCTTAAATGGGCGGTTAAAAATAAACTTCGTGTGATGCGCCGTGAAGAGCCGTGCATCGATAAGAAGTGGTACGATGTCGGTCAAGATCCCCGTCAGGGCGATTTGGGCCGCTCTGCCGACAGGTAATCACACATTTTATAACTCTCTCGGTATGAAGATTGTGGTTATAGGCACAAGGGGTATCCCGGAGATACAGGGCGGTGTGGAGACGCACTGCCAGGAGCTGTATCCGCGCATTGTGGCTCTCGGCCATGACGTGACGGTAATCCGACGTACGCCTTACGTGACCGAGGCCAACCGTTATTCCGAATATCGGGGCGTAAATTTGATTGATGTCTTTGCTCCTAAAAACAAGACTTTTGAGGCTATAGTACACACATTTTTAGCCATGTTAAAAGCCCGCACACTCAGGCCCGACATACTACACATCCATGCCGTCGGACCCGCGCTGTTGACCCCTATGGCAAGAATGCTCGGCATGAAAGTCGTTTGGACAAATCATGGTCCGGACTACGATCGGCAGAAGTGGGGAAGATTGGCAAGATCGGTTCTAAGAATGGGAGAAAGGATGGGAGCTAAATTCTGTTCACGCCCCATAGTCATATCCAAGCTCATAGCCGGAATACTTGCCGATAAGTACGGCCGACGCGATTCTGCGTTGATTTACAATGGAGTAAATTTACCATCCGAAGTTACTTCTACAGACTTTCTTGACCGACACGGAATAGTTCCCGGAAAATACATTCTGGCAATGGGTCGATTGGTCGAGGAAAAGGGGTTTCACGACCTCGTTGAGGCCTATTCCCGATGGCCGTTGAAGGCTGACTATCGGCTTGTCATTGCAGGCGATGCAGACCACGAAGATGACTATTCACGCCGCCTTAAGCGTACCGCCGCTGATGCAGGAGCAGTAATGACGGGATTTATACGAGGCGAAGCATTACGACAAGTGCTTGCAAATGCAGCCCTGTTTGTCATGCCGTCCTACCATGAGGGGTTGCCTATTGCCCTGCTCGAAGCCATGAGTTATCGGCTCGACGTGGCTGTCAGCGACATTCCGGCTAACCGGCTCGACATACTCCGTCCCGACGACTTCTTCCCGGCAGGAGATCCGGAAGCTATAGCACGAATCTTGACCCGGAAACTTACTCAAGTATCTTCGGGGAAACGGAGCTATGACCTATCTGCCTACGACTGGGATCGCATAGCGGCACAAACCTCCGCCCTCTACACGTCACTCCGCCGATGAGATTTCCGGCGCAAAATACAACAGTGGGAGAATTTAGTTGATGGTGTAGCGGAATTTTAGGGTCGGGATGCAACCGATGCTTTCTTTGAAGTCGGCAAGTCCGCCGTTAAGAGTGTCAAAGTCGCCGGAGGGGCCAATGTCGATAATATTTATGTCAGTGTCGGCATAGTGTTCGAGCAGGCAGTAAGCCAGCAAATTCATCGGATGCGATTTAGAGCCTTCGGCGTTATCGCCCCAATAAATCACTTGAACTATTGATGGAGCGACAGGATAAATTATTGCCGAAGCAACGTCGGACCCATTGATGTTAAGCACAAAAAACTCGGCATTAACCACAGCGGCGGTTTCAAGAACCTCACTAAGGCTCATCCGTAGCGGATAATCCTTATTGGCGCGGTTACGGGCGATTATCCGGTAAGCGCGTTCGATGTCGGCGGGATTCGCAGAATCCAATTTAAGGAAGCGGTGGTCGGTGGCGAGCCCGAGCTTCAGTTTGTTGCGCGACTTTGAATCGAGCGACGCTATGTAGTTCCCGCCAGAAGTGACGGGCAGGTGATGGTTAATCAGCGAATCTTGGCGCGCCTCGACGGCCAGCAGGGCGTATGCGCTTTTTGCGGTCAGACCTGGAGAATAGAAAGGGGGAGGGAGTGTGATGGTGCATCGTCTGCCGTCAAGCCATATTTTAAGCGATTCTGCTATTTCCGACATACGGCCGGCCGACGGCTCGCGGTTAATGTCAAAACCTCCGAACGGCGCCGAAAACGGTGCCATAAATTCGCCGTGGCGTTCACCGAGAACAAGACCGGCATACGCCCGTCCGTCGGAAAACACCAAACGGTGAATCCGCTCGCATTTGTGGCTGTTAAGCTCCAAAAATGCATCGGAGTTATATATGTGAGGCCGGCGAATGAATAAATTCCTATATTCGTCGGGGTTGACATCAAATATTTTCATATTTCATTTTCGGGGGACGCGACATGTCGCGCCCCTGTATGACGGCTGATGTGCAAATTTACGTAAATGTTATGGATTTAAGTGCCATGTGAGGTGAAAATGTGGCAGCCGAACATTGTACGTGTCGGGGTTGTTTTACTTAAAAATTAATGATTATGAACGACCGAATTTCATACGAGGAGCGTAAAGAGCTTCCCGACAGCGTGTTCGGGCTACCCGAACGGCGTGAATACCCGATGCCTGACGCGGCTCATGTGAGAGCCGCTGAAGCCTATTTCCGTTATTGTCCTGAGGAACTGAAGCCGAAGCTCGCGAAGGCGATACTGCAACGTGCCGCTGAATACGGCGTGGATGTGGAGAGTCCGACGGTAAAAGAGTATGCTTCGATGTAGCACAGGTACTATGCAATAAAAAGGGGCGTGTTCACGTTAAATTACTGACAACACGCTCTTTTTATTATGTCCAGACTTTTCTATACCGCAATACTTTTTTTCACGATCTGTTTTGTCACAGGATGTATTGAAGATGGATTTACCACAAATCCTAACGATCAACCTGAATATTCGACTGATACGTTAAGCTTCGGCACTGTATTTACGGCCGAGGGCACGCCTACACAATCATTTAAGGTCTATAATAGGCATGACAAGGGGTTGATCCTCAGTAATATATCATTCCGTTCACAGTCGGATGCAGACATATTCCGCCTTAATGTCGACGGCTTGTCGGGCAAGTCGTTCAGCAACGTCGAGATCCGCGCCAACGATTCAATATATGTGCTTGTGGAAGCTACATTGCCGGAAAATGACCGACCGCTTCCGGTGGATGTTGAGGCTTTGCTTGACTTTACTGTTAACGGACGCACATCTACTGTAGTTCTGAATGCCACAGGTCAAGATGTGGAGCGACTGTATGGCCATGTCATTTCGGCATCGGAATCATTGTCGCCGACAAAGCCGTATCAGATTTTTGACAGCCTGGTTGTCGCCGACGGTGCTACGCTTAGCGTACCGTCCGGCACCACGCTTTATTTCCACTCGGGTGCGGAGCTTAGGGTGCGCGGAACCTTAAAAGTCGAAGGAACTGCCGAAGCTCCGGTAAACCTTACGGGCGATCGTTTTGGTCAGGTGGTCGGGCGCATTCCGTATGAGATTATGTCGGACCAGTGGGGTGGAGTCAAATTCTATTCTACGAGCCACGACAACGAGATTTCACACACATCTATCCGCAACACATCGTTCGGAGTAGTGGTTGAATCTGACGATGTCGAGACCGTCAGTTTGACATTGATTAACTGCCGGCTACGTAACTCTGCCGGTTCGGTCTTGACTGCCGACAATGCTTCTGTTGAGGCTGTGGGTTGTGAATTTGCCGATTCGCCTCAGGGTGTCGTGGTGCTGAATAACGGCAGGCACACTTTTAATCACTGCACTTTTGCCAATAATTATCTGTTTTCGGCCATTTCGGGTGCACTGCTCGAAATGTATGGCGATGAGGTGAGTGTATATGTCAGCAATTCAATTATTTATGGGATTGGTCAACAAATTGCGCCGTCAGACGTTTCGGGCATGGACGTAATTGTTCGTCGCACGATGATGAAACCAGCGGGTAGCGATGACGCTAACTTTGTTGACTGTATTTGGGACAGCGATCCGCTGTTCAGGACAGTACGCGCTGACTATTATTTTGACTATCGTCTGAAGGACGATTCACTGGCCATCGGCTTGGCCGACGGCTCGCTGACCGATGGGCGTACGGCTACAGATTTTTATGGGGTGCCCCGAGGGACATCGCCTGATTTGGGTGCATACGCATATACCTCGGAATAAAGCAAGGAGTCACCAGACCGGAATCACAAACGACGCAACACGTGGCCTTCATCGCCCGGATCAAAAGCTTCTGAAAGAAGCCCAAAATTGGGTAGCCATGGAGAGGATGCAAGATCGCATCTGAAAGATGCGTGAGCTGAGTAGCCGGGTAAAGCGACCGTTAGGTCGATTTGCCCGGAAATCCGATGACATGTAGGTGAAACCTGTAAAGATTTATCAATTAGTATGTTATGATATAAAATCTTTGCAGATTTTATTGTCGGTATCAACCGAGAACCGGAGATAGGCGCTACGCGCCAATCACCGGCTACACAATTTTGTGCATCTTTCAGATGCAAGGCAAAGTGCGCCCGCTATGCAATAGGGGGGCTGTGGTACGTCCCTAATCTTTCAGATGCAAGGCGAGTGCGTCCGCGAGGCTGTGGGGTTGTGCCAAAACACAAAAGCTTCTGAAAGAAGCCCAAAATTGGGTAGCCATGGAGAGGATGCAAGATCGCATCTGAAAGATGCGTGAGCTGAGTAGCCGGGTAAAGCGACCGTTAGGTCGATTTGCCCGGAAATCCGATGACATGTAGGTGAAATCTGTAAAGATTTGATAATTAGCATGTTATGGCGTTAAATCTTTCAGATTTTATTGTCTGTATCAACCGAGAACCGGAGATAGGCGCTTCGCGCCAATCCCCGGCTACACAATTTTGTGCATCTTTCAGATGCAGGGCAAAGTGGAGAGATTCCGTATTTGTACGGTGTGGGATGGGGTTGGACGCACGAGCCGTGCGTCCCTACCACCATGGCTATGCATGTTCGGCGGCGTTGCCGTTGTTGCCTACGGTGGGGGATTATTGGTCGGTTTGTTTGTCGTAGAGGTCCCAGAAGGAGCCGGTGATGTTGTCGTCGTCGGTTCGGTATAGGTCGACGCGGTAGGTCATCGCTTTGCACTGTTCGACGGTCGGGGGGGTGTCCTGCACGAGGCGTAGGAAACATGCGTCGCCACCGACGGACTCTCTTGTGTGCATGTTGTGCCTATAGATGGGATTAAAGTCAATGGTGGAGTAGTTGAAGTCCCATGCAACCACAACCTTGTCATTATCGCCAGACGTGCCGGTTGTATCCTTGGCGTCTGTCGAGATGTTGTACTGGGTACCTATCCAATAGCAGGCACCATAATTGGAGTAAAGGTTGTATAGCACGGGAACGTAATGAGCTTGTTTTTCGCCCATTGCTGTAATCCAATTCGCGTCAAAGTCGGCATAATGGAGAGCCCCACCTCCATATATTTTCCCTCCATCGCCACCTACAGACTTGCGCCTGCCAAAAGAACCGACACCCATGGGGAAGAACACTACGTTTTTGGTCTCCTTATTGTAAATGAAGCATCCGCGGATTCCGCTCCGACCATGCGGGTCGGAACCTTCGTAGGGTGCTAATTTACTGTTAATGTCGTTGCCGTAAGCGTCGTACTTCAATTCCTTGATCCAGTCGGGGAGGCCATGATGGTTGTAGCGGGAGTAGTAAAACGCCGTTGTGGCATTGTAATCTATGCCGGTCGCGCCGTCGCCGTAGCAGATTCCGTAGGCATAGTCGACCTGGGAACTTCTTGAACCACCACGCAGACGGTTGAAATCCTCATATTCGGGCAGACGTACTTTGACATTTACCGTATCATACGTATTCATGGTCGTATATGGCCATGTGGTACTTGTGGAAATGTTGTCCCAAGTCTTGAATCGGGTGATTTTTTCATTAGTTCCGACGGGGCCGATAAAGAAACCTTTAGATGGGATGGCATACATGGCGGTGCCGGTCAGGTCGCGCATGTTTCGCGTGTTGTTGATCAGGTCGATGGGGTCGGACAGATTGCCGTAGCGATACATCGCACCCGGATCGAGAGGTCCGTGAGTCATGTGGGCTTCAGCAGCAGTTTCATCGTCTGCATTTTCGACGTACGAGACATTAAATGTATGCCAATAAGCGGCGTTGTCACCATCGTATATACGTTGAGGAGCATATCCTTGGCGGAGATGGACGTAGTGGACGCATTTATAGTCGTGGTACTCTATAAGTAGCATAGCGTTATTGACCTGGTCTTCCGATGAGAGTCCGGTCGGCTTAACCACTACATTGATGTAGCTACCGGAACCACCGGAGGTGCTACCGATTGTAGTCCAGCCGGTACCGATGATCCTTGCTCTCCAAGGGCCTATCGAGCGGAACGCGGTAAAGTTGACACTTTCGTCCTCGCTATATCTGTGGGCGAGAGAAACGGTGAACTTGGCCTCGTTGCCGTAAGCACGGAAAACGCCCTTTGGATTGATGATTCGGCGCACTTGGTATACGTCGGCGTAGTGAATCTGATTCGAACCATTAATTTCGGCATCAATCCTCAACTTGGCGTAACGCTGATAGGAGAAGTAGGGGTTGTTGCCGGTAAAGCCTTTTTTCTGATTTATGATTAGTGGTCGTGTATAAAGCGGAATATAGAGCGTAGTCTCCTTGATGCCGTTGCGGTATGAAACCTCGACTTTGTAATTGCCAAATTCATCTGAATGGATACCGGGAGTTGTGCTATATTCTCTATAGCCTTCGCCATAGTTCAACTCGTCATTTTGTTCAGGATCCTCACAATTCTGTTTATAATTAGAAGAAGGATATTTTATAGTTTGGTGGGACGCATAATAAGAAATAGTTTGATAGTATGGCTTTTGCCCACGGCTATACCAATAAAGATACTCCCCTGCGCTATATCGTTGCCATTCTTCTGACCCAATGCCGATGCTTGCTTCGCCTTCTTGCTGATAAAGAGATAAAAAACCGTGCCATACTCCTGAATGGAGTACAGAGGTATTTAACTTGGGCTTAACTGCGCTACTATTGCTTGGCGCTGAGGTATTATATGTCCAAACGTTGTCGTTATCGTATTCGTTGGGTGATTCTCCAACTTTCTCACCCTGACGTGTTCCCCAGTTGTTTTCGACAATGCGCACGGTGACAGTTTCGCCGATTTGGTCGCCGGCGAGACGGATAGGATAGCATTTATCCCAATAAGCGCTGCTACCATTCGGAGTAAGAACATCGTCGGGCTCGTTGTAGCGGTAGCTTACGTAAAATATGGGGGTATAGATACCGGGACGATCCTCTTCGTCGTAGTCGATGTGCCAGTCGATGTCGTTGGCATTGCCGCGGAATTTAAGCGTAAGCTTATAGTGGTGGTTGCGCTCGGCGTTGTAGTCGTTGGTTACGTTCTTGCCAAGCATGAATCGATACTTGATAGGGCCTTCGCCATGATTGTTGTCGGCTGAGCTGACATAGTAGGCGAGAACCTCGACATAAGTACCTCCGGCAACATCGTCTTTCCAGCCATTATCTCCCGGATTTTTGGAGCCGGCATCGTCAAGAAATCCGTCGGAGTCGGCATCCTGGCGCTTGTCGGGCATGTCGGAGCCGGCACCCTGCATGTTCTCGAAAAAGAACAGGGAGGGTGAGCTGTTTGAGTGCAGATCCTCGACGGCAGTGGCTTCTGAGTCGGCATCGGCGGCGTTGCCAAGCTTGGGATGGCCTTTTGAGAGGACGTACGTAAAGTCGTTATCGTTATTGCCCTTATCGTATGTGCCGTAAGTGATGGTCTGGCCCTTATCGATGAGGTCTTTAATGGCCTGACCCTTGACCTGAACGGTCGCGTCATTGCCGGCAGGCTTGTTGTCGTCGACCAATGAGCAAGATGAGGGTATGTCGTAGATGGTGACGCTCTTAATGTGTATGTAAATGTTCTCATTAAGGCCGCTTGCATCGTAGTCGACAGTGACTTTTGATGCGGCACGACGTAGCCATGCGTGGAGAGTGTTGCGCGCCGGTGAGAAGATGACCTCTTCCGGCTGGTTCTGATATGCAGTTATGCCGCTGTTGCTGTCGTAGTAAGTGGGGTAGTTTTCGCTGTTGGAGAAGTAGCCGCTCATCTGGTAGTTGAGCTTGACATTGTCTTCGTTCCAAGCAAAGCGTATGGCGCGGAAGTCGGCTTCCTTGTTGAGCTGACTTGAATAGTAGCTGTCCGAGCTGAGATCGCCCATGTTGGCTACGGCGTAGATGTGGTAGCGTCCGTAGGAGAGGGGCACGCCGGTCACGACAGCCTGCATGGTGCTCGTCTCGGAAGTTGAGACGGGGTTGCCGTTTTCGCGGGCAACCTCCTTAACGGTCACGTTAGATGCGCTTTCGGTGTAGTATAGAGTCTTTTGCAGGTTGCCGTCAAGGTCGTAGACGGCAATGAAAATGTTCTCAATGTCCTTTATGGCATCGCCGTCGGTGCCTCCGGATGCAATCGAGCTGCGTGAAGTCAGATTCACGTTGACAGAGGGGGTGAAAGTAAGATTAAGAGTGGCCAACCCGTCGCCGTCGGGAATGCTTTCCTCCTGGTAGATAGGTTCGTCAGTACAACCCGGCATAAGCAGAATCGCCAGAGCCGATGCTATTAAGATATATATGGCTTTGAGAAACTTAGTCATTGTCGTAGTTATATTTTGTTAAAGGCCTGGGGTTTACTGCAAAAGTGACCCATAGCTATCGAGTTTATATAGACACTTATAAGTTGTCTTGTCGAATATTACGGCAAACACACCGACCGATGCGGCATAGTCGAGAACTTCGTGGTCATCGTAAGTAAACGTGTTATACTCATTCTGGACTAATATTCCGGCATTTGGTAAGTTTTCGAGCCGGTATGCCGAGTCACCATTACGTGCATAAATATATGTGCCATCCCTGTCGACAACGGGTTTGGAGTCAGCACCTATATTGCATTTTGCTATTATGGTCCGTGAATTGCCGTCGCAGATTTGGAAAATATTGCCGTCGGGATCCTTGAAAATCTGATTCCCATCGCCGTCGAATGAGATCTTATTGCCGTTCTTGTCGATGATGTTGCCGTCATCGTCGCGGTCGAGTCCGAAGTCTGGGTTAAGGGTGATGGATGTATATGGCACAACGTCAAGAACGACAGTGAAGTAATCGACTTCGGTCAGGCTGACGGTGTAGCGGTACCAATTGTTGCGGAGGATGTCAAACGGAGTCTTTGCCTCGGTGGAGTAGTCGCAGAAGTCGACGTAGCAGATCTTGTCGTTGTCCTTGAACTTCAGCTCGAGACGCGCTTTCAGTCCGTCGGAGCGGACTGAGCCGTCAGCATCGATATTCCGGTATTCAGGTACGTAGGCAATGAAACTGCCGTCGCCTTTTTCGATGAAATCCAGCAGTTCTGAGGTCTCGTATCCGGATGGAATGTGCGGGGTCGAGACATAGTCAAGGTCGTAGTCGCCGAAGACATACTGGTTCTGGAGATAGATGCCCTTCGGAGCGCAAAAGCCCTGTGTGTTATGGCGAGTGAGCATGACATACTCGATGGAGTCCTTAATGCCGGAGGTTTGTTCTTTGGGCTGGACGCTGACTTTAGCGAAGGCGCGGAGCATGTGGATAGTGCCGGCATCGGCAAACTTGGTGTCGCTACCGTTGATCGATTTGAAGTCAAGCGTTTGAGGATTGGTTACTCCGTAGAGCGGAATCTTATTGTCGCGGCTAAGGTTCATGCTCGCGGTCGTGAAACTGAATGTCGGCTTCTCGAAGTCGGCTATTGAGGCCGGGCTTTCTGGATAGTTGTCCGTGCCCCAGTTGGCGAGGGCCACGACTTTCACTTGACCGTTCTTAACGCTTTTGTCGACTAAGCCACAGACTGAGTACGTCTTAGATGATTCGGAGCTTTCTTCGGGCACTACGGATAAGACTTGAAGTTGAGTGATGAAGTTGTTGTTGTAGTCAAAGAAATAAAATGCGAAGTCAAGACCGTCAATGTCGATATAGTTCTCATAACCCTCACCGGCATCATACCCCTCGCTGGAATAGCTCGAAGCGCGCGATGCGGCGGTCGAGGTGCCGGGAACGGTTATTGAAAACCGCGCCTGCATCTCGCCGGACGTCGAATCGACATCGAGCTGCTCGTCCAGACGTGAACATGAGAATAGGCAAGCCAAAACGGCCGGCAAAATCGTCATGCGAGATAATATTTTAAATACCTGTGGCATTATTAGAGTCCTTACTGTTTCTTGTAGAGTGAATTAAGATGAAGTTTAGATTGATTAAATGTCGTCAACGTTCTGTATGATTACTTGCCAGGAGTTGATGTAGATTTGAGAGGAGATCCAGCGGCCGTTTTCGTCGAGGAACAGCACCAACGAATAGTCGTCGCGATAGTCGAGATAATCGTCGTTACTGAGACTGCGATGCTCGCCCTTTGTAATGAGGGCATAGTCGGCAAGGGGGATTGAAGCCACAAGGCTCTTGTCGGCCTTACGGTGAATCTTCACCATGCAACGCTTTTCAGGGGTAATTCGGCTGATTTGGAAGTCGGCCACGGCGCAACCGATAGCGGTCTGCGCGCGAGTTACGTTTCCTTGGCCGTCACCTTTATAGTCGGGGACATCCACGCCTGCATAGCCGTTGGTAACGGTATGGACATAGTATGTCAATGGTTCGTCTTCGAGAATAGTGTTGTCCCAGTCGAGGTAGCCGTTCTCCTCCACAATAGTAAAGAGGAACTGAGTCTCGTCGACGGGGTCGCCGGAGAGATGCTGGAGTACGACGTGAACGTCGTTAGTGTCTTTTGTAAGGGGGACTTCAATGATATGGTCGCCCTCGTCGTTTGGGAAAGTCACATTCATGACTTTTCCATGATATAGGTCGCGGAAATCGTCGCGGACAGCGGAACCGTCGAAGTCCCAACCGTCGTCGTGTGCAGTACGTCCGCCGAGCGTTGACTGCAGATGTGTGTGGTGAGTGGCATCCTGCGGAATGCTGAAATCGGTAGTGTGTCCGCTTCCGCACCATGCAACGAGAGAGTAGGTGCCGGGGTCGATGCCCTCGACATCCATCAGGTAAGTGCCGGACTTAAGTTCGTCGCCGGCATCATGTTTTTGCCAAATAATTTGGCCGTCGCTGTCAATGATATATAACGTCACCTCTTCGACTTCAGATGCAAATGCGTCGGCATATTTAAGATTACGGTCATAGATGAATCGGACCTTGTAGTGTGGGTCGCAGTCACCTTCGTGATCGTAAATCATGTTGCATGAGGCAAGCATCGTGACAGCCAAAACCGGCAACCCACGCGACAGAGCCTTGAAAATGTCAGAGATGTATTTCATTAAATGAGATGATAAAAGAGTATGAATTTGGGAAAAAGTCTCCGCGGCTGAATCCGTTCCGTGGAGGGCCACGGAGACTTTATGAAGATGGATTAAAGATCGGTAACTGTCTGGTTTACAACCTTCCAAGAAAGGATGTTGATGTTTGCGCCAACGTAGTACAGCGGATCTTCCGGACCTTCGGGGATGATCGTAGTAGTGTCGGAGTCGGGATCGTAAACGAGGTGACCAACTTTCTTGAAGCTCTTAACGACAAGTTTGTACCAGTGGTTGCGGACAACGCCATAGTAGCCTTCAACGGCATTTGTCTCGCTGGCGAGTGCATGGTGCTCGATGGGGATGTAGTAGAATGCGTCTGAATTGCCGTTTGAGCCTACTGCGGGATTGTCTGAGTCAACAACGTCTGCAAGTGCGCTATCGAGAGCGGACTTGAATGCTTCGGCACTCTCGTATGCTACGTATTTTTCCTCTTCGGCATTGTAGTAGTAAACTGTCTGGCTTTCAGGCAGGGTAGCGCTTACCTTAATCTGGCCGAGGACGTGACCCTCAGAATCGTCGCGGCTGATGGTCAGATAGCTGGCATCGATAGTCTTCCAGTCGTCCGTCTTTGCATCATCGGCAGAAACGTTTGAGTCAACGAGGACCCAGTAGTTAAGTTTATCGCTGTTTTTGAGTCGGTTGAGGAGCAGGTTCTTGTAAGAAGTGCCGGTGTAGAGGATGCCGCGATACTGAACGAGTTCGCCTGCAGTGGTCATTTTACCGTCAGAGCCCTTCTCATAGATGCGAGTGTGGAGAACGACATGGGTAGTGAGTGCGTTCTTAACTGCTGCTGCTTGACCGTTGAGTTCCAGGCTACCTCCGTCGACAGCGGCGAAGATGTTGTCGGGAGCATTGGTGTTCTCGTAGCAATAAGTGTAGTTTGCTTTATCATCGTTATTATCTTCGGTGCCGAGGGTGCTTTGAGTCACCTTCTGAGCGGTGATATATTTGAGCTTGTCGGAGCTGTCGCCGTTGATGCCGTAAGTGTAGGCCTGAGCCCAGAACGAGCGGAAATCACTGGTGTTATTCCAAGACCAATTGGTCTGCGGAGCGGTAGTGTTCCAAGAAGTGTCAAGCTTCTTGCTCATGTAGCTGTCAACGGCGGTTGCGTTAAGATCCCAACCAATGACTTTAACGTAAAGCTCAACGTCTGACATATTGTCGCCGTTAGTGTTATTGTCGCCTCCGGCGAGAGTCTGGGAAAGTTTGTAGTATCTACCATCACCAGCAACGTCTTCATATTTGTCGGTTTCAGTACCAAGCGACAGCTGAACTTTGGCATCGAGACGCTCAACGTAGATCTCGACGGGATTGGTCACGGTGTTGGCTTCAGAGAGGGTGGTCTTGAAGTCGGACTTGCTCAGCTTGGTAGCGTAGTAGGCCGTGTTGTCGTGACGGAGCTCTTCTGTCTCGCCGATTTTGACTTCGCCGAAGAATGAAGATGTGGTCATAACGAACGCACCTTTTGAGGCGTATGCAGTAAGAGTCTCAGCAGTCTCGGACATTGTCTGGCCGGGAGTAAATCCTGTAGGTTTGTTCAGCACGGTGATGACATACTCCGGGTAGTTGTTTGTGCGAACACCGTTAAGGATGAGGATCTGCTTGGTGCCAACGTATTCAACGTTGTCTTTGCCGGATGTTCCGTTCTGTTGGAAGTTATCGGATGCAGATGCGCTGAATGCGTATGTTCCGTCTTGCTCGAAGAAGTAGAAGTCGACAGAGTTTACGTTGTGCTCGTCTTCCACATCCCAGCTTGCTTCGTAGCCACCGTCTTCAGTGGCGCGTGAGCCGGCACTTTCAGGAGAAGAAATTGAGATGGCCATATAAGCCACGTCGCCGTCCGGAGTCTCCGGAGTTTCTGGATTCACAACAGGCTCGTCGGCAGAGCAGCCCACGAAAGCGAGAGCAGAGAATCCAAACAAGAATTTTGCGATAAATTTCATACTGTTAATAGTTTAAAATGTTTATTACTTTTTGTTTCTGTTGTTTTTTATTTAATCGTTTTGTTTACTTCCTTTTATGTAGTATGTTACCGGATGATAGTCTCTTATTGCCTCTGTATCTTTAATTACTTTGTCCAACCCTTCCATACCGGCATCTTTCGACTTGTTGAAGAGAACTAAAGCGCCCTTTGTGTCACCGCGCTTTGCCGCAAGAATGCCTCGCGCATAGTCGGTCAGGGGTGAGTTTCCTGCTTTCAGCAGATGGCTCTGCGCCTTGTCGTATTCGCCGCGCATTAATTCTATGTTGGCGGCGTTGAGGTTGAGCATCTGATCGTCGGGATATACCTTGACGGCAGTGTCGAAGACATCACAGTAGTCCTTCGAGCCGGTGGGATAGGACTGGGCGAGCGTGTAGAAATCAACTGCGCGCAGGTCGGTGGGGTCCGAGGCATATACGCGGCGAATGTCGTCAAGCGAGGTATAGACCTTTATCACGTATTTTACCGTGTAGTCGGAGTGGCGCAGCCAGGGATATATCTCCTTGAGTATGATGCGATAGTCGTCGGGATAGCGCGTCTGGATGGCGAGATTCTTATTGTCAAATCCGAGGGGGCCGTCGATAATGTCGATTATCTCTTGGCGGTGCGCGATGTTAAACTGCATCGAGTCGGTCATGTAAGTGCGGAGTCCTGGCCAGTCTTCGGGTTCGTAGCTTGACGTGACGACGCTGTCGGGGAAGTGACGCAGATCTCTTACATATCGGCGCAGTGTTTCGGTACGGCCTTTAGCCAGTCTGACGTTATTGTCGTAGGGGCCTTCGGGCGATGCAAAACCCTTAATGTGGACGTGGGTAATTGTCGCGTCGGGGTTTTCGCGTACGTAGTCGATTGAGCTGAAAATCTTGTTAAGTTCAGCCTTGTTGTTCATATAGTCGGGCTTCAGCTCGGTGCGATTGACCACGAAGGTCACAAACGCGCTGCCTTCAATGTTCTTTTCCACCGGGCTTGCGTCGACCGGCGGCGCGAATATATAGTCGGCGATGAGAACGGGGCGCGCAACGTCGATGTGGGCCATCGGCACCATTCCGTTGTCAGACGTGCCGGGCATCCGGACGGGAGCGTCGCAGCAATTTGCTGTCTCGACCTTCATTTCGAGAGTTGACTGCTCCATCCATGGGCGGAGCTCAAAGTCGGTGTCATAGACGGCCTTTCCCTTCTTGCCGGCGCGGAAAATGGGCTCTTCGCCGTCGTCAAGGATGCCGCTTCTGAGGTACTGGTACCAGCGGTTGCGCCCGGCCACGATGATGGGCTCGAGCTTCAGGCTGTCGCTCTTGTTGTCGGCGATAAGGACCGGAGTCAGAATCATCTGCCTGTCGCGCGACACGGAGAAGTTGGCGATGTCGAGCTCAATCTTTACTTTAACACGGCTGTTCACCTCGTCAACGTCGACATTTATGTCGTACAGGTTGATAGTCGTGCTGTCGGAACGCAGGTCAAAAGCCCATGCAGCATGGGCAGAAGCCACACAAAAGGCGGCAATGCTTAGAATGCGCTTGAATGTCATTACTGTCATGTGCTTAGAAGTTATATACTATATTAATAGCGGCCTTTGTCGGACCGACGTAATTATGCGGAGTGTTCTCCTTTATTTTTTTGCCACAGCCGGAACACCGGTATGTGTCGTAGCGTGAGTAGATCCATCCGAAGCCGAATTCGGCTTCAAGGCTCCACTTGCGGCTGAGAATCCACGTATAGCCGTAAGCTACACCGGCACCGACCATCCAACCTTGCCAACGGTAGTCCTTCAGCTCCCTGAAGTTGGTGCCGAGGAAAGAGAACGGCAGATTTACGTGGCCGACATTGAATTCGCCACCGAGCAGGTGAGCGCCGACAAAATGTCCGGCAAACCTTTGACAGAACCAGTAACGGGCTTCGGGCTGCACGAGCCAATGTTTCCACTTTTTGCCTCCGGACAACTCCCAAGCGTTGAGATTGCCGGAGAGGTCAAAAGTCCATTTCGGCGCTAAACCGATCTCCACACCTGCGTTGGCGGTCAGAAGCGCGGTATCGTAGAGAAGGTTGGTCTTTACGGCGGCCTCCTGGGCGGGAGCGGATAAGACACCGATGGCTACAAGTAAAGAAACTGCAAGCGTTCTAATCAGAGTCAGAGTTGAGTTGATATGTCCAATCATAAGTTTCATTGTTACTTTTCCATTGTTCCGTTATTACCTGGTTTTATTCTGTCATGAACTGTGTCTCTTTTTCTACTATCTTCCGATGGCTTTCCCGCTCATCGGGGCAATTGCGGGTGACATATCCGCAGATGCTGTTATATATGAAGCCGTGCCTTTGAGCTATGCTTTTGAGCGATTCGGCAGTAGTTGCATATTCATGTATCGCCTGAGCGTATTTTTCTGCTGACGAGCGTTTGACTAATCGTCCGTCGGCCCGACGTTTCATGCCCTGCTGAGCTGCCAACTCGGGTTCGTGGACTTTCAGATATTCTCTGAATACCTCCGGATTCAAGCCGAACTCCGATGCTACTTCCGCTACGGGGCGCGGGTTCTCTTTGAGGCTCGCTATGGCCGGAGCATATTTTGCGGAGGTCGACTTCAGGAAGTGCTTAGTGTCTTGCAGTTCCGGATCGGAAACGCCGTCCCACTCATAGCCTCTGCGGCGGAGTTTTTCGCCACGGTGCCACTGGTGAAGGTAGCCTTTGAACCCGGCGGCCGGAACACCTGTCCGCTCGATTATTTCGTCGATTGTTAAGGATGTGTCGCGGTAGAGTTGGAGCGCGGGCTCATACAGAGCCACGGTATCCGGCTTCGGGCCGTAGAGGTCTCCGTTGCCGGCGAGTTGGCCGGGGCGACGAAGTCCGACGCTTTTTCTTGCGGCTTTACGGCGTCCGGATTTTTCGGCGATGACATCTTTGTGGTAGAATCGCATGAACTGGCAGAAGCCGCTTTTCGACACATTGCATTTGTCGGCCACCTGTTGCATGGTTAGGTCTGTGCCGCGATACATTGCAAGAGCCTCCGCATAAGTCTCTGTGCTTACGCGCCGAGCTCCGCGAGGGGTGTTGTCGGCTATGCCGAGGCGTTGGCGCAGTCTTTCCCTGACAGGAATCACAAAAGGATAATGCACCCTCAGCTGCGATGCCAGAGCTGTGCCATTGACGTTGAACAACCGTGCCACTTGCGACACATTGAATTCGATATATGCCATGTCGCCACATGCCTCGATGGCATCCTTATATTTAAGGTGTGTCAGGAGCGACTGACCTTTTGGAGGCTTTACTTTGAGCGATTGAAGATTCTTGTCGTTAATGTCAAGTCCGTATCTGGCAAAAAGCAAAGCTCTATGATGCTTGCCGATGTGGGAGCTTAGGCCGGAGGCGGTGACATTGCATTTTTCTGCGACACAACGAATGGACAAGTCTGTGGAGGCATACATCTCCACAGCCTCGGCATACTTGCATTCAGCGGCCGGTCTCCTTTTGGAAATCGGAAGTCGCTTGAAGTCAGCAAGGGTGTCCGCCCCGTTACTATATGTCGCTACTTGTGCCTTATTCATTGCTCCGTGAAAGAAACCCACTTGTTTTCCATCAAATACACCAAATCAGCAGAATTACAAAAACAAGATAACTTGTTGTATTACAATTAATTAGGGGGGGGGTAACCCTAATCGTCAAATCCGGTCGTGAACAGTAAAGCTTGAATGAAAGGTGTCTAATAAATTAGGTGACTCTAAACAAGAGTCCGACAGATATAATAAAGTGCTCTAAGACAGCGTTATTTATATGAAAAGGAAAGTAGTTTGCTAAACATTCTGTTAGATTCCAATGTCGATTATGATTTTTTGACATCTTTTTACTGCGGAAATTTTGCCGACTTGGGGATTTTGTCTACCTTTGCGCATTGAACAAGTAACTCTTGTTTAGAGATACGGATGTGAAAAATTGAATGCAAGTCATCTCGTAATGGCACACAATATACAAAGGGGCGCGTGCCAAAAAGGAATTAACGCATCATCTACTTGGTTTAACTCTGGATTTAACCGTTGGCTTCCGTGGCGGTATGCTCTAAAGCTTTTAACTTATGGTGCCACTAGAATTGCTCCTAATTTTGTATCTATTTGACATTTAGTGCTTTACCGGCTTTTTGGATCCCTTTTGGCTACACTGCTATATTTGTGGCGTTTTGCCAACGGTAATCCGTGCATCTACGCCGTATACTCATATTCTGAAGGTTCTCTATGTATTTGCAAATTAAAAAGTTTTCATTCCACGCCAAATAGTAAGGTTTTTTTAACTCAAATTAATATAGTCCGTAGTTTCAAAAAGACAAAATAAATTAGTTCAAAAACACAAAATATAATTTTGTAATGTCAGGTTAATTTCCTTATTTTGCAGATAATATGAAAGAAATAAAGTACCTGAATAGAATTGCCGACAAGACCCTTGATTTGAGGCTTGAGGCCTTCGGCGCAGTGCAGATTGCCGGTCCTAAATGGTGTGGTAAGACAACAACGGCAGAGCGTCGGGCGAAAAGCGTCATTAAGATGCAGGATCCAGACCGACGTACCGGTTACTTGGCAACCGCCCAGACAAAACCGTCATTACTGCTCAAAGGAGCAACGCCACGGCTTATTGATGAATGGCAGGTTGCGCCTGTGATATGGGATGCGGTTCGTCATGCTGTTGATGAACGCATAGAAAAAGGGCAGTTTATTCTTACCGGTTCAACAGTCATAGATGACGATGAAATAATGCACACCGGAACTGGCCGCATTACTCAGATGGCGATGTATCCAATGAGCCTTTTTGAGTCTCTTGAATCCAATGGCACTATCTCTCTGGGATGTATGTTTGAAAATCCGAACTTAGATATTGACGGTGAAATTTCGCAATTGTCAATTGAAGAATTGATTTTTGCAGCTTGTCGTGGCGGATGGCCGGCATCTTTAGGTGAAATGAGCGCAAATGCGAAACTGCTTATCGCGAAGGACTATGTTAACGAGATTTGCAATAAAGATATATCAAGGGTAGATAAGACTCGGCGTAATCCAACTTTGGCACGGTTGATATTGCGCACATACGCCCGAAATATATGCACACTTGCAAAGAAGACTTCGATGCTTGCCGATGTGTCGGAGGAAATGGAAGGAACATCTATGCCTACGTTTGATGATTATATCGGTGCATTGGAGAAACTTTTTGTGATTGATGATATTGAGGCGTGGTCCCCGGCAATTCGCTCCAAAACCGTTATCCGCACCGGGAAGAAACGTTGTTTTGTTGATCCCTCTATTGCAGTTGCTGCTTTAGGTGCGTCGCCGGAAAGTTTGGAACTTGATTTGAAGACCTTTGGATTCATATTCGAGTGTCTATGTTTTCGTGATTTACGGGCATATTCGCAAGCTCTTGGCGGCCGGCTTTCCTATTACCATGACCGCCTCGGACTTGAAGCAGATGCCGTGTTGCACCTTGAGGACGGACGATACGCTTTGATAGAATGTAAGCTTGGTAGCAGGGAGATAGAGGAAGGAGCAAAACACCTCATTGAAATCAAACGTCTGATAGCAGAAAAAAACAACTCGGAAAAGCAGATACGACTTCGTGAACCGGATTTGCTTATTGTTCTGACGGGCGGAGAAATGGCATATACACGCGAAGATGGTGTGAAGATAGTGCCAATCGGTTGCTTGAAAGACTAACGTTTAATTCATCTCGCTCCAATTTAAATGACGGTGTGCCAAAATAGAATTATCGTATCTGAAAGATGCATAAAACTTAAGCCGGGTATAGGCGCAACGCGCCTATACCCGGCTTAAGTTTGAGAAAGAAATTTGGGCTTCTTTCAGAAGCTTTTGTGTTTTGACTCACTTTTGTGATTTTGTAGCTCCTGTCCGTTGATCCACTATTTCTATATAGAGCTAAGAATTAGAGAGTTGGCTTTGTCAACAATGGATGTCTCAAGTGAGGCAAGATAGATTTGGGTAGTGGCTTCGCTGTCATGCCCCATTCCTTCGCTGATGACGCTTAGCGGAATTCCTTTAGCCTTGGCGGCCGAGGCCCAACTGTGGCGGGCCACATACATGGTCAACGGAAAATTTATATTGGCAATAGTGGCTATTTTTTTCAGGCTACGGTTTATTATATCGCCTGCATTTTTATAGGCGTAGCGGTCATTTAAGTTGGGGTTTTTAATTATCGGCAGAAGATACCTTGATTTGTTTTCAGGGTACTTTTTGAGAATACGGCGCATCTCTTTTGTCCATTCTATAGTCAGCAGTTGGCCGGTCTTGTGGCGCCGATAAATGACTGAGCCGTTTTTAAGATCTGTTTTCTTAAGATAGGCCATGTCGATGAAGCTCATGCCACGAAGCATGAAACTGAGTATAAACATGTCACGGGCATAGTCCAAAGTTGGGGTCTGGGTTAAATCGAGATTGTTTAATTTCTTGATGGCCGACAAGGGGAGGGCTCGCTTGATGGTTTTGTCTACGCCCGTATATACATGTCGAAATGGTTTACGGTCTTCGATGATGCCATCTTCAACGGCACGATTGTAGACGGCACGGAGGATTCGCATGTAGAAAGATATGGTGTTAGGAGTGTTGCCCCTGTTTTTGTGCCACGCTTCGTATCTCTCCATTATTTCCGGTGTTATGCTGTCAAGCATTAGGTCGCTTGTGTTACTAAGGTGCCCATTCAACTTCGTGTCGCTTAGAAAATTTCTAAAACTGTTGCGGGCGGCAGTATAGGTTTCGGAAGTGCGCGTTTTGCCGTTATGCTTCAATTTGGCAATTATCCTTTCCATGAAGTTGAACAAGGTGTATTCTTCTGTATAGCGGTTAAACTCGTCAATTACGTCGTCTGAGGTATAGTCGATTAAATTGTTGTCCAGCTTGCGAGCGATCTTGTTCAGTCGCTCTATGTCGCGGCGAATATTCTCTCTGATAGATAAAATCAAAGATTTTCGCTCGCTTGTCTGAGACGTTATCACCATCGAGCGAGATTTGTCCCATTCTGAAATAAAGATGTGATATTCCGTAAAAATCAGTCGCGTTTTTCGGGCATGTAGTATTTGGTAGAAGATAACGCCTTGTTGATTAGCGACGGAAGAGGGTCTGTACTTAACTTTTATCGTAGCCATTTTTGAGTACAAATTTAGCAAAGATACAGCGTCGGAGGAGAGTTGCGGTAGCGTTGCAACCTCAATTAATTCCGCATGGCCGGCTGATTAGCGGCCCCAAGATGCCCGGTCGAGATTGCGGTAGAGCAGGGCTTCGCGGAGATGTGTGGCGAGTATAGGTAGCCGTGTGGCTTCGGCCGGTGAAAGTGACGGGCGTGAGCTGTAGTCGAGGTCGGCAATTGTTCGTGACACTTTAAGTATGCGGTCGTATGCACGTGCCGACATGTCGAAGCGTTTCATGGCATCTTCGAAGATTTTCATGCTTTCGGCATCGAGTCGGGCGTGTTGGCGCAACAGGCGCGAGTTCATCTGTGCATTACAGTGAATCTCTTTTTCGTCCTGGAACCGCACGTTCTGTAAAGTCCGCGCCTTAACTACTCTTGAGCGTATTTCGGCACTGCTTTCGGCGTAGGTGTCTGATGAAATCTCTTCAAATGGAACGGGCATAATCTCTATTTGAAGGTCGATACGATCCATGAGCGGACCCGATATTCTGCCGAGGTATTTGTTTACCGCTCCGGGAGGGCAAGTACACTCTTTTGTCGGGTGATTGTAGTAGCCGCAGGGGCATGGGTTCATCGATGCTACGAGCATGAATCCGGCGGGATAGTCGATGCTATATTTTGCTCGGGAGATGGTAATGTGCCTGTCTTCCAACGGCTGACGCATAACTTCGAGAACCTGTCTGGAAAATTCGGGAAATTCATCAAGAAATAGTACGCCATTGTGTGCCAACGATATTTCTCCGGGCATAGGATTGTTGCCTCCGCCGACGAGTGCCACCGGCGAGATTGTATGGTGTGGCGCACGGAACGGCCGTGAAGTCATCAACATTGACCCTCGCTTTAGTTTGCCGGCCACGGAATGTATTTTTGTCGTTTCGAGCGCTTCTTGAAGCGTCAAAGGGGGAAGTATTGATGGCAACCGCTTTGACATCATTGACTTTCCGGAGCCGGGGGCTCCTACAAGCAGTATGTTGTGTCCGCCGGCACAGGCTACTTCAAATGCCCGTTTGACATTTTCCTGACCCTTGACTTCAGAAAAGTCAAAGTCAAATGAAGACTGGGCTTTGCGAAACTCCTCACGGGTGTTTATTACAGTTGGCCGAGGCGATGATACGCCATCGAAAAATTCGGCTACATCCTTCAGCGTTTCCATGCCGTAGACATCAAGATTATTGACTACGGCAGCCTCAGAAACGTTGGCCATTGGCACAATCATTCCCTTGAAACCCATTTCACGTGCCTTAATGGCCATCGGTAGGACACCTCGAATGGGCAGAAGAGTACCGTCGAGCGACAGTTCTCCCATTATCATATATTCGGCAAGTGCATCGCCTTTAATCTGTTCAGATGCGGCCAGGATGCTGAGCGCGAGAGGCAAGTCGTAGGCCGCTCCCTCTTTCCTTACGTCTGCCGGCGACATGTTAATGACCACTGATCTGCGGGGAAAGTCGTAGCCGGAATGTTTCATTGCAGTCAGCATACGCTGATAGCTTTCTTTGACGGCCGTGTCGGGCAGCCCTACAAGATTGAACGAAAATCCAATTTCGACCGACACCTCTATGGTGACAATTATTGCGTCTACGCCTTGAACGGCGGCACCGTAAGATTTGAGGAGCATATTTGAGGAAAGAGTTTGTTTGACGTGGAGAGGTGGATACTAAACTATATGACTTTATTGTGCCTGAGCCTGCGCAACAACGTGTCGGATGCTGTTTTGACGGAGCTGCCGCGGTATACCGTTTCGCCGATGGAATCGGATAGGATATAATAGGGGAGGCGCGGAATGTCAATGTCGTCAAAGGTGGTATTGGCGGGTCCGCCGGGAACCCATACTCTTGGCCAAGCGACGGAGTCCTGCCGCGCTATCCGTTTCCACATAGAGGTGTCCTGCGCCATTGACACTTCGTAGACTCGTATCCATCGGTTTTTGATGCTGTCGTTAAGCATACGCAGTGTGGGGTAAATCGTGTCGCGACGTTCGTTGCCTTGTCCGGTGAAGTAAAACATTGTGTAGCTTGAGCGGCCGGCATAGTAGCGCTCGGTCGTATCGCGTAGATTCGTCAGGGTAAACGAGCGGATTCTCCCATGTAAAGTCGCCGAGTTTATGCGAGAGAGAATCAGTCGATAGTTGTCAACAAGCGATTCCGGACGCGCTTTGGGATCAATTGTGGCAAAAATCGAGTCGGCCTGCGATTCATGGTCGGGGGCATAGAATTGGGTAAGCATAAGTGCTGAGGAGAGGATGTTGTCTTTATGCGACTCTACGTATTCCGTTACAAGTCTGTTGTTCAGTATATGGTCGCCTGTTCGAAGCGATTCGGCGTTTTCTCGGAGAAATTTGCTCCATTGTTCGCTTGGTTTGTTTCCCGACACTTTCTGGTCGTAGTAATCTTCGAGATTATAATCGCATTTAAGTGTCTGTCCGTTCTTAATCATCACGCGGCCTATGAGCTGATGTTGGGCGGTGGTGAGCTCGACAATAGTGTAATTTTTAGAAGCTCCCACGAGAATGAATTTTCCGTCGATGGCAACAATACCGTCGCTGCGGACGCCTCGGTCGGCTACGTATGTCATTACGATGTTTCTTGTACCGAGTCCGTCGACAGTGCCTTCAATGCGGAATTCTGTGTCGTCATCGCATGAGACCAGCAGAGTCAGTATGACCATCGCGGGGAAGATATATCGAGAAATAAATCGAACCATGTCAAAACTAATGATAATTATCGGATTACGTACAAAGTTAAACATAACGCTCCACTCGACAAAGAAAAATGGCCATTGAGTCAAAAAAGTAGGATATTTTTCATTGTTATGCTTCTGTTGGGGCAAATGCCGACAAAACTTTATTATCTTTGCAATGTTAATATTTGTGACATACGTAGCCGGACGTGCCGGGTGTTTCGCACTTATGCCGATGAATCGAATTTGGGAGAAATTTATAATCATAACATTTGCTTTAATATGCGGTGTCCTTTCGGGACGTGGCCAAATAGTGTCGCAGCCCGGAGATGTGCTTGATACTGACAGCATACACGACGAGTTCGAAAAAGGTCCCTACTTCGGACTGTATAAAGACAATTACTTTATATTCGGTCCGCCGGTCGGGCCTAAGCCGACTGTGCATAATACGAATGTTAAATTTCAAATTTCAGTAGCCCAACGACTTACCAAGAGCGTGTTACCTTTCGGATCATATTTGTTCCTGTTTTATACTCAAAAATGCTTTTGGAATGTGCTGGAAAATTCGTTCCCGATGACAGACCTTAATTTTAATCCGGGTTTGGGATTCACCAAGCCGTTGTTTGTTAAGAACAGGTTTATTGGTAAAGTGTCGCTAATATTTGAGCATGAGAGTAATGGTAAGGCAGAGGAGGAAAGCCGTTCGTGGAATCGAGTATCGTTTAGCTCAAACATTCTGATAGATCCGACAACAATGGTGTATGCAAAACTGTGGATACCATGGGTCGATGGCGAGAATAACCGCGATCTGCTTGATTATTACGGCCTGTATCAAGTGGGTATAAGTTACATGCCGATGTCCAAAAAGTTTCAGGCGGCGGTGTTTGTGACAAAACGCCGTGGCTGGAATTTCAATTATAACACCGTCCTTGAGTTCAGCTATAAGCTTTTTAATAACGAGAACCAGTATCTGTTTTTGCAGTATTACAATGGCTACGGAGAAGGTTTGCTGGACTACAACCAATTTAGGTCGCAGCTTAGGGTGGGTTTCGTCATAAAGCCCCAGTTTTTCAGCGATTATTGATTAATGATGTTACGTATAATCCACCAGCCCACTACAATCACGAATGCCGACCGGATGACCCATCGGGAGTTTGCCCGCACGTAAATCGACGGATATTTGCTTCGGAAGCATTCAACGATGCAGAGCAGCGTGACTACGGGCAATAGAATTATCATCATTGCATTATATCGGAATGCCAAGGCTATGTCGCCGTGAAGCAGTGCATGTACGGCTCTTTGGGAGCCACAACCCGGACACTTAAGACCCGTAAATGATAGAAATGCACACTTGGGAAACAGTATCGACTCGGTTGGGTCGAAGTAAAAGTAGACGCACAGCAGGATAATTGCTAATATGATCCCCGCCGAAATCAAAATTGACTTGTTAAGCGCCATAATCCCAATAGGGGAATGATTCGAAGAACTACCAGTCCGATATAATATAAAATTCCTGTAATTGCACTTGCTATGCACCATCCTTTGGCATTTTCAGAGGCTCGTAAAGCTCCGGAATAATTACCGGCGGCATACCTGCTCTCTACTTGTGTGGAATAGATGATGGCAACAATGCCGAGTGGCAGGCAACATAGTAAAGTGGCAATTAGCGACCATGCAAGATAGGATTGTGGCATGGGAGGTTGGTTCGTCGGCATGTCGTTACCGAGCCCGAACCAAGGCCGGAATTCATCTACGAAGCCTGCTTTGCACCACTGAGTCCAGCCTTGGCACCACACCGGGGTTTCGGGAGTCAGGCCGTAGGACAGGAGTTGTTCCGGTTCTGCCGGCCCGACTTTAACGTTGTTGATAATAGCCCAATAAAGCACTTTAGAAGAATTTTACGGGTTCGCCTAAAATGTCACTTAGCAGATTATTGGCCAAACGGCTTGCTCCGATGCGGAACAACTCATTTTCGGTCCATTCGTCACCGAGCACTTCTTTAATGACGGTGTAGTATTTTACGGCATCTTCAGTTGTCGCCACTCCTCCGGCGGCTTTGAATCCGACCTTATTACCTGTCTTTTCATAGTATTCTTTAATGCATTGGGCCATAACGTAGGCAGCCTCGAGTGTCGCTCCGGAGTATACTTTGCCGGTTGAGGTCTTGATAAAATCAGCGCCGGAATACATAGCAAGGATAGAAGCATTGCGGATATTTTCGGCAGTCTTCAAAGCACCCGTTTCAAGGATTACTTTAAGGTGCGCATCTCGGCATGAGTGTTTTTGTTCGCTGATTTCGTCACATACTTCTTCCCAGTCGCCGTCGAGATAGTTACCGACGTTTAGGACTATGTCTATTTCGTCGGCACCCCCTTGTACGGCAAGTGACGTTTCTGCGATTTTCACTTCTATGAACGACTGTGATGAGGGGAATGCGCCGGAAACGCAAGCTACTTTTACGCCGGTCACGTCAAGAACTGTGCTGACTACTTGCGCAAAATTGGGATAGACACAAATGGCGGCGACATTTTTCAGCTCAGGATGCTCGTTGTCGAATGCATTAACCCTTTCGGTGAAGTCGGCAACCGACTGAGGCGAATCGGTGGTAGAAAGTGTGGTGAGATCGATGCAGTTGAAGATACGTTTGTACGTGTCTACGTTCATATTTTCTTGAAGGTGCTCCGATAGGATCTTCTCTACGGCCACTTTTACGGCTTCGTCGTCGGTTATGACTGCCGAAGCGGCTACCGTGTCATGATATTTATCACTCATAAAACTTGTTTAGTTTAGATTGTTAATGTAGTTTAGAATTGTTGATGTGCCGCCGGCTGTCACGTCGAGTCTTTTTTTCCAAATTTTTGGCGAAAGCTTCGTCTAAATCTATGCCGGTCTGGTTTGCTATTGCCATAACAACCCACATCACATCAGAAAGTTCATCAGCAAGTGCGTCGCAGTCTTCTCCCGGTTTAAACGACTGGTCGCCGTATTTTCTGGCCATTATTCGGGCTACTTCGCCAACTTCTTCTGTCAGAATGGCCATATTGGTAAGCGGGGAGAAATATCGCACACCGATAGTCTTAATCCATTTGTCGACCGTTTGTTGGGCTTCTCGTATAGTCAGTTTGCTGAAGTCAGACATCGTTATTCTCTTAATTTGGAGTCTATGATTATGGTGACCGGGCCGTCGTTTATTAGGCTGACCTGCATGTCGGCACCAAAAATGCCTCGCCCAACCTGATGCCCTAACGAGGCTTCCACTCCTGCGCAATATGCTTCGTAAAGCGGTACGGCAAGATCGTGTCCCGCGGCCCGGATATAGCTTGGACGATTGCCTTTTTTCGTTGACGCTGTAAGAGTAAATTGGCTGACTGCGAGAATTTCGCCTCCGATGTCGAGAACGGATTTGTTCATAACTCCGTTTTCGTCGTTGAAAATGCGCAGAGCAACGGTCTTGGCGACAAGCCACGACACGTCGTCAAGCGTATCGCCATGTTCCACACCGACGAGTACCAGTAATCCGCTCCCGATTGACGAGTGAAGAGCATTGCCGATGCTTACCGAAGCCTCAGTTACACGTTGTATTACGAGTCTCATAAGATTGTCTGATAACCAGGGGACGCACACACCTGTGCGTCCCTGCTGGTTAGATGTATCGCCAAGTTTTGTATGCTCCCTGAGCAACGGTAGGAGTTAGACTGTGAGGATTTCCTTTTCTTTTGCGGCGAAAAGTTCGTCGATTTTTTTGAGATACTTGTCGTGGAGTTTTTGTACGGATGCTTCTGCGTCTTTCTCTACATCTTCAGGCATACCTTGCTTGACTGCTTTCTTGAGTCCTTCGATAGCGTCTCTGCGGGCATTGCGGACAGACACTTTTGCATTCTCAGCCTCGGCTTTTGACTGCTTTACGAGAATCTTACGACGTTCTTCGGTCAACGGGGGAATTGAGAGCCGGATTATTTCGCCGTTGTTTTCAGGTGTAATGCCCAACTCTGAGTTTATGATAGCCTTCTCTATTTCGCGGAACATTGCTTTCTCCCAGGGTGTTATGGTGATGGTGCGGGCATCCGGAACGCTGACATTTGCAACGTTTGAGATAGGTACTGCACTGCCATAATATTCCACGCGTATTGAATCAAGGATTTTCGGATTTGCCTTTCCGGCGCGGATATGGGCGAGTGACTCGTCGAGATAGGCTACGGCCATCTCCATCTTTTCTTCTGCTGGGTTAAGGTAGTCTTTTACTTCCATAATATATTTATTTTAATTAATATACGAGTGTTCCGATGGGTTCTCCGTCAAGGACTTTTTTGAGATTTCCATTGTGGTCCATGTCGAATACGATGATAGGAAGATGATTTTCCTTGCAGAGTGCGGTTGCCGTTAAGTCCATCACTTTAAGTCCGCGGGTGTACACCTCATCGTATGTAATCTCGGAGAATTTTGTCGCAGTAGGATCTTTTTCCGGGTCGGCAGTATAGATGCCGTCGACACGGGTGCCCTTAAGCATAACGTCGGCTTCAACTTCTATGCCTCTTAAAGCAGAGCCGGTGTCGGTTGTGAAGAATGGATTTCCCGTACCTCCGGAAATTATTGCAACCGTCCCGTTCTGCATGGCCTCTATTGCGCGCCATTTGCTGTAGTGCTCGCCAATCGGAAACATGTTTATGGCAGTGAATACTTTGGCCTTTTGTCCGACGGCTTCGAGAGCGGAGCTAAGTGCGAGGGAGTTGATTACGGTTGCAAGCATCCCCATCTGGTCGCCTTTCACTCGGTCGAATCCACGGGATGCTCCTTGAAGTCCCCGGAAAATGTTTCCGCCACCGATAACGATGGCAACCTCTACGCCACTTTCTACGACTTCCTGAATCTGAGTGGCGTATTCGTTAAGACGAGTCGTGTCAATGCCGTGTCCTTGACCTCCTGCGAGCGACTCTCCGCTTAGTTTAAGCAGAATGCGGGTATATTTAGTTCTCATACCGAAATATTATTAACTTTTCAAGGGTGTCGCAAATTGCCGTGCCTACACCATCGGAAAAAGCAAAGATAATTAATTAATATGATATTATCCACTTTTGTCCGGACTATTTCTTGCGGTTTGGATCGCAAGTGAGTCCGACTCCAAGTTTTTTGAATATTTTATGGTCGACTTCTCCGAGCATCACGGTGGAGTGTACTTGGCATCCGTTAAGCTCCGGAAGTTTCTCGAGTGCGCGCCGGCAGTTTTCGTCGTGCGTGCTGAGAACGGCAAGCGCCACGAGCACCTCGTCGGTGTGCAGTCGCGGATTGCGGCCGCTCAGATAGTTCAGTTTCATATACTGTATTGGCTCAATCATGTCTTGCGGTATGAGCTTAACGGCATGGTCGATTCCAGCCAGATGCTTTATGGCATTTAGGATAAGAGCGGCACTCGGCCCGAGAAGGGGTGATGTCTGTGCGGTAATTATGGTTCCGTCTGAGAGTTCTATTGCCGAGCACGGTACGCCGTCGCGTTCAGCGCGTTCTTTTGCGGCTACAACGGGCTTGCGGTAGTTCACGTCGATTTTCGCCTGCTTGAACAGCAGGGCTATCTTATTGACTTCGGCTTCATTGCCCTCGCCTTCTGCCATCCGGTTGAGGGCGGTGTAGTAGCGACGTATGATTTCCTGCTTTGAGGCTTCGCAACAAATCGTATCGTCATTGATGCAAAATCCCACCATATTGACGCCCATATCGGTCGGTGACTTGTATGGATTTTCGCCATAAATGCCTTCAAAGAGTGCGTTAAGCACAGGAAATATCTCAATGTCGCGGTTATAATTAATGGCTGTTTTGCCGTATGCCTCAAGGTGGAACGGATCAATCATGTTGACATCGTTTAGGTCAGCCGTTGCTGCTTCGTATGCGATGTTTACTGGGTGTTTGAGGGGCAGACTCCACACGGGGAATGTCTCAAATTTTGCATATCCGGCTTCGACACCGCGTTTCTGCTCGTTGTATAGCTGGCTGAGGCATACTGCCATCTTCCCGCTTCCCGGACCCGGGGCGGTTACGATTACGAGCGGTCGAGAGGTTTCGATGTAGTCATTACGACCGAAACCGTCGTCAGAGGCTATCAAGTCTACGTTTGTTGGATAGCCGTCGATCAGGTAGTGTACGTATGACCTTATACCCATCTTTTCGAGACGCTTGCGGAATGCATCGGCACTGCTTTGCCCGTTGTAGTGGGTAATTACTACCGACCCGACCATAAATCCGCGGTTTTGGAATTCTGTGCGTAGACGAAGGACATCCATGTCGTAGGTAATGCCAAGATCCTGGCGCACCTTGTTTTTTTCAATGTCCGCGGCACTAATCACAATCACTATTTCGGCATGGTCGCTCAGCTGATGAAGCATTCGCAGCTTGCTGTCGGGTTGGAATCCGGGCAAGACTCTGCTTGCGTGGTGATCGTCGAAGAGCTTTCCTCCAAGCTCGAGATAGAGCTTGTTGCCGAACTGAGCTATACGCTCTTTAATGTGTTCCGACTGTATCTTCAGATACTTGTCGTTGTCAAATCCGTATTTCATAACGGATTACAAAGTTAATGGATTTAGCCCATTCTGCAAAACTATTTTCACGCATTGGGATTGGTCGGGAAAATTGACCAACTTTAAGCGAATTTGGACGGATTTTAGACGCCTTGGCTAAAATCATTTATTAATATATTCAGCTAATTTTGCAGAGAGAAATGCCAATTTCTCTCTTTGCCATAATTATCATTTTCATAACCGAGGGTATATAAGTAACTTATGTTGCATTCTACTATCAGACATCTAAAGTGGTTGACTTTAGCCTGCGCGATGGTCTCGGCATCCGGTGCGACCGCACAGACAATGCGTTTGGACTATGGGCATACTGTATCGCTCGATTCTTGTCGGGCAATGGCTGTGTCAAACAATAAACAGATGCAAATTCAGACCGCTAAAATCAAACAGGCGACCTACCGGAAGGAGGAGGCTTTTGCTTCATATTTGCCGTCGATTGACTTTGCCGGCGGATATATGTATAATCAGAAAAATATTTCGATATTCGATTCTGACCAACATCTGCCGATAATGACGTTTAACGGTAAGGACGGCTACGACTTTGATCTTGTAACAGGTGCCGACGGTATGCCGGTGATGGTCGACGGACAACCGGTGCCTAAGCAGGTGGCTTATCTTCCGAAAGATGCCATGACGTATGACATACATAACGTGTTTTTCGGCGCTGTAACTCTTACCCAACCTGTCTACATGGGCGGAAAAATTGTGGCAATGAATAAAATAACCAAGTATGCCAAGGAACTTGCCGAGTCAATGCACGACAAAACTGCCGAAGACGTAATCTACGCGGTCGACGCCGCATATTGGCAAGTGGTGTCGCTTAAGGCCAAACACGAGTTGGCTAAGAGCTATGTGTGCCTGCTCGACACCCTGCATACAAATGTTCTTGCTATGGTCAATGAGGGGGTGGCAACTAAAGGCGACCTCCTGACTGTCGATGTCAAGCTTAATGAGGCTAACGTGGATTTGCTTAAGGTTGAGAATGGGCTTTCGCTCTCGCGAATGGCCCTCGCCGAACTGTGTGGCCTGCCGGTGGACACATATATGAAACTGGAGGATGAAGATACGGGCTGTAAGCCTAATCTTGACGCGCTCCTCCCCGCCACAAACTATGATATGAACGAAATATATGTCCGCAGGCCCGATCTGCAAGCTCTCGAGATTGGGGTAAAAATTACGGAACAACAGGGTAATGTTGCAATGGCTTCAATGCTTCCCAACGTGGCGCTTATCGGCGGATACGCTTTCTCTAACCCGAATATGAATAATGGATTCAAAAACCGTTTCGGCGGAGCATTTCATGTCGGTGCCATGCTTACAATTCCAATATGGCATTGGGGAGGCAACTATAACAAATATCGTGCGGCAAAGGCCGAGACAACCATAATGCGGCTACAACTTGAAGATGCAAAACAGAAAATTCAGCTTCAAGTGAACCAAGCGAGCTTTAAAGCCCACGAATCGATAAAAACCTACAACATGACCCTAAGCAATCTGACCAGCGCAAATGAAAATCTGCGGCATGCCCAATTGGCATTCCGGGAAGGGATGGCCACCACTGACCATGTTATGGCCGCGCAAACTGCATGGCTTAAAGCTAACTCGGAGAATATAGATGCCGGTATCGACGTGAACCTTTGCAAGGTGTATTTATCGAAAGTCCTCGGCAATATGAGCTATGAACATTATTACGACACAGAAAAATAGATTTGTTATGGACAATACAGATCAAACAACCCAACCTAAAGTAAAGATTGAAAAAGAGAACGCCCTCTTGGGAACGCTTATAATCGTAGTTTTGGCAGTGGCACTCCTGGCTCTCGTCGGATTTTTGTTCCTGAAGCCCAAAACAGATCTAATTGAAGGTCAAGCAGAAGCAACCTCCGTAAGAATCTCCGGCAAGCTGCCGGGACGTGTCGTTGAGCTGTTCGTCGAAGAGGGGCAACAGGTCAAGGCCGGCGATACCTTAGTGCACATACATTCATCGCTTGCCGACGCAAAACTATACCAGGCTGAGGCGATGCAGAGCGCGGCGTCGGCACAAAACAAAAAAATTGACTCCGGGACTCGCCGTCAGATTGTTCAAAGTGCCTACGACCTGCTTCAACAGGCAATAGCCGCGCGTAACATAAGCGAGAAGACATACAAGCGCATGGAATCGCTCTACAAGCAGGACGTGGTATCTGAGCAGAAGCGCGACGAGGCCAAAGCTGCATACGATGCGGCAGTAGCCGGCGAAAATGCCGCCCGAAGCCAATATGAAATGGCCAAAGAGGGAGCGCAGTACGAGGATAAAGAGAGCGCAAAAGCCCTAACAGATGCCGCTAAAGGCGGGGTAATGGAAGTCGAGGCATTGCTGCAAGATCAGTATCTCGTGGCTCCTTTCGATGGAGAAATCGACCTTATCTACCCGCATGAAAGCGAATTAGTCTCGCTTGGCTCCCCGATTATGAGCCTGCTGAAACTACAGGATAAATGGGTGACATTTAACGTGCGCGAGCATCTATTGTCGCACCTTACAATGGACAAGGAGATTGAGGTCATTATTCCGGCACTCGACAACAAGACTGTAAAAGTCCGCGTATTCTACATACGAGACATGGGCTCGTATGCCACCTGGAGAGCCACAAAGGCCACCGGTGAGTGGGACAGTAAGACATTCCAGATTAAGGCTCGACCGCTGGAGCAGATTCCTGACCTGCGTCCGGGTATGACTGTACTATATCGCGACCCGACAAAGTAAGGCACTTAACCGTCAATCGAGATCAGCCATATCATGCAGGGTAACAAAAACATACCTTTTGGAGCTTTAGGAAGTGCCGTTCGTGACGGCATTGCACAATTATGCGGTCGTCCCATCTATCTGCTTATGATGGTAGCGATGCCGCTCTTTGCAACGCTTTTCTTTCTCGACTTCATGGATGAAGGGCTGCCTCTAAGATTGCCGTCGGCAATAGTTGACCTTGACGGCACTCCCGTGTCAAGAAAGGCAGGAAGAAGTCTGGCATCCTCTGAGCTAATCGAGGTGACTTACAAGCCGCAAAGCTATGAGGAAGCAATGCGGCTTCTAAAAGGCGGCGACATATACGGATTCTTCATGATACCTCACGACTTTCAGCGCGATGCCGAAGCCGGACGCAATACCACAATAACTTTCTATACAAACATGGCATACTTTGTACCGGGATCGCTATCATATAAAGGTTTTAAGACCATTGCCGTGACGACATCCGGAGCCGTAGTGAGCACTACGCTGCAGAGCGTGGGGCTCGGGCCGGAGACTGTCAACACCATCCTGCAGCCGGTGGTGACTGACATACATCCATTAGGAAATCCTTGGTCAAACTATTCAATTTATTTGTCCAACTCGTTTCTTCCCTGCATACTCCAACTGATTATTTTCCAAATAACGGCTTTTTCCATTCTTCAGGAAGTAAAGCGAGGCAGTTCAGTCAGATGGATTAATAACGCGGGTGGATCTATATGGACTGCATGTATGGGAAAGCTCATCCCTCAATATCTGATTTTTCTGGCTGTCGGGCTCGCTATGCAGGGTATGATGTACGGTTTCTGGAAATTTCCCCTCAATGGAAGTGTCCCGGGAATGGTTATAGCCATGATGCTTCTTGTTGGTGCCAGTCAAGCTTTCGCACTCTTTATCACGTGTCTGATTCCGAATCTTCGGTTCGCTCTTTCGATTCTGTCGCTGACCGGAATACTTTCATTTTCCATTGCCGGATTTTCATTCCCTGTCGATGATATGTATCCTGCGATTGGCATATTTGCTTATCTGTTGCCCATACGTTACTACTTTATGATATATATTAACGTAGCACTTAACGGCTATGAAATGTATTACTGTCGATGGGAGTACGTTGCAATGATATTATTTCTGCTTCCGCCCTCAGTGCTCATCCGCAAACTAAAGCGAATATGCTTAAAGCCTGTCTACATTCCATAAAATCGCTGTATTATGTCGAAAATCACTGATAACATAAAAAACTGGTGGTCTACGCTGTTCAGGTCATGGATTAAGGAATATTGGCTGATATTTCACGATGCCGGCGTGTTGCTTTTCTTTTTCGGGCTCCCGCTGGCCTATCCCATTACATACACACTGATTTATAATCCGGAAATAGTCGATGAAATCCCAATGGCAATTGTTGACGACTGCCGTAGTTCTGAGAGTCGACAGTTGGCTCGAATGATTGATGCCACACAGTATATTGATGTCGCCGGTTATGCATCCGATATAGGCCAGGCAAAAGAATGGATGAAGGAGAGGAAGGTCTATTCGGTGCTTCATATTCCTGCCGACTACTCTCAAAGACTCGGACGCATGGAGCAAGCAGTGTTGCCTCTGTATTGCGACATGAGCCTGATGATACGCTACCGAAACATCCTATTTGCCATCACCGATGTGACGCTCCAACTTGGTGGCGACGTGCGCACAGAAGCCATTGACATGTCGCCTTTGGCTCTTTCTGCCTCATCAATAGGGAGTGCTACGGTTGACACGCAGGCATTCATTCTCGGCGATCCGTCTCAAGGGTTCGCTTCGTTCATTATGATCGGAATTGTGGTGCTCATACTCCAGCAAAGTCTTATTCTGGGGGTGTTGATGCTCGGAGGGGCGAGCAATGAACGCCGCAGAAATAATTTCGGAACCGATCCCGAAGAAGTTGTCGGGCCTATGTCGGCATCCGTGCTGGGACGTGCTCTTTGCTACTCCACGATTTATGCTCCCCTTGTGGTATATTTATTCCATTATGTGCCGCTGATGTTCAGTCTGCCTGCCATCGGCAACCCCGCCGACTATTTGCTCTTTATAGTTCCGATGATATTCGCCACCACTTTCTTAGGCCAGATAATTCGTCCGCTCGTGACTGAACGTGAGAGCTCTTTCCTGATATTCGTGTTCACGTCTGTTATATTTCTTTTCCTATCGGGAATCACATGGCCCACCTCGGCCATGTCGCCATTATGGCGCTTGCTGTCAGGACTCGTTCCGGCCACGTGGGGAATTCAGGGATTTGTTGGCATCAACTCAAACGGAGCTACTTTATCAGAGGTTTCCTCTCCGTACCTCATGCTTTGGGCATTAGCTGTTGCCTACTACTTTATGGCCGTGGTTGTCGAAAAATGGTCCCGACGCGCCAGGTTCTTAATGGGGTCGATGGCTAAATGATGGCCTTTTTGATATAGATAGCGAGCCGACATCGGACGGCATTTCCCGGGGGTAAGGATATTCGAGGTCACTCGTTGGTCAAGAGCTTCAAGTGCCGGACGTGCACCCTTAGCAGTGGTTCTGATCAGAGGCCTGAAGAGCTTGTCGCTCAAAAAGTCAATGACTTTATTGTCCATGGTGATAATCGACGAATCTACTATGCCGGGATCGGCGCAGTTGACGAAAATCTCCCTTCCGGCAAGACGGGCTGACATGTCAAGGGCAAAGTGCGTCATCATAAGCTTGCTCCGGCCGTATGTGACAAATCTGCTGTGGTGCTTTGTGGCGCGTGAAGCCCAATTCTTATGTAGTCGTGCGATATTGCGGGTCATTGACGTGGTAAATACAATGCTTCCTCCCCGCATGATGGCCGGATATAGAAGCTCCGACAGCAGGCACGTGGCCAAATAATTGACTTGTGTTGCCGATTCATAGCCGTCCTCTGTCAGTCTCATTTTTCCCGGCATCGTCCCGGCATTGTTTATTAATGCTTTAATGCGTTGGCCACGTTCAAGCAGCGTTGATGCAAACGCACGCACCGAAGCAAACGATTCCAGATCGAGTTTCATCACTACAAGTTCGGTATGCTTGGGAGCCAGTTCATTTGCCAAAAGCCGTCCACGCTCCTCGTTACGGCATGCCATAATGACTCGGTCGGCTCCTCGGGATATTAACCCCTCAACTATCGCTCTTCCGATTCCACCGGTGGCACCGGTAACTATGTACGTCACTTTATCCATTCTACAGTTAACTTTTTCGTTAATTGGATCTCGACATTCTGTCTAAACACCGTGTCTTTATCTTCATCCTGATCCACTCCGGGAGCATCGCGACGGTAACGATTGACAGCCGGATGAAAGCTCCGTTGACATATTGGGCTTTCCCCTTAAACACCCGTTTGAGTGCTTTCCCTACAAACTTTTCGGGGGTGGCCAATATGCCAAGTCTCACCCCGAGCCTTTGGAGTCCTTTCGGTAAGCCGAAAAGGTCTGTGGCTATTCCTCCGGGACATGCTGTCATCACAAAAACGCCGTCGCCTTTCATTTCAATCCTGAATGCTCGCGAAAAAGCCCGGATATAAGCCTTGGTGGCGGCATAAAGTGCTATTCCCGGCATAGGCATCCAGCAGGCCATCGACGACATATTTAATATATATCCGCCCCCGTGTTCAGCCATATAGCGTCCCATCTGCTTGCAAATGAGCGTGACTGCACGGACATGCAGGTCGATATAAGTATGTATGCGCTTTTCTGCAAGAGAGTCTATCGATTTAAAGTCAAAAATCCCGGCATTGTTGACCAAAAGCTTCGGAAACACGCGTGCCGACCTGACCACATGCATGAGTCGCTTCACTGCATCATTATCAGTAAGGTCAATTGTTGATGCCAGCACTTTGACTCCGAATTCGCCTTTCAGAGTCGTGGCGCACCTACTAAGTTCTGACTGTTGATTGCTAACCATCACCAGATTCCACCCGTTACAAGCTAATTGGCGAGCAAATTCAAAACCTATTCCCGACGACGCGCCGGTAACTACAGCCCATTCCCCCTTGTAGGCTTTCAACAGATTACGACGGCTCATTTCTGTCGTGATTTTATACGTTCAACCTCCCGACGCAACGACTTCGGCAAATCCGCCGTACACTTGTGACACGCCATTTCCCGTGAATACATACGTCCGATACAGTAGTTGACATGCTCGCATCCCGAATCATTAACTCCCTCAAAACGCATCCGATTGACAAAATCGGGCATCGTCAACAACGCTCGTGCCATCTGTACAAACTCGAATCCTTCATCGAGCACACGTTCTATACCCGAACGTGTGGAGCAACCGCCGACGTATATTAACGGGAGTTTAAGCTCGCGTCTGAACTTTTTGGCATCGTCAAGAAAATAACACTCTTTGTACGGTACGGCAGGAATCATCATGCGTCCGAAGGCCTTAACTCCGTACTTAAGCCACCAGCAGTCCATGTAGTGGGTCAATGCGCCTATCGGCATCTCACCACGCATCACATACATCGGTGCTTTGCTGACAAAACCGCCGCTGAGCACCAGCGCATGGGCTCCTGACTGTTCAAGTTCGCGGGCTATGGCAAGACCCTCGTCTAATTCTATACCCCCTTTAAAACCATCGCGCATGTTGGTCTTTACAATCACACCCAAGTCACTTCCCGCGGCTTGCATCACCTCTTCCATGCACAGACGCATGAAGCGCATCCTGTTGTCAAGCGAACCGCCCCAACGGTCACGCCGGTGGTTAGTATAGGGCGAAAGGAACTGACTTATCAGATAACCGTGTCCTGCATGAATCTCCACGCAGTCCATCCCTGCGTCGCGCGCCATCCTCACCGCATCGCCGAACGAACGGCTCATGGCCACAATCTCATCGTCGCGCATCCTGCGCACAGGAGTAGGCGAATAAATGTTGAATCTTCCTGACGCGGAAATGGGAGTCTCGCCGGCAGTCGACTTGTGCGACATATTTCCGCAATGGCCCAATTGAATCGACACTTTAGCTCCAGCAGAATGTATGGCGTCGGTTATGTCGCGTAGCGCGGGTAGAATCTCCGGCCTAATCCATAGCTGGCGCGGAAACGACAGTCCGTTTCTGGTGACCGACGCGTACGCAATGGTGGTCATTCCTACACCGCCCTGCGCCACTGACAAATGATAGTCCTTAAGCATTTGCGAAGGACTGTTGTCTGGACACATTCCCTCAAAGGCCGCCGACCGTATTGTGCGGTTGCGGAGAGTGACCGGACCTATTGAAGCGGGGGTAAATAATTTCGATTCCATAATTGGCCTACATGATTTATTATCTTAATATATAAAAGGAAGTATGCGGCGTACCTTCATGTCGGTAAACTCTCGTCCAAACTCTCCGGCATAGCGCGAGTGGATTTTGGCGGCCCGGGGTGCAAGATTGGCAAATGTCCAGAGTGCAAACACCGCGCCCGACCATGACCAAGTCAGTATGGCAAATCCGGTCCATTCGATAAATTCACCGAAATAATTGGCACTCGAGACATAGCGGAACATGCCTCCGCGCGGTAGATAGTGACGTGTGTCTCCCGGCTTTCTAAGATTCCGTATTATACTGTCGCTGTGGATGTTTATTATCATACCGCCAAAGAACACCGCTGTACCGCATACAAACTGCCACGACCAGAGCCAACTTTCCGGATAGCGCTCAGGCGATGAGATATAGAAAATCCATCCGCCTTGCATCAGAGCGTTAAGCACGTTGAACGTCACGCCCATAACTATAATGCTCAGGGGCATCTTTCCCTTGGTTCGGATTAATAGCGGGAAGATGAATGAACGCTGAAAATAATGCAGTTCAAACAGCAGAAACATCACCAAAGGAGCCGTCTCGAACCGTCGTGGCGAAAACCACCATAGCACGCCCATCGCCAAGAAAACAGGTGCTTCCATAAGCACCCAACCAAAGCGGTTGTCTATGGAAGGCCCCCATTTACGGCTGTACATCATTCCATAGCCCGCCTCGACGAATTGCAACGCGACAAAAACTACTACAGCCGTCAAAGCCATGACCAACAAGAATATGTCGAACCCTTCCATTGTAAGAAAAACAGGAGAATGCCACGCGCCTTCAACCATACGAGGCACTGTAACATCCTCCGTACATTTTTATGTTATATAGACAGTTTACGCAGAGTGTTGAGAAGCTCGCGGTTGATAGGCTTGTCGTTCTTTATGGCTTTTGAGAACGGAACATATACGACCTCGTCGTTTGAGATGCCGACCATAACATTTCGTTGGTCATCAAGCAACGCGTCTATTGCCGCTGCACCCAGGCGAGATGCCAGAATGCGGTCGGTCGCCGTCGGAGAGCCGCCTCGTTGCAAATGACCGAGAATTGACACTCTGACATCGTAGGCCGGATATTCATTCTTTACACGTTCTGCCAGTGCCATTGCCCCGCCGGTGACAGGGCTTTCTGCCACAAGCACTATAGACGAGTTTTTACTCTTTCTGAATCCATTCTGAATAAGTTCGGCCAGCTGGTCGACTTCAGTCGATATTTCAGGGATTATAGCGGCCTCTGCTCCCGATGCTATGGCGCCGTTCAGAGCCAGGAAGCCCGCATCGCGCCCCATCACTTCTATGAAGAAAAGTCGCTCATGTGAAGTGGCCGTGTCGCGTATTTTGTCAACACACTGCATGATGGTGTTGAGTGCCGTGTCATAACCGATGGTCTTATCGGTGCCGTAAAGGTCGTTGTCGATAGTTCCCGGCAAGCCGATAATCGGAAAGTTGAATTCGGTGGCGAAGATACGTGCGCCTGTTAGCGAGCCGTCGCCGCCAATCACAACTAAAGCATCTATTTCATGCTGTCGGATAGTGTCAAAAGCCAGCTGGCGTCCCTCCGGAGTCTCAAACTCCTTGCAACGCGCCGTTTTCAGGATGGTACCCCCCATCTGAATTATATTGGACACATTCTGAGTCTTAAAATCTACAATTTCATTCGTCAACAGGCCTCGATAGCCACGATAGATTCCCTTTACTTTAAATCCGTTGTAAATAGCTGAACGAGTGACGGCACGAATAGCCGCATTCATTCCGGGAGCGTCGCCTCCGGATGTCAATATACCGACAGTCTTAATATTCGCCATATCTAACTAAATTTAGAATAATTATATATTTTGTTTTGTCAACTAACAAAGTTAATGAATCCGACTGATTGTTTGTTCTCGCATTTTACTCAGTTTACGAGATGCGAAACTTAATATTTGTTAAAATTAACGAACTTGCAAACGTTATTCTGCCGGCTCGACCCCCGTTACGATGCATGTCTGGCTCCCGCGCCAAGGCAGAGCTCCCATATACCGGTCGTATGTCAAAATCACGCGTTTTCCGGTCCCGCTTAAAGCTTCAAGCTGTTTGGCCACTTCTCCGTTGTCTACCGAAAATAAGAAGCTGTGGGAATATACGCGCGTAGTGTCGGTCAGAGACTTCTGCGCTATCAGCTCTCCTTCCCACGTCTTGAAAATCATGCCTCGATACTCTACGTTTACCACATAACCGCGTTCATGTGCCCCTACGACGTATGGATTGACATACCTAATCCAAAATGCACCCGCAAGTACTATCAGCGCTATCACTCCTAACCATATCATAAACCGGCGGAAACGATGCTTTTTTTTAGGTTTGACCGCTTCGGGCTCGGAAGCTGTCGGGGCATCGTCCACTTCGCCGTCGTCATGCGGCTCGACATACTCAAAATCTTCAGGCTCGGTAAAGCCTGAAGAAAATTTATCATTTCCCATAATTTACCTCACTTTCCACATTTACAGGTTTACGCTTGTCCAGCATTATAGACACAAATGCATATAGACCTAACAAAACTATAAAGAAATTCTGCGATCCCCACACTATCATGGCGAACGCGGCCGCCTGGTTCATCCCGACACCATAGACTCCGAGAGCGAATATTATGGCCAAATGCCAGGGCCCGAGGCCGCCGTTGCTCGGAATTCCCATCGAGATGCTCGACAGCACAAAAGCCACTAATGCGCTCACTATGCCTAAATTCTCAGTAAATGAGAAGGCAAAGAACGCAAGGTAAAGCTGAGTAAAGTAGCATCCCCAGACAGCTGCCGTAAGCAATAGCCACCGTCCCTTGTGGGGCATCGTGCCGACTACGGCAAATCCGTCCCACAGATTCTTTACCGCGCCGCGAACCTTAAGCACCAATTTATTTTGTGTCTTGCTGATAAAAAGCCAGACGATTAACAACACGACAATTACGCCGCACGCCCACAACCACGGCGAGTTGACCATGTTCAGAACACCTTCATAAATCTGAGGGTACTGTTCGGCAAATGCCATGAATGCTCCGCGGGCCAAGAAAAACGTGAACAACGTCAGCAACAACACAGTCACCGTGTCGGCCAGACGATCGCAGACCATCGAACCAAATACTGTGGTAAACTGAGCGTTCTGGCGTTTTGCGACGTAGCCCGTCCGCCAAAGCTCGCCCAGGCGGGGTATGAGCAGATTGACTGCATAAGTGCCGAATATACTCCATACGAGAGGCGCAAGCGGTGCATGTATGCCAAGCGCGTCGAGCTGTATGCGCCAGCGCATCGCTCGAAAAATATGCGAGAATGTCGCCACTACGAGGGTGAGGCCAATCCACCAAAAGTTGCATCGCCAAAACTCATATTTGACGGCATCTATGTCAATCTTCGTATAAAGATAGTAGCACAGACCGACGCTGAGAGCCACCGGAAGCACATACTTCATTATGGTGGTCAGGCGTGATGCGGCCGTTTTACGTTTATTTTCCACTGTAACCATTTATATTTTTGACAAAGTTAACACTTTTCCTCAACATCTGATTCGCAGGCACTCGCTAATTATGTCCGCAACATGCTACGTTATTGTCCGAAAAGTCGAATTTTAAGCCGAACATTTGCAAGATTTAATAAAAAAGATGATTTTTGCGGTAAAAAAACAAGCTTACTCTATGACTCAGAAATACGTAAGGTTCTCTGACCTCTTTTCAGTAAAGGAATTTGCCGCGGATTTCAGCCGTTTGGGCAAGGACTATATTCTTACTCGCTTTGAAGGCAACACTGTTCCATCGGCCCAGACTTCAAGCCCCTTTCGGTTTGACGGACTCACCATACTTTTGACTTTCAGTGGGGTAGAAAGCATCTCTGTCAACATGACCAAATACGAAGTGCCTAAAAACGCATTCGTCATAATAGCCCCTGAATCCATAATAAATTCTGAAGATGTTGACTCGGCCAGTTTGTCGGCATATATGCTTTTCCTTTCCGCTGATTTTCTTGAGAGCATCAACATCGACACATCAATAATCGGGATGAACTACGTCAGCCGACGACGTATGTCGCCGGTGATTGAGCTGACAAACGACGAAGCTGAACTATTGCGCAAATATCTCGATCTGCTCCATCTGAATGCATCGTGCAACGACTTGTCGCCCATGACACGCAGCATTGGGCGCAATATCGTGGCGGCGCTGATGTATCAGCTCATCGAATTCGGCAACCGACACGTCGAGCCCGAGGAAGCCGAACCTAACTATTCTCGCCGAGTCAATTATGTGCACGAGTTTATGCGGCTCGTCAAACGATTTTACCGCACCGAACGGTCTGTCGGTTTCTATGCTGAAAAACTTTTCATATCGCCAAAGTATCTTTCGCTTATAATTAAAGAAACCACGGGTCGAAGCGCCGCTCAGTGGATAGCGGAGCATGTGATTCTCGAAGCAAAAAACATGCTTCGATTTTCAGGAAAAAACATTCAGCAGATAGCTTACGACTTGAATTTCACCAATCAGTCGTCGTTCGGTAAGTATTTCAAGCATATTACCGGCATGTCGCCCTCTGAATTCCAAAAGTCCTGACTTTGCACTCTAAGAAATCCGCAAAAAGCCTATTTAGGTAAATTTAACATGCGTGTGCCACGCTTTTGCACACGCTCGGTGCTATCTTTGTATTGTCAAACACTGACAGACATAAAACAGACATTTAACAACTCTAAATTACATATCCAATATGGAAAAACCTGAAAAGGCTAAAAAAGCTCCCCTCAAGAAAAAAGGCGCGTCTGACGATCCCGCGGCCGCCAAACTGAGCGCGTTGACCTCCGCAATGGAACGCATCGAAAAGACTTACGGACGTGGTGCGGTTATGAAGCTCGGCGACGATAATGTAGAAAATGTAGAAGTAATACCAACGGGCTCTATAGGATTGAACTTCGCACTTGGTGTCGGAGGATTTCCGAGAGGGCGTATCACTGAAATATTCGGTCCGGAATCTTCCGGTAAGACCACATTGGCCATCCACGCCATTGCGGAAGCTCAAAAGCGAGGCGGTATAGCCGCAATTATTGACGCCGAACACGCATTCGACCGATTCTACGCCGAAAAACTTGGTGTGGACGTTGACAATCTGCTCATTTCGCAACCCGACAACGGAGAGCAGGCTCTCGAAATCACCGAACAGCTCATCCGGTCCTCGGCCATCGACATCATTGTCATCGACTCTGTGGCCGCGCTGACCCCTAAAAGCGAAATCGACGGCGACATGGGCGACCGTAACGTAGGCCTTCAGGCTCGACTTATGTCGCAGGCCATGCGCAAGCTGACCGGTACAATCTCGCGTACTAACACCACTTGTATATTCATCAATCAGTTGCGCGACAAAATCGGCGGCATGACCTTCGGCCCTTCGGAGACCACCACCGGAGGTAATGCGCTAAAATTCTATGCCAGTGTGCGTGTAGAAATTCGTCCCTCAACCACCGTTAAGGACGGCGACGATGTTATCGGTCGCCACGCCAAAGTAAAGGTGGTAAAGAACAAAGTGGCGCCTCCGTTCAAGCGCGCCGAATTCGACATCATGTTTGGCGAGGGAATTTCAAAATCTGGTGAAATAATTGATCTCGGAGTACAATACGACATCATTAAAAAGAGTGGCTCGTGGTTCAGCTACGAAGGCTCAAAGCTGGCTCAGGGACGCGATGCGGCAAAGAAAGTAATTTTAGACAATCCCGAACTGGCTGAAGAGCTTGAAAACAAAATCATGGAGGCTCTTCGCGAAGAAGCATCGGCAGGCAAAGCCCCGAAGCCGAAACTAAAGATTGCCGGTCTGAAGTCTGCAAGTGACAAGGATGAGGATGACGCCCCCGAAGAGATTGATTCAGTGGCTGACCTCGACGAGGGGTTATTCCCCGATGACGAGTTCGGTATCGAGGACGACGTACGCGAATAATGACTCAAAGGTGTTACAGACCTAATAATGCCACGGTTATGTAACACCTTCTTAAATTCATGCCCACACATTGTTTTCTGAGATTTTTTGACTAAGTTTGTATGTCAAAATAAATATATTATGACCGATATACAGCAATCCATGCGTCAAATCCTTGACAGCGAAAGCCATGCCATAGAGTCGATACCTATTACCGACGATTATGACAAGGCCGTGGAACTTATTATCCGGCATGTCCACCAACGGAAAGGCAAGCTCGTCACTTCCGGAATGGGCAAAGCAGGACAGATAGCCATGAACATCGCTACTACTTTCTCCTCTACCGGTACGCCGGCTGTCAATCTTCACCCGTCAGAAGCCCAACACGGTGACCTCGGTGTGCTTCAGCCCGACGACATTATGCTTCTCGTGAGCAATTCCGGAAAAACTCGCGAAATAATCGATCTCGTGCATTTAACCCGTAATCTTTATCCGGGCATACCGATGATTGTAATTACCGGAAATCCCGACAGCGAACTTAGCGCCATGGCCGATGCCACTTTGTCGACCGGTGGAGCGCCCGAAGTTTGTCCGCTCGGACTAACGCCGACTACATCGACAACAATGATGACCGTAATTGGCGATGTGTTGGTTGTAAATGTTATGCGACTGACCGGATTCACCCGCGAAGACTATGCAAAACGTCACCATGGCGGCTATCTCGGATGGGTCTCAAGAGGAGAAAAATAGAGTAATACTATATGAATAGGAAAATAATTATAATCGGCGAAAGCTCTCTCGAAATAATATTTAAAAACGACCGGCCGGAAGAGTCATTTCCGGGCGGTGTCCTATTAAATTCCGCCGCACGGCTCGGTGCCGCAAAAAGGCAGGTCAGCTTTGTCAGCGAAGCCGCCAACGACCATGTCGGCGACATGATTGTCAAATTCCTTGAATCAAATGGTGTAGAAGTCCGGTCTGTCGACAGATATACGGAGGGGACTACACCCGTAAGGCTAATTTTTGAGGGTAGCGATGGTGTAAATCCGGCTCCTATACGCTACGGAACATATCCGCAAGAAAGCTTCGGGGTGGTATGGCCAAGAATCGATCCTGACGATATCGTCGTGTTCGGTGGGTATTATTCAGTCGACCCAAGAGGCCATGACCGAATTTATGACATCGTAAAGTATGCGGCCGAACGGCGTGCCATTGTCATTTATGTTCCTAACTTCGACCGTTCACGTGTGAGCCGTATTACGCGTGTCATGCCTGCGATACTCGAAAACTTCGAATCGTCAAGCATCGTCGTTTCACGCACGGCCGACCTGCGCGACATATTCAACAAGGACGATGCTGCAACGGCATTCAAGGATCATGTCAGCTTCTATTCTTTCAACATGGTAAATTACGATGCCGATTCACAATCAGTTAATTTTTTCCACCGTAAAGAGGTCGAGCAGATTGAAATCTGCGACGAGTCAGAAAATCGGCAGTGGTTCGCGGCATTCGTGGCGGGTATAATCGATGCTATCATAGCTAACGAAATTACCTCGGCCGATATTGAAAACATCGAGGCGGAGGCGGTCCGCAAGATTCTGGCCGCCGCAATCTCTTTTGCCGACTAACGCTTGACAAGACAAGCTATATAAATTTTAATTATGTCTACAGCACTTTCCTCGGGAGCACCTAAAGGAGAACTCCCAAAGATGAAAAAAGGAACAAAAATGGCCATAGTGACGGCCGAATGGAATGCCCACATCACCGAGGCTCTCGCTGACGGAGCAAAAAATGTTCTTCTTAACAACGGAGTGGACTTTGACGTCTATCATGTACCCGGAGCAGTCGAACTGACTTTCGGTGCTTCAAGGCTTTTGGACAGCTATGATGCCGTTATGGTATTCGGATGCGTTATTAGGGGTGGGACGCCGCATTTCGACTATGTTTGCCAAAGCGTCACCCAAGGTGTGACAGCCCTTAATGCCAAAGGTACTACTCCCGTCATTTTTGGGGTTTTAACCGTTGACACAGAGCAAGATGCCATCGACAGGGCTGGCGGAATCCTCGGCAACAAAGGTAGCGAGGCCGCCGAAGCGGCGATAAAAATGGTAGATTTTTCTTGCTCCGTTAAATAATTATCCGTAACTTTGTGCGCTAATTTTCAAGATTGGCGCATTTTTTCGGGCGAATACCAGAGTGGCCAAATGGGGCAGACTGTAAATCTGCTGGTTTCTACCTTCGGTGGTTCGAATCCATCTTCGCCCACTCCCAATTGCGGAAGTAGCTCAGTTGATAGAGCATCAGCCTTCCAAGCTGAGGGTCGCGAGTTTGAGCCTCGTCTTCCGCTCACTAAAGGTCTGTCCGGGAAGGATAGACCTTTTTTGATTCGTCTTCGCTAATTGTCACAATATTAAACCCCTTATTCCGTTATTATCATAAGATGAAGCTGTCTAAACACATACGATATATATACCTGATTCTGTGCTCTGTCTGCGCCTTGCCTTCATGGGCTTGGTCAGATAACTCGTATGCGCCCTCGTCTGTACTTGCCGAAGGGAAATGGGTAAAGATTAAAGTGACCGAGAGCGGAATGCACCTTATCACGAACGCGACGCTTAAGCAATGGGGATTTTCCCAACCTGACAAAGTCCGCGTATATGGCTATGGCGGAGCACCAATTTCCGACATCCTATCTGTCGAAAATTATGTCGATGACCTTCCGCTCGTGGCTTCTGAAACTACTTCGCGTGGATTGTTTTTCTATGCTCAGGGGCCTGAGCTATGGGAGCGCGGAACCAATGGCCGGTTTTCGCGCACGCCAAACTACTATTCCGAGGAGGCATTCTACTTCCTGTCTGATACAGGCGACGACATCGAATTAACCTCGACTGCAACTCCGACAGCAGGATCATCGCCGTCGAAGACTTTCAACGAGACAATATACCACGAGCAGGAGCTCATCTCTGCCGGTGCCACGGGTCATGAGTTTCTTGGCGAAGACTTTATGTACAACAATTCACAGACATTCGACTTCTCCCTTCCGGGCCGAGCCGACAATTCCGTCTGGATTGACTGCAACTTTGCCATAAAGACTTCCGCCAACAATTCTACCGTGACATTTTCCCTAAACGGAACCGATTTGCCCCGAAATTCATCGTCTACACTGTCATACACCGGCGATGATTCGGCCCTTCACTATCGGCTTTCGACCATATCGGCGCAGGCTGAAGCCGAAGGCGACAAACTTCGATTAGGCATCAAGTTTGCCACATCGTCTCCTATAGTAAGGCTCGCACGACTCGACAACATCTTCTTGACATACAGCCGATTGCTGAATCTTGAAGGGCCAGAGCTGATATTCCGCACCGACAGCCGTTCGCTACAACTCTCCGGAGCAACGTCTACAACAAGGATATGGGATGTCACCATTCCGCACAAAGTCAAGAATGTCAACGCTTTGGCTGAGGGCGCTACTTTGGGGTGGACCTCAACTGAAAGTGGTTGGCGAACATACGTGGCATGGAATCCCGAGGGCACATTCCCGTCTCCCGCATTTTCCTCAGAAGTGGCGTCGCAAAACATTCATGGTGCCGACACCCCCGACATGGTAATCATCACACTGCCTCAGTGGAGGTCATACGCCGAGCAGATAGCCGCTCTCCATCAGCAGGCCGACGGACTCGAAGTGTCAGTGCTTACGGCTGAAACGATATATAATGAATTTTCGTCCGGCACTCCCGACTTCAACGCATTCCGTCGTATGCTTAAGATGATGTGGGACCGTGGCGGAGGCTCAAGTTCTTCCGACAGCAAACTCCGCTACGTACTCATGTTCGGACGCGCTATCAGCGACCACAGAGCTATAACAGCAACAGCCCGAAATGTTAAAAACAACATCCTTCCGCAGTGGCAGACCATATACGGCGGTTCCGACAACACATCCTATACCACTGAGGACTACCTTGCTTTCCTGCGTGACGGTTCCGGACAAAATCCCGGAACTGACTACCACTGCATTGGGGTGGGGCGAATACCGGTAAACTCGACTTCCGAGGCTAAAGCCACCGTCGAAAAAATTCGCGACTATATGGCCGACAGCGATAAGGACGACTGGAAAAACCGTTTCGTGCTCGCCACAGATGACGAAGACAACCGTCAGCACATCGATCAGATGGAGGATGCCCACAATCTTATGATTGCCACCGAACACGGATCGCAGGCTCTTTACCATAAGATTCATGTCGACGCATTTCCGCTCATTGACAATGTTGCAAAGGAGGCACACGACCGAATGTTGCGTCTGCTCAATCAAGGTGCCGTATGGTGGTGGTATATTGGTCATGCCACCACGGTCAGCTGGACCGGCGAAGGCTTGCTTACCATGCAGGATGTTAATAGTGTCAGCTTTAAGCATTTGCCCATGCTTTACGCCGCCACATGCTCATTTCTAAAGTGGGATGATCCTAACAGTTCCGGTGCCGAAACCATGTTTTTTAACCCAAAAGGCATAATCGGTGCTATCGCCGCAACACGTCCGGTGTACATCACCATGAACGGCAACATGTCGCTTGACATGGCCCAGGCCGTGTCGTTGCGCGAAGACGACGGCCGCTCTCTCCCGCTCGGCGAAATTCTGCGTCGCTCTAAAAACATGCGCCCCAAAGCTAACGATACAAACAAACTGCGCTATGTATTGCTCGGCGACCCGGCTCTCAGGCTTGCTACTCCAGTACAGCCTATTTCGGTCAGCAAGATTGCCGATCAGACTTTTGATGCCGATAACTTCCCTGTCATAAAGGCTCGTCAGAGCCTGACTATTGAAGGCGATGTGATGACTGCCGACGGCTCGGTCGACACAGGATTCAACGGCATTGCCACCCACACCATATACGATGCCGAACATAGTACGCTCACCCTAAACCACGGCGGGAACGCCAACGACACCATAATCGAAGAGATGGGCGAGCGTCTGTTCATCGGTCGCGGCGAAGTTAAAGACGGACACTTTTCCCTGCAGGTCGACATGCCGGGCGAGATAGCGTCGAACTACCGGCCCGCAACATTAAATGTCTACGCCTACGATACAGCATCAGGCATGGATGCTGTGGCCGTAAACCGTAACTTTTATGTCTACGGCATTGACGAATCGGAAAACACCGACACTACGCCACCTGTAATCGAGCTGTTTGCGCTTAACTCTGAGAGTTTCACCTCCGGTTCGTCGGTCAACGAGACTCCTATGGTCATTGCTCGGGTGCGCGACAATGTCGGGATCAATATTTCAAGCGCGGGCATAGGACACCAGATAAGTCTGCAGCTCGACGGCTCAAAAAGCTTCCCCGACGTCGTACAATATTACACGCCCGGCACCGACGGTTCTAAGTCGGGTTCGGTCTATTATAGTATGCCGGAGTTGACCGACGGATACCACACACTTCGGCTCAGAGTATGGGACACAGCCAACAACATGGCCGAGGAAACCATCGAGTTTAAGGTAGTGCACGGACAGGCTCCCACCATAGTAAGCCTTTACGCCGATGCTAATCCGGCCATCGACCATGCCAATTTCTACGTCAGGCATAACCGTCCCGACGAAGTAATCCAAGTCGACCTAAAAGTCTACGACTTAATGGGTCGCACCGTGTGGAGCGCGAGCCAAAGCGGGCGAAGCGACCTCTTTGTTACCTCACCGATTGAATGGGATCTTACCGACAGTGCAGGCCACCGTGTACAACGTGGCATCTATGTCTACCGCGCTACCATCACAGCCGACGGCACCTCCTACACCAGCGCCTCGCGCAAAATCGCCGTCACTGCTCCCTAACTGCTGCCGGATAAGCTTTGAAATAGCGAATTTTTCAGTACCTTTGTAGAACAATCAATAATTTACCTATAAAATGCGAAACTTCACAAATGTACATGACATAGGTCCTCTCGACGTGGCCGCCCGCGAAGCTCTCGAGGTTAAGGCCAATCGGTTTGCCTACAAGCATCTCGGACAGGATAAGACCCTGCTGATGATATTCTTCAATTCGTCGTTGCGGACACGCCTCAGCACACAGAAGGCCGCTATGAACTTGGGCATGAATGTTATGGTGCTCGATGTCAACCAAGGCGCATGGAAGCTGGAGACGGAACGTGGAGTGATAATGGACGGCGACAAGCCGGAGCATTTGCTCGAAGCCATCCCTGTGATGGGATGTTACTGCGACGTTATCGGAGTGCGCTCATTTGCTCAGTTTCAGTCAAAAGTCGACGACTATCAAGAAAAGATTCTGAACCAGTTTATCCAATACTCGGGTCGTCCGGTGTTCTCGATGGAAGCGGCCACTCGCCATCCCCTACAGTCGTTCGCTGACCTAATCACAATCGAGGAGCACAAGACGGTAGAGCGTCCGAAGGTGGTTATGACGTGGGCGCCTCATCCAAAGTCGCTACCTCAGGCTGTCCCTAACTCGTTCGCGGAATGGATGAACGCCGCCGGCTACGACTTTGTCATCACGCATCCCCACGGTTATGAACTCGATCCGGCGTTTGTAGGTAATGCTCGCGTGGAGTATGACCAAGACAAGGCTCTCGAAGGTGCCGACTTTGTTTATGCTAAGAATTGGAGCGCATACACTGACCCGAACTATGGAAAGGTGATCAGCACCGACCGGTCATGGACCGTAACGGCTGAGAAAATGGCTCTGACCAACAACGCCTTCTTCATGCACTGTCTGCCGGTCAGACGCAACATGATTGTCAGCGACGACGTGATTGAAAGTCCGCGGTCGCTTGTCATACCCGAAGCCGCCAACCGTGAGATTTCTGCTGAGGTTGTGCTCAAACGCATTCTCGAATCTCTCTAATCGCAACGATATGGCCACCAACACCCCTGCCGAAGTAATAAACTCAGTACTTAAAATCGGGAAAAACAAGCTCGATCTGCAGTCGGCCGGATATGGCCGGTTTGCCGTGCTGACCATTCTTGCCGGAATTTATATCGCATTCGGGGGAACCTTGTCGCTTATTCTCGGTTACGGATTTCCCGAACTGTCGGCATCGAATCCCGCTCTGCAAAAGTTGCTGAGCGGAGTGGCTTTCCCCGTGGGGTTGATACTTGTGGTTGTGCTCGGGGCAGAATTGTTCACCGGTAACAACGCATTGCTGATGCCTTACTGGATGTCGAAAGGGTGCTCGCTGAAAGATGTGCTCTTTAACTGGTTGATGGTATATTTGGGCAATTTCGTTGGTGCGTTGCTGTTTGTCTATGTGATGGTATATTCCGCGGGCCTGACCGCTCCGGAGCCATACCACTCCGCGATTGTCAACATAGCTCAGGCAAAAGTGTCAATGCCGTGGATCACAGTATTCATTAAGGGCATCGGAGCCAATTGGTGCGTATGCTTGGCTATATGGCTTGCCTTGTCGGCCAAGTCCGGGGGCGCTAAAATGTTCGGTTGCTGGCTACCCGTGGCCGCCTTCGTGGCGTTGGGCTACGAACACTCCATCGCCAACATGTTCTTCATCCCGTGTGGCATTCTTGAAGGGGCCGATGTCACCTTCTTGCAGATGGTTGTCGACAATCTAATTCCCGCTACTTTGGGCAATATCGTCGGAGGTGCGCTGTTCGTGGGATGCGTACACACCTACCTCCATTTAAAGAAATGACATGAAACTTTTCTCTCGCCTTTTTCCAGCCAATATGTGGGTCGGGCGGCTGACTCTGCTCGTTGCCGCCGCATTCCTTAAGTTGATTATTTTCGATGTGATTTGGTGTTCAGGTACAACGTTCCGCGCGATGTCGGACATCGGTCTGTATGTCAACGCCATTTTCGCGGCGTTGCTGATCGTTTTGCCCTACATGCTGACCCGACGGCTTTGGGTGGAGATTGTCGTGATGTTCCTTGTCGACATCTTGTTGGTGTGCAACCTCATGTACTGCCGGACATATTTCACGGCCATACCGCTCGACAGCTATCTGTTGGCAGGAAATCTCGCTGACTTTAAGGAAAGCGTGGTCGACTCTATGCGATGGGCTGACATTCTTCTGCCTCTGTCGACGGCGGCCGCCGCTCTGATATGCATACCTGCCTGGCGCAACTTCCCCAAGGGGTGTCTGTGGCGTTACCTGCTCACATTGTTGGCGGCTGGACTCATAGCCTATCTAACGGCATTGGCAAGAGGCGGTTTCACAGCTCACTTTTCCAAGCTGAAAGAATCGTGCTATTATACCACCTGCACTACTCCGATTTACACTGTCGGAGGAAGCATCCTATATGATGCCGTCGCAACGGCGAAGACCATCTCTGATGATGATCGGCGATTGATAGCCGATTGGATGAGTCAAAAAGATGTGTTACGGCCTTACGTTCCGTTGTCCGACTCCATCGCCGGACGGCAAAACCTTGTCATCATACTCTGTGAGTCGCTCGAAAGCTGGGTCATAGACCGCGAAGTCGACGGAAAGCAAATCACCCCCTTCATAAACTCCCTGCTTAAGGAGCCATCAACTCTTTATGCCCCAAACGTGCTGACTCAGGTCGGCTCGGGTCGCTCCATCGATTGCCAGTTGCTGCTCAATGCCGGCATGATGCCCATGGAGTCGTCGGTCTACAGCATGAAATATCCCGACAACACATACTTCACCCTAAACCAAGCTCTTAAAGAGAAGAACGGGGCCAAAGGTTATATTTTGACGTGCGACAAGCCGATCGTATGGAACCAGGAGCCGATAGCACGCGCATTTGGCATCGACTCGCTTCTTGACCGCGATTCGTGGCACAACGATGAACTTGTTGGAAATCCGGCTAAGCTGAGCGACGGCTCCTTCCTGCGCCAAAGCGTCGAAAAAATGAAGGCCGGTGAGATATGGCCCGTGGGCGAAAACGCCTTTATCCAGTTCGTAACATATTCGGGACACAATCCCTTCCGGCTCCCGGAAAAGCTTAAAGGCATCGACTTTACCGGCAAATATCCCCAACGCATGGTCGACTATATGACCATGGCCAACTATACCGACCGATCGCTGAGCGACTTGATCGGCTATCTGCGCTCGCGCCCCGACTACGACAGCACCCTCATTGTCATCACTGGCGACCATGAAGGACTCGCCTCTGACCGCGCCGAAATCTTGAAATCAGCCGAAGCAAAAACCATCGTGTCCGACCGACAGTTTACCCCGTTCATAGTCCTCAACTCGCCTGTCGGCGGACGCTACAACGGCGTGATGGGGCAAATCGACATGTATCCCACTCTGCTCAACCTCATGCATCTCGATGATTACCGATGGAAAGGTATGGGACAAAGCATCCTCACCCCCGGCAAACCGGCATTCGCTGTCAGCTCCATGACCAACCGCATTGAAGGCGACACAGTCGGAGTCGATCCGGCTGTAATAAACAATGTTTTGACAGCACGTGCAGTTTCCGACCGCATCATCACCTTCAACACCCTGGCCGATTAACTTTTTTGTTGGCAATATTTAACGGTCGTTGGGACGATTAATGCCGATAATTGAATACTTTTGCAAATATTTTTCAATTAATATCACAGATAATGAAAACATTTCGTAAAATTGGCCTATCATTAGTGGCCGTAATAACACTCTTATGTGCTACCTCTTGTGACAAAGACGATGATGACGACAGCTCTAACGGTAACGTTACCGCAACGGTCGACGGAACTCAATTTAAACTTTCCAAAGCATATTGGTGGATTGACAGCAGCAACCACGAAATGCACATAGAGTTCTATTCCTACGATCCCGCAAAACCGTCTACATTTCCAGGCTATGCCAATATAATGACCATCGATTATGAAGTGCCTCAGAGTGTAAATAATCTGCAGGCCACGACGTTGGAATCCGGAGACTACCACATCTACTTGGTAGAGAACATCACTTTGGACAGTGGCGGATGGCAAGGTGAGACAAGATGGAACAGCACTACTAACAGCAATTGTGTAATAACCGGTAGTGGAAGTAATTTTACAATCAAAATTGAACGTGCGGTAGTTTACAATAACTCCGGTGCCAGCGACAGCAAGGTGGTTAATTTCTCGTACTCGGGCACTATTTCAGAGATGCCGGAAGATCTTCGCGACGAATAATTTGTTTTGCCGCCTGATTCACTACAGCCTCGACATCTGAAAGATGCACAAATTTGCTATAGGCTGTACCAAAATGTAATTATCGAGGTGTTGCAGAACCGTCCTCAAGCCGCATCTGAAAGATGCAAAAAATGAATAGGCCTGTGTGTCAAAATAGAATTATCGCATCTGAAAGATGCAAGGCAATGCGTATTCGGGATGCAGTGGGGCGGGTCAAAAGACAAAAGCTTCTGAAAGAAGCCCAAATTGTGTAGCGAGTGACCAGGGAATGGATGCAAGATCGCATCTGAAAGATGCGTGAGCTGTGTAGCCGGGTAAAGCGACCGTTAGTCGATTTGCCCGGTAAGTGTTAGGAAAAATCTTTCAGATGCCAAAGCCGATGATATTATTCGAAGCGGACGGTTATGTCGGCGTAGTTGCTACGGCATAGTCCGCTTGTCGAATTCAGCCTTAGTTTGGCTGTGGGTACGTCTTGTCTGCCGATTTGTACTGTTTGGATGTATCTTTGCCTCGGCTGTCCATAATACTCCACAATGTCGTATAGCACGGACTCGTCAGTTATTTCTGATGAAAGAAACTGACCGTCGGGGATTTCATCGTTAGAGTGTTCCCACGATTCCTCCCAAATTATGCCGTATGGAAGGATTTTGGCATCCGCCTTGTTGCCTACGGTGAGATGTAATACCACCCTTTGCCAATAGCAAGACTCTATCTCAAAAGCAACTCTAAGTTGTAATTAACGCAACCTATATCCGGCATAGTGGTCATTCCGATTGAGCATAGCCTTCGCGGTGTTGCCGCGACAAACACATAGCCACACAGAGACTCGCGGGATTGTGGAGCAAACCGATCAAGCGGAGCCATCGCGGTGTAGCCGCGACAGATGCATAGCCACACGTAAGGCCTCCGTAGGTGGCCGCAACGTGTGGTATCCGTGCCCCTCACCCCCCTCATGGCTACAGAGTAGCCACACGTGGAGCCGTCAGGCTCAATCTTTGGGCGTCAGGCCCATTTCGGCGGCTTTGGCGTACATCAGTTTAAGCGCATCCTGACGTTCGTTAGGAATCACTCCGTCGAGTATGGCGTTTTTGATATATTCTTTAATGGTACCGATTTCGCGGCAAGGGGGCAGGCTGAACACCTCCATTATCTCCTCTCCCGATACAGGGGGCTGAAACTTGCGTATGCGGTCGCGCTCCTCAAGCTCGGCCATCTTTTCGCGCACGAGGTCGAAGTTGGCCATAAACCGCTTTACTTTCTCCGGATTGCGCGACGTAATGTCGGCATTGCACAGAATCATAAGATCCTCAATGTCCTCGCCCGCATCAAACAGCAGGCGTCTGACTGCCGAGTCGGTAACATCTTCCTCCACAAGGGCTATCGGGCGCATGTGCAACTCGACAAGTTTCTTGACATATTTCATCTTCTCGTTGAGAGGCAGTCTCAACTTGCGGAATATGCCAGGAATCATCTTGGCTCCTATGAAATTATGGTTGTGGAAAGTCCATCCCAAATTGGCGTCCCACCGTTTGGTGACCGGCTTTGCTATGTCGTGGAAAAGTGCCGCCCATCTGAGCCATACGTTGTCCGACCGACGGGCCACATTGTCGACCACGGCGAGGGTGTGCAGAAAGTTGTCCTTGTGGCCTCGACCGTTGACTGTATCCACCCCTTTCATTGCTTCCAGTTCGGGCAGTATCAGTTTCAGCAGTCCACAGGCCGACAGCAATTCCCAGCCGATTGAAGGCATAGGCGAAGCCATTATCTTCATCAGTTCGTCGGCGATGCGCTCGCTTGAGATAATCTCTATCCGATGGGCATTTCGCGTGAGGGCGTCAAAAGTCTCGTCGTCGATTCTGAATCCGAGCTGAGTGGCAAATCGTATGGCGCGCATCATTCTTAGCGGGTCGTCGCTGAACGTTATGTCGGGGTCGAGAGGAGTCCGGATGGTCTGTATGTCGAGGTCGCCGAGTCCGTCAAACGGGTCAATCAGCGCGCCGAAATCGCTATCGTTTATGCAGATAGCCATGGCGTTGATGGTAAAGTCGCGTCTTGAAAGGTCGTCGTCGAGAGTGCCGTCTTCCACAATTGGCTTGCGGCTGTCGTGGGAATACGACTCGCGCCGAGCGCCCACGAATTCGAGCTCGATACCATGGTGCTTCACCTGGGCCGTACCGAAGTTGCGGAACACACTGCAGTGTGCCCCCCGTCCGAGTTGGGCTGCGACAGCCTCAGCTATCTCTATGCCGCTGCCTACCGTGACAAAGTCGATGTCTTTAGAGTGGCGGTGAAGAAATATGTCTCTGACATATCCTCCTACGATATAGCACGGCCTGTCGAGCGAGTCGGCCACTTTTCCCACCTGTCTGAACAAGGGTTTGTCGATTTCTTCGGTCAGTCGCATATATGATTGAATGGTCTACTGAAGTGGGATTATTTCCTCGGTCATTTCCGTGAGGCATTCCATACCGTCGGCGCGGACTACGTATGTGTTCTCAATGCCTACGGCTCCCACTTCTGGAATTACGAATTTGGGCTCGAGGGCTATAATGTTGTTAAGCCGGAGCACGTCATGGCTTCTCGGCGACACTACGGGGAGCTCGTTGATGTCGATGCCAAGTCCGTGGCCTACAAATCCGGCCTTTTGCCTATGCCCCATAAAGTAGCGTTCGAGGTCGCGTTCCTTCACCGTCTGCATGGCCATTTCGTAAAGCTCTGATGCTTTCACTCCGGGCTTTCCGGCTTTTGCCAAGGCGTGGCAAATGTCGATTGAACATTGATGGGCCTCTTTGGCGATGCCCTCTATAGGCTCGGGAGAGTACACGCGTGTTAAGTCAGACATATAACCTGTGAAGTCGCCGTTTGCGTCGACCATTACGGTCATTCCGGGCTTGATGATAGTGCCGTCGGCGCCGACCGGGAGCGACGGGTCGAGGCCCGCACCGCCCATGGAGAAGTCGTATGGCGACGGGGAATCGGCGTTTGGCCCTACAAGCACACTGCCCATGTGTAGCTCCATTGAGCTTCCGGCCACGCGGAATTGACCCAGGCACCCTTCGAGACGAAGTGCGCGCTCTATCTCAATCTGAAGTTCGATGTCAGACATGCCCTCTTGATATAGCCGCGGTATCCGTTCATAGACGATGCATTGTTTCGTAGCCGAACGTTTAATCTGCATCACTTCAAAGTCGGTCTTTACGGAGCGGGCTTCGCGCATTATGACGGATGCATCCTCGATAGAAGCTCCGGGAAAGGCCGCAGCGAGCCTTTTGACGGTTAGGTATTCGGTCAACGCAAGCTCAAGCCCTAACTTCTTGGGGGTCGGCATCCCTTTTTCTGCCAACACTTCCACTATATCCTCCGGTTTGCGTATGCGCACGGCTCCCTCTCCCTCAATATCGTTGGGACGGCGAATCAGGTACAGTGTCTCTCCTTCAGCCGGAATATACACGAAGCCGCTAAATACGCGGCCGGTCAGATAATATATATTGGCATTTGACGAGATGAGTATGCCGTCAAGTCCCGCTTTTGCAATATGCGTACGTATGCGTTTGATTCGCAGCTCGATCTCTTCGGCCGGGGTATATGCATGAAGTTCCATAATAGAGGTTCGTTTAGAGAGTGATTATCTGTTGATTTCGTCAATAGAAACGAACGTCACCCCCAATTGTTCAATGTTTCTGACGGTGTCGGTTCTCATTATATGCCTTACTTTGACGGGCAGGCTGTCGGTCAAAGTTATAGGTCGGCTGATGGTGTCGGAGATTTGGTAACTTGCGCCGAATCCTTGACCGTACCATCGTCCGTAAGGGTTTGCGAGCAGAAAATTGACCGTGTCGGCGCGCTCTGTGCTGTCGGATAGCGTCGAGCGTACTTCGATCCATAGGTTGCTGTAAGGATATTCGTTGTCGTGCCTTATGGAGAGAATCAGGTAGCCTGTGGCGGTTGTGTCGGGAATCACCGGCATGAAGACAAGAGTGTCGTTGTAGGCCCACCCGTCCGAAGGCAGATTCTTGAAGTTGCTAAAATCATTGTGCGCCACTGAACAGGAGTAAGCGCACAATGAGATTATTGTATAGACTAATAGTTTTAACGTGAATTTACGCATCGTTTCGTGGTCCGTTTGTCGGTTTATTGCTGTCGTCTCGTCTCGGCCTTGGGCGTTCTTGACCGCCTCCCTGACGCGGTTTGTCCTGTGGGTTGCGCTGACGTTGGTTTTGTCCTGACGGTCGCTGTTGGCCGTCCTTATTGTCGTTGCGTGGCTGGCGTGGCTTTTCCGGCCTTTTGGGAGCCGTTCCTTCGGGCTGAAGACGTGGTTTTTGTTCGATGACGGGTCCCGCTTCCTGACGAGGTTTTCCTCCCTGGGATTTCTGGCCTCCGTTTTGAGAGTTTTTCTTGCGCTTTTTCTTTGCCTTGTCGAAGCGGGTGACTTCGTCTTGGCCCACAAGGTCGACAAATTCCCGTTTAGGCTTTTCTTTTGAGTCAGCCTCGGTAGAGAGTTTCTCCGGTTTTTCTCCGCGCTTATTCATCGCGATAACCTCAAATGCGCGCTCGGCATCGATAGTAACGAGGTTTGCCGGCACTGACTTGTCGGTCGAGTACGTTATTTCGCGCTTGAAAATGTCCGTCTTAAAGTGGTAGAACGTTCCGTCGACGGTCTCAAGGGTGATGTCGCGCGCCGGCATCTTTTTGACGCTTTCCACGTAGGCATCGACTTCAAAATTGAGGCAGCATTTCAGCTTGGCGCATTGGCCGGCAAGCTTTTGCGGATTAAGCGAAATGTCCTGGAACCTGGCCGCGCTTGTGGCCACTGATATGAAGTTGGTCATCCAGCTTGAGCAACAGAGCGGGCGGCCGCACGGGCCGATTCCGCCGATGCGTCCGGCTTCCTGGCGCGCACCGATCTGCTTCATCTCGATTCTGACCTTGAAAGTCTCGGCAAGCACTTTGATCAACTTTCGGAAGTCTACTCGCTCGTCGGCAATGTAGTAGAATATGGCCTTGTTTCCGTCGCCTTGATACTCCACGTCGCCGATTTTCATGTTAAGTCCAAGACTTTCCGCTATCTTGCGCGACTTAATCATCGTGTCGTTTTCGCGCGCCTTGGCTTCTTCATATTTTTGCAAGTCGTTCGGGCGCGCTTTTCTGAATATCCTCTTAATCTCCGTCTCGGGACGTATATTGGCCTTCTTCATTTGAAGCTTCACCAATCGCCCGGTCAATGTGACCTGGCCGATGTCGTGGCCGGGCGACGCTTCGACGGCAACCATGTCGCCGATGGCAAGAGGCAGGTTGGTGCTGTTCTTATAGAACCCCTTGCGGGTGTTCTTGAACTGCACCTCCACGATGTCGAAGTCGGCAAATCCGCCGGGAATGTCGCTGAGCCAATCGTAGCAGTGCAGCTTGCCGCGGGGATGACTGCAATTGTTGCACCGTCCGCACTTGCCGTCGCACTTGCCGCAGGAATCCTGAGGCAGGCTTTTGGGTTCGGTCGAGTCGGGGATGCCATTTATTTCGTCTGACATACTTTTCTTAAAGTTCGTTTTTTAACAAGCTCTTAGGCTAAAGGTAGTTACTTTGCGAAGCTTACTGAACGTGTCTCACGGATGACGGTGATTTTCACCTGCCCGGGGTATGTCATTTCGTCCTGGATGCGCTTTGCTATTTCGGCAGATAGCTTTTCGGTCTCAACGTCGTCGATTTTGTCAGCTCCGACAATGACGCGGAGTTCGCGTCCGGCTTGGATGGCGTATGTCTTTATTACGCCCGGATATGACATTGCCAACTGTTCGAGGTCGTTAAGGCGCTTGATATATGCTTCGACGATTTCGCGGCGTGCGCCCGGACGTGCCCCGGAAATTGCATCGCAGACTTGCACTATCGGAGCCAACAGGGTGGTCTGCTCTACTTCATCGTGGTGTGCGCCGATGGCGTTGCATATTTCGGGTTTTTCCTTATACTTTTCGGCGAGCTTCATTCCGAGCAGTGCGTGTGGCAATTCGGGCTCTTCGTCGGGCACTTTGCCTATGTCGTGGAGCAGTCCGGCGCGGCGTGCTTTCTTCGGGTTCAGACCCAATTCGGATGCCATGATGGCACAGAGGTTTGCCGTCTCGCGCGAGTGCTGAAGGAGGTTTTGTCCGTAGCTTGAGCGGTATTTCATCTTGCCCACCATGCGAATCAAGTCGTGATGCAGTCCGTGTATGCCGAGGTCAATGGCGGTGCGTTTGCCGGTCTCGACAATCTCTTCCTCTATCTGCTTGCGGACTTTGGCCACGACCTCCTCGATGCGGGCAGGATGGATGCGGCCGTCGGCTACGAGTTGGTGAAGGGCCAGGCGGGCAATTTCGCGGCGGACGGGGTCGAAGCCTGACAGCACGATGGCTTCGGGAGTGTCGTCGACTATGATTTCGATACCGGTAGCGGCCTCTAATGCGCGGATGTTGCGGCCTTCGCGGCCGATTATGCGGCCTTTAATCTCGTCGGAGTCGATGTGGAACACGGTGACGGAATTTTCGATGGCTGTCTCAGTGGCCACTCGCTGTATTGACTGGACTACGATGCGCTTTGCCTCTTTGTTGGCCGTGAGTTTCGCTTCGTCCATGATGTCGTTGATGTAGCTTGCGGCGGCAGTCTTGGCCTCGTCGCGGAGCGATTCGATGAGCTTTTCTTTGGCTTCTTCGGCCGAGAGTCCGGAGATGTGTTCCAATGTGTCTTGTGCAGACTTTGTTAGGCGGTCAAGTTCGGCCTTTTGGCTCTCGAGAACAGAAGCCTGGGCATCAAGATTGGCCTTAAACGCTTCGTTTTCGTTGCGTTTGCGGGCTATGTCGCCTTGTTGCTGGTTTAGCTGTAGTTCGCGTTGCTTGAGCTTGGCTTCCATCTGCTGTACTTTTGACATGCGCTGGTTGGCGGCTTTTTCGGCGTCTGCCTTTATCTGGAGCTCTTCTTCCTTGGCCTTAAGGAGTTTTTCCTGTTTGAGCATTTCAGCATCTTTATGCGCCTCCTCTATGATGGTCTTCGCCTGGCTTCTTGCCGACGATCTCTGAACCATGACGGTTATGAGCGCGGCTGCGACCGCCGCTATTATACCCACTACAATTGCGATGATAGGTGTAGTCATGATATGTTATTAAATTAATGAAATAAAATATGTTGTGTTAAAAAAATAGCACTATCGGCCGTCGGTTGGCAAAGGCTTTACTGGTAAAGCCTTTGTCGGGTCGGTCGTAGTGCGGTTAATACTCTCGTTGTTCCGGACGTATTGCCGGAGCTTTTATGTCGTCAACTTATGCCGTTAAGCAGTTCGTCGAGTTTTTTTTCAAAATCGCCGAGCATCCTTGATGCGCTTTCATTCTTCCGCAACTCTTGGATATAGAGCTTTGTGAAGTGTATGGCCACCATCCCGAGGATGTCCTTTGATTCTTGGTCGGCGCGCTTGGTCTGCATCCACTTCTTCCATGCCATATTGACATAGTATTCAGCCAGACGTATGTCCTCCTCGCCTTTTAGCGTCACTGACATGCCCAAGGGGGCAAGGTCGGCAACTTTTATGGTAATATCCAGTTTATCTTTCATTGCATCATTCGGTTAAATCGGAGATGCATTTGTCGATTTCCCGCACTAATTCGGAAAGTCTGGCTTTGCTTCGCTCCATTTCTTCCCTTGAAGGGAATGCCGTCGTGACCACTGACAAGTACTCTACCTGGCGTTCCAGGGTCTCTACGCGTCCGCGTAGCGTCAGGATCAGCGTCTCAAGCTCGGCAATCCGCGACAGCGCCACTTGCTTCTCATGGAGCACAGTCTGATAGCGTTCTGTCAGATTCAATGCTTTGCGGTTGAGGCGTTCAAGTGTCTGCTGTAAATCGCTCGCCATTATTCCAAATTTTTACAAAATTACGATAAATATCTCAGACGGGAATAATTTTAAAACAGAATTTTAGTGAGCGAGGGTTTAAAATGGTTAATAACGCTTAAAAAAGCCCAATCATCTCACAGCACGGGGCTAAGAAGGCGCACCATTGACTCTTTTGCCTTCTGCCATTTCGGCCTTCTGCGCCATCGCGCCGAACTTATGCGGGTGCTCTGTTTCAGATCCTCAAAAAAGATCTCGGCCATGCGTTCGTTGACCTCCCGCGAATAAATGAATAGGTTGCTCTCGAAGTTATGCTCAAAACTGCGGAAGTCGAAGTTGCTCGACCCAACTGAGACGAGTTCGTCGTCTACTATGACCGTCTTGGCGTGGAGCATACCGGCTTCGTAGAGATAGACCTTTATGCCGGCTCTAAGGCAACTTTGGATATACGAAAATGATGCGTTGGTTAGAACGGTGGAGTCGCTTCTTGCCGGAATCATTATTCTGACATCTACTTTCGACAGTGCCACGGCCTGAAGAGCCCTGAGCAGCCCTTCGGTGGGCAGAAAATAGGGAGTCTGGATGAATACGCGCTTTGATGCGTTAGCTATGGCCTTGTGGTAGAGCATGGCTATGTTGCTCCACTGGCTTGTAGGGCCGCTTGTAAGCAGCTGGATGCCCCCCGTGTAAGCCCCTTTTACTTGAAGCAGGGCTGTCTTTTCTTCGAGAAGTGGCTGCCCCATAAAGCTCCAGTCGACTGCAAATGCATACTGAAGGGCTCCGACTGCCGGACCTTGTATGCGCAGATGCGTGTCGCGCCATATTCCGGTGCCGGTCCCGTCGATATATCGGTCGGCAATGTTCATTCCCCCGATGTAGCCGATTGTGCCGTCAATGACCACTATCTTGCGGTGGTTACGCCAATTGACGCGTGTGGCGAAGTGGGGGAAAGTCACCCTGAAGAAGGGGTAGGCCTCGACGCCTGCGTCCTTCATTCGCTTGAAAAATTTACCGGAGGTGTGGAGCGACCCGATATGGTCGTAGATTACACGCACTTTTACTCCGGCACGCGCTTTGTCGACGAGTATGTCGGCCACTTGATTGCCGATGGTGTCATCTTTGAATATGTAGTATTGGAGGTGTATGTAGGTGTCCGCTGCGCGTAGGTCAGAGAGCAAAGCGTCAAACTTTGAGCGTCCGTCGGTAAATATATCTACTTTGTTGCCGGGATAGAATATAGCTCCGGAAAGGGTTTGAGCCAGTTTTATCTGTAGGCGGCTTGCGGTGCTCATCGGCAGGCGGTTTATGTCGACCGGTTTGAAATATTCATGCCGGCGAAGTCGGCGTCGGTTTCGCCGGGTGATCATGCGCGTGTTTTTCAGACTGCGTCCGAAGAATATGTACAGCACCACTCCGAATACGGGCACCATAAGGAGCACCGTCACCCAGGCCAACGATTTGACCGGATTACGATTCTCTGACAGCACTACGGCGATCAAGCTGATAATTGCGCCGCCGTATGCGGCAAGTAATATGATGTCGTACCAAACCATAATATCTATCGGCTAAGATACGAAATATAGACATACATTTAATCGAGAGATTGTTAAAAAATGTTTTTGCCAAATGCGTAAAAAAAAGACTGAGGCGCGCATTGTTGCGCGCCTCAGTCGGGATATGATTCTTTCTGTAATTATTCAGCTACGACCTCGAAAGGAATTTCGACTGCAACCTCTTTGTGGAGGTTGAGGACGCAGGTGTAGTTGCCTACTTCCTTGACGCTTTCCTTGAGGACGATGACCTTGCGGTCGATGTTATGTCCGAGTTTCTCGAGAGCTTCGGCAATCTGGATGGCGTTTACAGAACCGAAGATAGTGCCGGTGGCGCTTGTCTTGGCTCCGATAGTGAGGCTAACTCCTTCGAGAGCGGCGGCAAGTGCTTCGGCATCGGCCTTTATTTTTGCGAGCTTGTGCGCGCGCTGACGCTGATTTTCGGCAAGAACCTTCAGCGCCGATTCAGTGGCGATGACAGCCTTACCCTGAGGGATGAGGTAGTTGCGGCCATAACCGTTCTTTACTTCAACAACATCGTCCTTGTATCCAAGGCCCGGCATGTCTTCTTTGAGAATTATTTTCATAATGTATATTGTCTGCTAAAGGTGTAATTATTTCATCAAGTCGGTCACGTAGGGGAGCAGAGCCAGGTGGCGGGCACGCTTAACGGCCTGGGCAACGCGGCGCTGGAACTTGAGGGAAGTTCCGGTGATGCGGCGGGGAAGAATTTTGCCCTGCTCGTTGAGGAACTTCTTGAGGAATTCGGAATCTTTGTAGTCAATATACTTGATGCCGCTTCTCTTGAAACGACAATATTTTTTCTTCTTAACGTCCACTGACAGCGGAGTGAGATAGCGGATTTCTGATTGAGTTTGTGCCATAATTTAGTCCTCCTTTACTTCTGCTTCTTGGGTTACGGTTTGTTTTTGGCCTCTGAGGTTACGACGTTTAACGGCGTATTCTGCAGCGTACTTGTCGAGACGGAATGTGAGGAAGCGAATTACGCGTTCGTCACGGCGGAACTGGGTCTCAAGCTTTTTGATTACGTCGGATTCGGCATCGAACTCAAGCAGGGTGTAGAAGCCGGTTGACTTTTTCTGGATGGGGTAAGCAAGCTTGCGCAGGCCCCAGTTTTCTTCGTTGACAATAGTTCCGTTGGCGCCGGTGATGACTGCCTTGAACTTGTCTACCGCTTCCTTCATCTGAGCATCAGACAAAACGGGAGTTAAAATGAAAACGGTTTCGTAATGATTCATGTTAAACTTAAAATTAAATTTGTGAAAATTTGCGACTGCAAAGGTACAAAAAAATCTTTATACCAATCTTCTTTCCTGAAATAAAAACTTCCGGATGTCGAAAAATATGCGTATTCGTATGCGTATTCGTATGCGTATTTATGCGGCAAGAGCCCTTATTCGGTTATTCTAAGGAGGAGCCTACTGACCTCAAAAACACCTCCATGTCGGTGTTGAACCTCCATGTCGCATTCGGGAATAGATTTCTCTCGGAAATTAGTAGTTGATAATGTATTTGCACGAAGGGTCGCCTCGCTGAACGGATGCACCGATTCTGACTGCAATAGGCCTTTGATATACTGCAGAAAACATTTTCTCGGCGAAGCCCTCTGAACAATAGCAGAGTACGGGAAACAGTTTCTTCTTGCTATACTTCAAAAGCGGGCACACGCAGAATGGCTTGTTCTCATCTATAATTAGTTGCCTTTCAGAGATATTATCTGTGATAATCCATCCCCACGAGCCTTTAAGAAATTCTATGAATTCATTTGGCTTTCCCACATACGGCTTTACCATTTCGGGGACATTCAACATGTCGTGATGCGCCTGAGAGGCTTTTTTGACAATTGCTCTCAGCTGAGAATCTGACAATTGTTGCTCATCTAAAGATTCGAGCAATTCTGTGATCCACTGTAAGGCGAATATTTCATTTTTAGTTGCTTCATCTGCACCTTGTCCGTTGCTATCTGGCTTCTGTGTTTCTCCGGCCGCAATATGCAACATTGAACCCATGCCCAAAAAGCAAGCGGCACATGCGCATTTTTTAAGGAAATCGCGTCTGTTTGTCATGCATATAAATTTATTATCCGGTGCAAAGATAAAATCATGCAAATACAGACAGGTGGACTATCGGCTATTTTGAGTGGACTATCGAAATGGTTTTGCAAATATAAGCCAAATATTTGACAAGACGAGTTTTCCCGTGAAATATAACGGTATTTTTCAGTGATTTATAGCTGGAAAAGAGGTTGGTGGATCGGTCGGTACCGATCTTGTGTGGGAAGTGTGTCAGAGCAGAGAGGCGCGGTCGAGCAGCTCGCGGTCTGACAGGATGTCGGGGGTCGGGCCGTCGGCCAATATGCGTCCTCGCGACATGACTATGGTGCGCGGGCAAAGCTGACGTGCCATGTCGAGGTCGTGAGTGGCTATTATGCAAGTGTGGCTGAATGCTTCTACCTGCCCGATTAGGAGCCTGCGTGCGTGTGGGTCGAGATTGCTTGAGGGTTCGTCCATAACGAGTATGTCCGGCTCCATTGACAGTACGGTGGCGATGGCTACGCTACGCTTTTGTCCACCCGACAGCTGATAGCTCGGGCGGTCCTTCAACTCGTATGCGCCGACGGCTTTCAAGGCCATTTCTACGCGACGATCCACTTCGTTGTCGGGCAGCTTCATGTTAATGGGGCCGAAGGCCACGTCGTCGGCCACCGTGGGCATGAACAGCTGGTCGTCGGGATCTTGAAATACGAGTCCGACTGTCTGGCGTATCCGCGGCAACGTTTTCGGAGTGATCGGGATATCGCCTATAATCACTTCGCCTTCGCTGGCTGAGAGCAGTCCGTTGGTGTGCAGAATCAAAGTTGACTTTCCTGCGCCGTTTGATCCGATTACGGCTACTTTTTCGCCGTGTGTGATGAGCAGCGACACGTCGTCAAGTGCGCGATAGCCATTTGGGTAGGTATAGCTGACATGGCTGAATTTTACATAATGGTGGCTCATTGTCGATTGATTAACAGATTAAACAGATGAGAGAAGTCGGTAAAGCGCGCGGCTATGAACACTGTGGCGCAGATAAGCAGGAAGAGCGTGTCGGAGAAGGTCCATTGCAGGCGTGTTCTTATGGCCGCTCTGCCGTCAAACCCTCTCGACAACATGGCCTGATGGATGCGGCCGGCGCGTGCGACGGTACGGACAAGCAGTTGCCCGATGAAGATACCCCAAAGTCTCAGGCTATAGTGACGTTTGCCGTAGCCTCTTGACCGTCTGGCATTGTCCATGCTCGCCGCCTCTTGGAGCAACACTGACATGTAGCGGTAGACCATTAACAGCTGCGTGGTTAATATTGACGGCATTCCCATTCGTCCAAGTCCATGGCATATCTTCATAAATCCGGAGGTCATTACGAGTATAAGGGATGCCTGCACGGCAAGGAGTCCGCGAAGCGTCACCGAAAAGAACTCAATCCAGCCGACGCTGACGCTGATTCCGCCGGCCGTCAGGGCCGGCCTGTGGTCGAGCAGCGGATTGAAGATGCCGATAAACATGATGAACGGGAGCACGTAGAGCGACTTGACGAACACGCGGTTATAGCTGATGCCCCCCATAGCGCTGAATATGATGGGAAATATCCACATAAACAGGATTCCGGTCAGCGAATCGAGGCGAAACGAGAGGACTACTGCGATATAAAGGATAGTGACGACGGTCTTAGCCCTCGGGTCGAGCCGATGCATGAGGCTTTCGCCGGCGGCATAGCCGTCAATCTCGTTTAGTTCATATAGCGCGCGTTCGATGGCTGTCATACCAGAGGTTTATGGTTGGATATTTTTAGGGGTCGGTTTGCGGCGGATGAGCAAGCTCGACATAATCCAGACGATTGTCACCACAATGGCGCATCCTATCACGCCTGACCAAGTGCTTGCGTAATCGGGCAAAAATGAGGTAGATGACTGAACCTGCTCGAACGCATTGGCCACAGCACTTGATGTGGCAAGGTCGGTAGAGCCGGTTATTGACTGTATTGACCATTCGAGGCCGTCGGGATCTGACGAAGCTATCCATGTAAACAGGCCTCCGAGCAACAATGCACCACAGATGAATATCAATGCCGCTTTGCGGTAGCTTTTCCCTGACGAAACGTTACGGTCGGCGTTGCGGTAAGATATAAGCATATCGGGCTTATATGATTTTACAAAGTAGAGCACGGCACCCGTTGCGAGTCCTTCTCCCAGCCCTATGAACAGATGGATGGAGCACATCAAGAGCAAAAATTCTTTCCAAGGAAGAGCCGTCACCCCTGACAATTCAGTCTCTATCGTCACGAACAGAGCGCCCAGTTCAAGCCCTGCTACGCTCGCCGCCACGGCTCCTGCGATTATGCGCCAAGTCGATGCTTCATGTCCGGCGATGGGCCTATATATGAGCGGATATGCCACGAGCGTGCTCAGCGCGCCCATGTTGATGATGTTGCACCCGAGTGCCATCAAGCCGCCGTCGGCGAAGATAAGGCATTGAACCACCAGTACTGATGTCAGGGTGAGAAAAGCCGCCCACGGGCCGAGTATGGCACCTAAGAGTACACCTCCCACGATATGTCCGCTCGAACCGGTTCCAGGGATGGAGAAGTTTATCATCTGTGCGGCAAAAATGAACGCTCCCATGACCCCCATCAGCGGAATCATGCTGTCATTCGCTTCTGATTTAACCTTTTTGGCGGCCACTGCAAGCAGTCCTATAGCCGCGGCTCCGGCCACTCCCGCCACGGCGGGTGAGACCAATGCGTCTGCCATGTGCATAATAAGTCGTATATCGGTTTTTGGATATGTTAATATTTTAACTAAAACGCACAGGGAGCAAAGATGGTTTACTTGTCGCGGAAATACCCGTAACAGAAAGAGGGTGTGCCGTAAAACTTCATTACGACACACCCCCTTCTAAATTATTTTTAATGTATGAAAAAATCCGGATTGATTAACCGTTTACTTTCTTCATGTGAGCGATGAGGTCGAGCACCTTGTTAGAGTAGCCGATTTCGTTGTCATACCAAGATACAACCTTAA
>CAZIXM010000012.1:0-71779 GCA_964543345.1 uncultured Muribaculum sp. | reverse complement strand
ATACCCCAAATTTGCAATTGAAGAGTTGAGGCACTCAAATTCCATATTTTTATTTGCTATTTTTATGATTGATCTCAAGATAGGTGTAGATTTAATTTCCATTTCCTGGATTCCTGTTGAGCTTGATTGTTTACTATATGAAAACTTGTTGCCGATAGGAACTAATGTGGGATTTTTAATGTATGACATCGATTTATATAAGGAAATGTCGTTACTCAAAAGTTTTTCGACAATCGTACATAAAAATTTCATGTCATAGCGAAAATGGTGTTTAAATTTTTTTTTGAAATTCAATTTGCAGTCCTCGTTTATGTCTACTACTCCGCAACCTGCAAAAGTGGCGAAGGGGGTGCATCTCGTTGCCATCCGTTCTGCATATTTTGCTAAAGAATTAAGAAGCCTCTGAGAATCTTTATCCGAAAGTCTGCCACCGATATATTTTTCAAGTTCGTAGTATAAATCCGGCGATGCATAAAATACTCCCTCTTTAAATGATTCATCATTAATAAATGCATGAAAATTTTCCTCTGCATTAAGGATGTGAGTTAAATTTTGAAAAGAATTTGCAGGTAGTCTCACCACTGCTTTTCCCATAAGTTCATACTTGACAATCATAAATAATTGCTTGAATTAAGATTTGTATAGCAGTATCTCGTTCAGAACGTTGTATGCCCCACATATCATGGTGCCCACCCCGGAGTTCCCCTCAAGAAATGAATTTGATATTCTCCATTTCTTGTTTGCTACATCAAAGTTGCGAAAATATAAATTTCCGTTGATAGTAGTACACATTTTTAATGTCACTGCCCGCCAATATTCAAATGCCTTTTTAAATGCCATTTTAGGTTCAATTGAATCAAGTGCTATGAATGCTTGTGCTATACCGGATGCACCGTGGCATATACAAGCATCGTATACCATATTTTCAATTGGCGATCTTCTCTTATTTGCTTCCCATTTAGCCGATTCGATGGCGAAGGTGTAAGTGTAATTGTCGTCGATTGCCTTACTTATGCTTATTAATGCGAACAATATACCTAAATCTCCATAGCACCATGCAAGCCTGCTCTTACGGATTCCTATCCGCTCGTTTATTGGAAATGTTGGAAACATACTTCCGTAAACATTTGGATCTAATGCTTGATTTAGAATATAGTTTTTAACGCCATGCAGAATTTGGTGGATTTTCTCCGCTGTATTTTCAGAGACATTTACTTTTTCCGTAATTATACGTGACAGTAGGATTGCTATGCTTGACATACCGTGAGACAAGGATAGGTTATATTTCTTAATGGCAGTTTTTCGATCAAAAATCCATGTAACGGTTTCTTTCCCTTGGAGATCTGTCCCCCAAATGGCATTTTCCCAAAGATAGTCAATAAGGCGTGTTAGCCGATTAGGGCTTTGACCGATACCTCGATTTGCTCGTGATAGAAAGTAGAATCCGAGTCCGGTGGCACCATGTAAGAAATCTATATTGTCTTCTTTTAAATATACGCTGAGAGCAGAAGTTAATACATTGTCGAATTCATATAGATGATCGCTCACTCCAGAGATAAATCCTTCGGTTTCTAAAATTTGGAGTCCTATACCAAATCCTGCAAGTCCGTTGCAATAACTCATAATTAAAGGATTTCTGCGGTAGGTATGCAATAGTTTATCGAGCAATCTGTTTGCTGAATCTGTCCATATTGGATCTCTTTTCGAATAAAGATATAGGTAAATGATTTTGCCTAAATCTCCTCCGAGGAGTCCGCAAGTCAATGCCGATTTTGCATCAAGCCATCTTTCGATTTGCGACGCTATGCTGTTAAGAATGGTTTCCTCGTTCATAAAAATAGTTGAGTTTAATGGGTGATAATTGTATAACGTTAAATATCTTGTTTGTGTTCGGAAAATTAATGTATCGAAATGTTTTTCAATCAATAATTAAACTATTCGTGTGGATTGGTTGTTTATATCGGCAAATAGCTAATTTAATTGTATAACTATGAAGAAGATTAATCCAAAAGACTTGGAAGTGAATCCCAAAAGAGTTGGTAATAACTCATCGGCTAATTCTAATTCACAAGAACGAGCAGCAACCGTGTGCACGGATGAGAATTATGGATGTGTAACATGTACATTGGCAATAGATTGTACAGTAGATACAGGACAATCTGTTTGCGATTGTCCAACGCTAAAGGATTGTGTTAATACTGTTGATGGTTGCGCTGACACCGTATCAAAAGGAGACCTGTGCTGTGCTCCAGAAAGTGATAATATAAATTGCGTGGGTTCTTTTAATAATTGTGAGTCGAAAGATTACTGTGCTGTAACAGAGATATATACAGAATGTGATAATGATTGTTTGGCTATCAGTAATTACGAAGTGGAAAGTGAATGTGTGTGCTTATTAACCGATGCCAGTTGTGAGGAATCTGTTGATATATGTATGGAATCAAAAGATTGTACTGATTGAACATGTATTCATGTGGGTTGTGAGTTTATCCTCATAGATATGGGAGTCAAATTAATGGTTTAATCCAATCTTTCGATCAGTTCTTATGATTTTTCCATTAGGAGAAAACCCCTCAACAATCAATATATAGTTACTGAGTTTTGGCAGTTTGAGAATTGTTCGGTTATCCGTAATTTGATGAATTGGTTGCCAGTATAAGGTGCTTCGTGTTTCGGTTAGCGGTTCGTTAAAGGTATATTTTGGAACATAAAATTCTTGTGGCTTTTGATAGCCCAGCGGTGAAATTATTTGTAAAAATATTGATGGCGCATGCTTTAACTCTTCACCTGTTTTTGTTGTGAATCGGAGTATCCCTCCTGGATAATTCCCAAATACAACGCTCTCACTTGGATGTATGAATTGAATTTTGGATATGATGTCGAAAGGATAATTTGCCGAGAATTCTCCAAGTTTTCCACCAATAGAACTTGATAGTTGCATTCCCAAAGATACGTTGCGATTCTGTGCTATTTTTCTATTTATCGAAGCAAAACTTTTAGAACTAAGGGTGTTGCCATATTTGTCGATATTAAGTTCTTGCGATGTCTGTCTTGAAGATCCTAACTGAGTGCTTTGGTCATCGGTACTTGATGACCAGGGAAATTCATCTACACGGAAGCCTACGTTACGCTTCCTGAAAGTAACATTTCCGTTAGATATAATTAATCCCGGTATTTTTCGGAGAGCTTCCTCGTAGGAAGTGACGTGGTCCTTTTCGAGCTGTTCGGCAGTGAATGTCTTTGAGGCGAGGATTTCGTAGATGTCCTCCGGTTCGCTCCGTTTGTGTCTTTTGACGGTTATTTCGCCGAGTGTGACGCTCATCTGCCCATTTATGTGGCTGACTCGCCATGAGTAGTCGATGTCGCGGTCTTCGCGGTTCTGCAGTCCGGAGGTGTCTACGCCCGGTTCGGGCGCGAGTGGCGACGAAACAGGAAATGACTGTTCGTCGACCTCGAAGTTGTGCTCGTTGTCGCCCTTTGGGTTCAGCGCCTGCACGACGAACTTGGTGTCTTCGGGGAAGTCGACGTCGGCGACGGCGAATCGCCCCTCGCTGTCGGTAACGGCGATGCCTGCGTAGTCGATCGACGGAGCGAGAATGTTCACGGTGGCACCTTCCATTGGCTTCCCGCGCCAGCGCGACTTAACCACGCCGGTAATTTCAGGGCCTGCCTCGATGGCCGACTGCGGTTCGGCGAATTGTCCGGAAGCGACCGCCGGTATGTCGTATCTTCGCCATCCCTGGGTCATCATCAGCGCGTCGAGAGCCATGTCGACGGCTCGTCCGCGATTTCGGAAGTACCAACCGGCATCCTCGACGTGACCGCGGAGGTCACCCTGCAGGAGAAGCTGCGACTGTATCGTGACCGCCGAGTCGGCTTCGGCCACCGAAGCGTCTATTACCGCGATTGCCACGTCGGCTCCGATCATCTCCTCGGGGAACTCAACGACGAGACTTTTTTCTCCGGCCGAGTCGCTGACGAAAGCCGATGGAGTGGGCAAATCCTCTCCTCGGTTGAAGGCGAGCCTTTCGGACAACGGTCTTCCTTCAGGATCGAGGAGCAGAAACTGCACTATTCCCTCGCCGAGGAATTTTCTGGGGATTATGACGGGGATGTCTTTCGCTACGGAACCGGCATATACAGCTCTTCCTCGGTTCTGCACTACCATGAATGCCCCTGCGGGTAAATTCCCTACGGCGGTAGCGGTTACAGCGGAAGCGCGGCTGTTGTCGACGTGCAGGGCACAGGCATCGGCTCTTGCGTCAGGCAGTGCGAATTCTCGTCCTCCGGCTATCACGCGGAATCCGGCTCCGGCCGAAGGCACGAACGAGAGCTCTCCCATGCCCCGGTGTACGGTGTGGAATGAGTCGACGACGGCACCGGCGGAGTCGAGCAACGTCCCCTTGATGTCGATACCTCTTCCAGCAGAGTCGATTGCCTTTATCCCTACGCGACAGGCTGTTCCAGGAATGAAATAGCCACCTTCGGGATGGAATGATATGTCGAATTCGCCTTCGTCCGCGGGCAGGGTGATGAATTTACGGTAGTTGTCTACCTGAAGCAGTACTGTCCCGGTTCGGATGTCCTCTTCCGACAGAGCGACCCTTCTCGGCCTGTCGCTTTTGCGCCACTCTCTGACCCTACCGTCCTTCGATGTGACGGAAAGTGATTCGTACCAGTGCCGAGAGCCTCCGTTGTCGCGCAGAGAGGCAGTTAATGCCAGCCGTCCGTTATCGTTGTCGAAACTTATTTCGGGGCTGACATCGGCGGCGTACGGGCTGACCACTCCAAGCTTCTTTCGGAAGAAGAAGTCGTTACCCGGACCCTCCATGAATGCGGTGTAAGCCGAAAGGGTATAGTCGCCCTCGGCGAGGTCGGGGTTGAGAGGTAAGTGTCCCGGGAACCTGCCGTCCTGCTCCCGGATCTTTACCCGGTCGACGACATTTCCGAACGGGTCGGCCAGTTCTATGTAGACATACCGGCTCGCGGCCACCTGCTCGTGCGATGCGGCGTCGACCACCCAAGCCCGGAGCCACACGGTGTCGCCGGCCACGTATCGCGCTTGGTCTGTTGTGACGTGCACCTTCTCCTGGGGATAAATCCACCTTTGGCGGTCAAGCCTCGCGGCGATGCTGTCGGGATCCAGCGCAGTGGAGGCAGAGGCGGAAAGCCATGCGGAAGCCCCGAGGGCGAGAGCCACCACCGTACTCAACGTTGTATGTATAATCTTCCGGATTTTCATGCGCTGACTTAAAAGTTTCCTTAAATTTACGCAAAATTATTCATAAATCAAAACTATATCCAAAAAAGGTGATGAAATTTGATTTTGAGAACGGTTCCAATAATTGCGAGTCGAATGTTTACTGTGCTGTAATAGGGTTATATGCGGAAACAGCTCAGGTTCGAGTCGTTGGTAGGCTAATCGTCGTCTTTGAAAAGATTTGGATTTTTCTTTCTGAAATCGGCCAAAATTTTGTCACGTTCGTCAAACGGCTTGGAGACTCCGGCCAAACACAGGCAGTAGAATGTGTACGGCAAGACCCCGGCGAAAAAGAAAGTCCAAAACATTCCGGCAACAATACCCAAAGTTATAAACAATACCGTACCAAGGAACCAAATTATTTTTACTACGGTAACCATATCTGAAATAGTTTATTTGCAAATATATTAAAAATATATCATAAATACAACAAACTATGGCGGGAAAAAGTACGATATCTCTCGGTTTTTATGTAGAAGACGGCGGGAAGGGGCTGAAGAATCTTATAAATCCGTAATTTGCGGTATTGGTTGCCGGTATATAGTGCTTCGTGTATCTGTAGAAATTAACTTTAATTGGTTTGTCGGTGTTATATTATTATAAACGTGGAAATTATTAAATCGATAATATTATGACAAAGATTAAACTTGGAACGACGGCACTGAATATGACGTATTCCGATGATGAACTAAGCGAAATGATTTTAAGTTATGTCAGAACCCAGGATGACGGTGTAGGATTTCGCGACATTTGCGCCTACTTATTGACGCAAGCACAGAACGACGGACGTGTAGAAGGACAGACTGGCGAAGAGTATCAGTGGGAATCGCTTTCGCATATTGATACGATAAAAGTCGACAGGATTCTATGGCAATTGATATGGAAACATCGGCTTGTAATAGACTTTGATTCAAGTCATTATCCTACTCAAGACATTTATTTCCTTAGTGCATAAATAAAAACGGGGAACGCATTCTCGAAAATGTCCGAAGATGTGTTCCCCGTCGCTATTGAAAGCCTATTGGAATGATTCTTTATGAAAGGAAGGGCGGTTAATCAAGTTTGTATAAATCTGCTGTGTTAGCTTTGATCTCTGATTCGGGAACGTCATAGTTGCTTAAATCTCCTGCAAGATATTGGTCGTATGCCGACATATCTATTAGCCCGTGTCCCGACAGGTTGAATAGAATAACAGGGGCGGTTCCCTCTTCGTTAGCCTTGCGAGCCTCGCGGATGGCAGCGGCGATAGCGTGTGAACTTTCAGGAGCCGGAATAATACCTTCGGACTGCGCAAACAAAGTGGCCGCTTCAAACGTCTCCAGCTGTGGAATGTCGACTGCGTCAATAATGCCGTCAGAACGCAATTGGCTAATCACAGAGCCAGCTCCGTGATAACGCAGTCCACCGGCATGAATGTTGGCCGGAGCAAAATTGTGGCCAAGTGTGTACATCGGAATCAAAGGAGTGTATCCGGCCTCGTCGCCAAAGTCATAGCGCAATTCACCTTTGGTAAGCTTCGGGCACGATTGTGGTTCGGCGGCAATGAACCGACTTTTACGCTCGCCGGAGAAGTTGTGGCGCAGGAATGGGAATGATATGCCGGAAAAGTTGCTGCCTCCGCCAAAGCATCCAATAACAACGTCGGGATATTCGCCGGCCATCTCCATCTGTTTTTCGGCTTCAAGTCCGATGACAGTCTGATGGAGAGCTACATGGTTCAGAACGGATCCGAGAACATATTTGCAGTTGGGGGTAGACATAGCCAGTTCGACAGCCTCGGAAATTGCCGTACCGAGCGAGCCCTGATAGTTGGGGTGGTCGGTGATAATCTTGCGTCCGGCTTTTGTTGACATGCTCGGCGAGGCGATTACTTCTGCTCCGTATGTCTCCATTATGGATCGACGATATGGCTTCTGATTGTAAGACACTTTAACCATGTATACGGCAAGTTCAAGCCCGAAATGTTTCGCTGCCAGGGACAGAGCCGCGCCCCACTGACCGGCACCTGTTTCGGTAGTAATATTTGTAATGCCTTCGTTTTTGCAATAATATGCTTGGGCAATTGCAGAATTAAGCTTGTGCGAACCGACAGGGCTGACGCTTTCGTTCTTGAAATAAATATGTGCATTCGTTCCAAGAGCCTTTTCCAGACCCCGAGCCCTTACCAGTGGTGTCGGACGCCATATTTTGTACATGTCACGAACCTCTTCCGGTATCTCTATCCATTTATCGGTCATGTTGAATTCCTGGTCGGAAGCGGCCTTAGAAAAGAGAGGGTAGAGGTCTTCCGACTTAAGAGGCTGTTTCGTGCCCGGATTGAGCATCGGGTGTGGCTTTGTCGGCATTTCTGCCATAACGTTGTACCATGCTGTGGGGATGTCTTTTTCCTGCAGGATGAATTTTTTGGATTCCATATAATAGGTGCAAATTTGTTAATTAGATCTATAGTTTTTCTATGGCGCAAATTTACATAAATGTTTTTAATATGCAATGGAAATGGAATATAAAATGCAATTATACATAAAATATTCACAAATAATCCTAAATATGCATTTTTAATCGGTTGCTTAAAGATATTATACGCTATGAAAAAAGTAAAGGGACGGTGTGTCAAAATTCAAAGGCTTCTGAAAGAAGCCCAAAATTGTGTAGCCGGGGATTGGCATGTAGCACCAATCTCCGGCTATTCTTCAGATAATTCATTTTGACATGGCCATGCTTCGTCTATGTCAGAAAAGCAGGGTTAGTCTTCTGTAATCGTAGAGACTATCTTATCGGCATCTTTGTCGTAGTCAACATGAATGTGGTTGCCAGGCTGGACAGATGCGTTTATAATCATTTCAGCAAGTTCATCTTCGAGATATTTTTGAATCGCTCTCTTAAGCGGACGTGCACCAAACTGACTGTCGTAGCCTTTCGAGGCAACAAAGTTCTTGGCTTCTTCAGAAATGGTCAGCTTGTATCCGAGCGCGTCAACTCTCTTGTAGAATCCGTCAAGTTCTATGTCGATAATCTTAAAGATTGCCTCTTTGTCGAGCGACTCAAACATAACAATGTCGTCTATTCGGTTGAGAAACTCCGGCGAAAAAGCTTTGTTAAGAGCTTTCTGGATAACTCCGTGCGAATATTCCCTGTCGACGGCTTTTGTGGTGAATCCCACACCGGAACCGAAATCTTTCAGCTGACGCGAGCCAATATTCGACGTCATAATGATTATCGTGTTCTTAAAGTCAACTTTACGTCCGAGACTGTCAGTCAAGCGACCTTCGTCAAGAACCTGCAACAGGATGTTAAACACGTCGGGATGCGCTTTTTCAATTTCGTCGAGCAGCACAATGGAGTAGGGGTGAGTGCGCACTTTTTCTGTCAATTGTCCGCCTTCTTCGTAGCCGACGTATCCGGGAGGCGCGCCGACAAGACGCGACACGGTAAACTTTTCCATATATTCGCTCATGTCGATTCTTATTAAAGTATCGGCCGAGTCAAACATGTATTCGGCAAGTTTTTTTGCCAAGTGAGTTTTACCGACACCGGTTGGTCCGAGGAACATGAATGTGCCTATCGGCTTATTCGGGTCTTTGAGTCCAAGACGGTTGCGCTGGATAGCTTTGACAATTTTGTCAATAGCCGGATCCTGGCCTATGATGGCTTTTTTCAGTTTCGGCGCCATTTCGCGCAGACGCATACCTTCGGCTTGTGCAATGCGCTGAACAGGGACGCCTGTCATCATAGCCACGACTTCTGCCACCTTTTCTTCGTCGACAGTTTCGCGCTGATTGTTCAGCGATTCTTCCCATTTAGCTTTGGCTTCATCAAGGCGCTTTTTGAGCTGGTGTTCCTTGTCGCGGAACGAAGCGGCGCTTTCAAAGTTTTGGGCTTGTGCCGCTTTCAGCTTATTGGCATTAGCCTCGGCGATTTGTTCTTCAATCTCCTCTATTTCTTTTGGGACCACAATATTTGTGACATGTACTCTCGAGCCCGCTTCGTCCATAGCATCGATGGCTTTGTCCGGGAAGTTACGGTCAGAAACATACCTTTCGGTCAGCTTCACACATGCTTCAAGAGCTTCAGGCGTGTAATTCACATTATGGTGGTCCTCATACTTATCCTTAATATTATTAAGTATGGCAAGGGTTTCATCGGGCGATGTAGGCTCGACCATTACTTTTTGGAAACGACGCTCCAAAGCCCCATCCTTTTCGATGTTTTTTCTGTACTCGTCAAGCGTTGTAGCTCCGATGCACTGGATCTCTCCTCGCGCCAGTGCCGGTTTTAGTAAGTTGGCCGCATCCATTGATCCAGCGGCATTTCCGGCTCCAACGATTGTGTGCAGTTCGTCGATGAACAGAATCACATCCTTATTTTTTGACAGTTCGTTAAGAATACTTTTAATGCGCTCCTCGAATTGACCACGGTATTTGGTTCCGGCAACGATTGAAGCCATGTCGAGCGAAATTACTCGTTTGTCAAAAAGTATTCGTGAGACTTTTCGTTGAACTATCCTAAGTGCCAGGCCTTCAACGATTGCCGATTTTCCGACACCGGGTTCGCCTATAAGCACGGGATTGTTCTTTTTACGACGGCTTAGAATTTGTGCCAGGCGCTCAATCTCCACGTCACGGCCAATGACAGGGTCAAGTCGACCCTCTTCGGCTGCGCGAGTCATGTCATTTCCGAATTTGTCAAGCACGGGAGTGTCATTACCGCGTCGGCCTGTCGACGGCTGACGTGATGCCGAAGAACCTTGCGATTGACTGCTTGAACTAAAAGCTTCGCCTTCTTCCTCTTCATCTTCTTCATCGCTGAATGAGGCTCCCATCTGCGGTGCATCTGTAACGTTGGCAAGCAGACGGTAAAGCGACTCGTAAGTAATGCCGGCATCGCGGAACATACTCATAATGTCGAGATTCTGAACCTCACTGTTATGAAAAATTGCCAGCAACAAGTGTTCTGAGTCAACGACATTACTTTTAAGCATCCTTGCCTCAAGAACGCTAAGTTTTATAATTCTGTTAGCTAAATCGCTTACTGCAAGCACGTTTGACGAGTTTGGCTGCTCGAACAGACTACGGTCAAGGCTGTCGCGCAACTGGTACATCGAGTCAGCATCAAGCAACTTCTGAAGTGCTTTAAACGCATGGCTTCCAGACTGCGACATTATGGCCAGCAACAAGTGTTCTGCTTTAATCAGAGAGCTGTTGTGTCTGGTTGCTTCGACGCGGCTTTGATCGAGCACGTATTTTAATTCATTTGAAAAATTTGTATCCATCAATATTATTAATCCTCCAATTTTATTTTCAAAGTAACATTCTGAATATGGCCAACTGACAAAACTGACATTGGCACAATTAATCGCTATATAGATATAACAATAATTGTGCCAAAGTGACTGCTTTAAGCAATAATTAATTTACTTCAACAATTTTTCAGTAGAACAAAGCTATTTACAGAACAGATTTGAGCCGTAATGCAAATGATCTGTTCGAGCTGTCAGTCGAGTGGTTCAGCTTTGAATCCGGCCTTTGCGACGGTACTGATTACGAGATTCTTGTCCACCGGTTTAGAGCCTACATAAACAAGAGTCTTGTCAGCCGATGAAAGATCAAATTTCCAGTCTGAAGCGGGAGCGATGCTACCGAGTGCCGATAATATGGCAGAGGTGCATCCTGCGCATTTCGCATTTGTCTTGAATTTCATAATTTTTACGTATATTAGGTTTATAATTTGTTGAGTCGTAGAGAATTACATACTACGGAAACGGAAGATATGGCCATTGCGGCCGAGGCAAACATAGGATTCAGCAATATACCGAATGCAGGATATAGCACTCCTGCCGCCAAAGGAATTCCTACCACATTATATATAAATGCCCAGAACAGATTTTCTCGTATGATTTTAATTGTGGCAGCTGACAGCCGAATGGCTTTTGGCAGCGATGTGAGATCGTTTCCTGCAATAGTCACTTGCGCAACATCCATAGCAATGTCAGAGCCGCCCCCCATTGCGATTGAAATGTCTGCTTCTGCCAGAGCCTGTGAGTCGTTGATGCCGTCGCCTACCATTGCAACTATTGTGTCAGAACTCTTTAGGCCGGCCACGATTCTTTGTTTGTCAGAAGGCAATGCCCCTGCATATACATCATCGATACCGACACTCCGTGCAATAAATCTTGCTGTTTTTTCGGAATCTCCGGTTATGAGTACCGGAGATATATTCATCTGTTTAAGAGTATTTACCACTTCAGGAGCCTCGGCTCTTAAAATATCGGAGATCTTAAAAACAACTACCGGTGCATTGTTTTTGCCGGCAATGACTATTCCGCTTCCCTCACTGCTCCATTGTTCAATCATTTCTAATGTTTCTGCGGTTAAGGGGCCACAAAGGTTCTCTGCCATGCGTACTGAACCTGCCCACCATTCAGTTGTGCCGAATCGCCCTTTGATGCCTAATCCCGGTTCATAAGTAAACTCATCCGGGTGGATAGCCGAACAGTCAGACTTTCGGCACCACGCAACTATGGCTCCTGCAAGAGGGTGCTCACTACGTTCCTCAAGGCCAAGTATTGCACCTTTATCTTCGTCAGAAAGCATGTCTGATGCTAAAGTCACAGACTTTATGACTTTGGGATGTCCTTCTGTCAATGTACCGGTCTTGTCAAAGGCTATAACTTTTGTTTTCGCCATTAATTCAAGCGAAATGGCATCTTTGATTAAGATGTGGTTTTGTGCCGCCCGGCCAATTCCCACCATCACTGCTGTAGGGGTAGCTAATCCGAGAGCGCACGGACAGGCGATTACGAGAACGGAAACAGATGAAAGCAGCGCTATGCGAAATTCTCCACCGAGCAGCCACCATGCGAGGAATGTCAAAACTGCGACTACTATAACCGCCGGAACGAAATATGAGCTGATTTTATCGGCTAAGCGTTGAACCGGAGGCTTGCTCCCTTGAGCTCTGCGGACACTTTCAATGATACCGGACAGCAATGTGTCGCTTCCCACTTTAGCCGATTTTATTGTCAGACTTCCGAGGCCATTGATGGTACCGGCGGTTACTTTGTCGCCAACACTCTTTTCTATAGGCAATGGTTCTCCGGTCAACATACTTTCGTCAATTGCCGAGTAGCCGTCTGTAACAATTCCGTCAACAGGGATTCTGTCGCCGGGACGAACCAACACGATGTCGCCCGAATGTAATTCGGTTATGGGTACTTTACGCTTCTCTCCGTCAGATGTGCATAAGATGGCTTCTTCCGGCTGAAGACACATTAGGGCTTTTAAAGCGGTGCCCGTATTTCTTTTGGCTCTTGCCTCCATAAGTTTTCCGGTCAATACAAATGCCACTATCATAGCCGAAGCCTCGAAGTATAGCCCTGCTTCAAGACCGCTTGAAGTCCAGTATGAGCCGTAGAAAGTGTTGAACAGGCTAAATATATAGCTTACGGTAGTAGAAATTGCTACCAGTGTATCCATGCTTGGACGTCTGACGCGCAGACTTTGCCATCCTCTGACATAAAAACGGCTTCCACATCCGACCATAACCGCCAAGGAGAGAACGGCCATTAAATAATTTTCAAAAGGAATATGAATGTGAAACATACAAACAGACATGATCGGGAGAGTGAGCAACCATGCCAGTATAGTCTTTACTTTTAAATTAGTGTAAATTTTCAGTTCTTCTTGCTCTTGCTTTTCTACCGCTCTTGCCACATCGTCAGCAACAATCATCTCATATCCGGCCTCTTTGACCATTCGGGCTATCTGTTCCGGAGAAACTTCTTTCGGATTCCATTTGATTGATGCGGTAGCTGAGGCCAGATTTACTTCTGCATAGGTTACACCGCGGATAGAGGTTATGACTTTCTCCACCGTTCCTGCGCACACGGCGCACATCATTCCCGTAATGGGGAACATCCCTTGTGTTAGATTGTGATTACTCTCTTTCTTCATAAAGCTCGATTGCTTATTTGCGGTCACTGAATGAGCACTGAGGACAAAATCCCTTTATGACATAGTTTACTGATAAGGGAATATATCCTTCCGGCAAATTTATAGCCGGTATATGTGTGTTGTTAAGGCATACGGTTGTTCCGCATTTTATACAATGAAAATGCGGGTGACTATCATCCAAGTGCCCATTGTGAATGCCGATGTTGCATGGTTCATATTTCAAAGCCCCTGAGCCATCATCGACAATATGCACTAAACCCTTTTCTACAAATAGAGCAAGCGATCGTGTAATTGACGAGCGATCAACTGTCAGAAGTTTCATTTCAATGTCAAGTGATGAGACCGGATTATTTGCCTCCGACAATACTCCTAAAATCAGTGTCCTGACAGGCGTTGGCCTAATGTCCGCTGCTGTCATTTTAAATTCAAATTTTTGTCTGTCCATGACGCAAATATACGCTATTTTATTTATTCCTGTCGTCCATTCTAAGACAAAACATCGTCCATAAAACGGTTATGACGGTTATTCCGGTGTCGGCAAAAACAGCGGCCCATAATGATGCTATGCCGAACGCACCCAGCACCATTACTATCAGCTTGACGACTACGGCGAAAGTAACATTTTCGGTAACAACTCTTTTAATCTTGTTAGATAAACGGAATGCATCAACAAGCCTGTTGAGATTATTGCCTGTAATTACTGCATCTGCACTTTCCATTGCCACGTCAGTGCCGCCTGTCCCAATCGCAATGCCGACATCTGCCGCCGCCAGCGAGGGGGCGTCATTAATACCGTCGCCTACAAACACTACTTTTAGTCCGTGTGATTTTACGTTATCGACAATCTGATGCTTTTCAGCAGGCAGCAATTCAGACTTATGAAAATCGGCACCTATTAACTTCGCTACATTTGCCACGGAATTTTCCCTGTCACCGGACAAAATGCCTATTTTGCTGATGCCCATACGACGAAGACATGACAAAGTGTCAGCTATGCCATCTTTGATAGTGTCCGTAAGAAGAATCTTTCCAACATACATGCCATTAACCGACACACATACTTCTGAAAAATCAGATACACTGTCATGAACTGTTATGCCATTTTCTGCCATGAGTTTGCTTGACCCCACAAGAACATTATCGCCATTTACATTACCTTTTAATCCATGGGGTATTGTGGTCACATCGGTGGCTTCAGGAATATCGATGCCCATTGATTTCGCTTTATCAATAATGGCTGTCGCCAGAGGATGGACGCTATGAGCATCGACCGAAGCGGCCAATCCGAGTATTTCGGCTGATTCCATTTCCGAGGCCGGTATAATGGATGTCACATGAAACTTGCCGGTAGTTACGGTTCCGGTCTTGTCGAGTAATATGACATTCATTTTTCTTAAGGAGTCCAAATATCGGCTACCTTTGAAAAGAACTCCTAATTTGGATGCATTTCCAAGAGCAATAAAATAGCTTAACGGAACGCTGACCACTAATGCGCACGGGCAAGAACAAACCAATAAGACAAGGCTACGCTTAAGCCATGTGGCCCAATCAAAAGAAAAGCTTGAAGATAGCGCCCCAAAGGTATAAGGGAGTAAGAAGAGTAATAATGCACAAGCTATAACTGCAGGTGTATACCACCGAGTGATCTTACGGAGCAGAGTCTCGGAGTCGGATTTTCTTGAAGAAGCTTCCTCTACCATTGATAATATGCGCGACATTGTGCTGTCGTTAAACGAGGAAGTCGCCCTAAGAGCTACTTCTTTATCAATAGGTATAAATCCGGAACTAACCGGCATCCCTTTAAGTACAGTTGAGGGGACGCTCTCTCCTGTAATGGCCGAAGAATCAAAGTCGGCAGTAGATTCGTTTAAAAGCACTCCGTCTAGGGCGACTCTTTCACCCGGTTTAACCCACAATATGTTGCCCGGTTTTACGGTTTCAGGGCTGACCGAAACCTTTTGACCGGCATCATCTTGAACAATAACCTTTTTAGGCATTCGGTTTAATAATGAGCTTATACGTTGCCTGGCGTTATCTGAAGCTGAGTCTTCAAGCTTCTCACCGAAAGAATAAAACAGAAGTATAGCTACCCCTTCCGGGTATTCACCGATAATGAATGCTCCTACGGAGGCCAGCATCATTAGAGTAAACTCATTGAATATGTCTCCTTTCCGCCACAGATTGATGGCTGATGCAAGAATGTTTACTCCGACTGGCGCCAGGGCAACAATATAATAGACTACTTCTATGGCGGTGGTGTTCAGATTTAATATAGCAGAGATAGTGCTAAATAGCCCTGACTTATCCGCAATAATGCCCAAAAGCATCAGGAGTAGAGTCCACAATTCATTGTAATATGAACTCCATGAGGTTTTGCCGGTGTCTGCACAACATTCATGGAGGTCGCTATGTTTGTGATGGTCGTTATGGCTGCACATTGAGTTTCATATTTTTAATTAAACAAATTAAACTGTCAGTTTGATGGCTGCAAAATTATTTATTATCTTGTGCACTTAATATGCAGATTTATTAAATGCGGAAGTTTACATATAGAAAAAAGTGATTAAATTTGCACTATGAGAAATTTTACGTTTGCACTATTATTAATTTTGTCTGGATTTTTTGCGTATGGACAATCTACGCTCCCTGACTTGGCACGCCCTATGGATATTCCGCTGATGTTAAGTGGAAATTTCGGCGAGTTACGTAACAATCATTTTCATTCCGGTCTGGATTTCAAGACTCAGGGCAGGACAGGGGTGCCAATTCATGCCGCGGAAGATGGCTATGTGTCACGTGTATCTGTTTCGCCGTGGGGCTTTGGCCGTGCCGTCTATATAACTCATCCGGAGCTTGGTCTTACGACGGTGTATGGACATTTAGATTCATTTAATGAAGAGATCGATAAAGTTGTACGCGATAAACAATATGAACTTGAGGAATTTAGAGTAGATCTGAATTTCTTGCCTGGAGAAATTCCGATTAAAAGAGGACAACAAATAGCATTGAGCGGAAATTCAGGCTCTTCCGGAGGCCCGCATCTTCACATGGATGTCAGGGATGCACTGACTGAAGAGGCGTTGGATCCGATGCCATACTTTAAAAAGTATATTACTGATAAAATGGCACCGCAGGTGCGTTCTCTCGCTTTGTATGAGGTTGAAGGAGAAGGAATGGTGCAGGGTGCATCGGGGAAATCGGTCGTCCGTGCGGGAGAAAATCTCAGTAAACCATTCACAGCATGGGGAAAGGTTGTTCCAGCTATTAAAGCATACGACAAAATGACAGGAACAACTAATATTTACGGTGTAAAGCATCTGAAACTTAACGTTGACGGAAAGACTGTTTACAGTAGGGACATTGATAGATTCGATTTTGGTACAACGAAAGCAGTAAACACACTTGTCGATTATGCCGGTGTTGTTAATTCCGGCTCATGGATGATGTGGACTCGTGTGCCTAAGTCAGATCCTTTGGATTATATGGTTGATGCCGTGGATGATGGCGTAATTTCCATTGACGAAGAGAGGGAGTATGATTGTGAATGGTTGTTGACAGATGAGCACGGCAATACGACACGTCAACCATTTAAAATAGTGGGAGTAAAAAATAATATCGCTCCTTTGATTCCGACAGGTGATTTGATGTCATATCGTGGTAAAAATGTCTATTCCGATGAAAATATAAAGATTACTTTCCCTGAAAATACGTTCTATGACGACATTTATTTTAAAGTGTCCTCAAAAGACCTTCCCGGTTACTTGACGCCCGCTTATGACGTGGCTGATAAGACCGTGCCTGTAACGGGGGAGTATTTGTTGGAAATTAAATTAAATTCCGACACTTTGGTTGACAAAAGTAAATATTGTCTGGTTTGGATTAACGGGAAAAACAGATCGGCAGTTGATTCGAAATATGTTGACGGACACATCGTGGGTACCCCAAGTGCGCTTGGACGGTTTGCGGTAACTACTGATACCACGTCTCCTACGATCCGCCCTGAAAAGCCCGAATTGTGGGGGAAAAACGGACGTGTCAGTTTCATAATAACCGATAACCTCAGCGGAATTAAAACTTATCGAGGTGAGATCGACGGAAAATTTGCTCTGTTTGAACTTGACGGTAAGACTGGCCGATTGGCATTCAAGATGGATAGAACTCGATTTGACAGTGGTAAACGCCACACTGTAAATCTAAAAGTGACTGATGCATGTGGAAATACTTCAGTCTACAATGGACATTTCTTCTGGTAGACGCGTGTAATAAATATAAAAATTGAGTTATATATTCAAAATTGGCCAATATTTTTAACAAATCCTTTGTTTTAAAAAAAGCAAAGATGTAACTTTGCCATATACATCAAAATTCTAAAGACCTAATTTATTTGACATGGAGAATGAAGATTTAATTAAAGTCGTAACGGAAAAGGCCACACTTTGGCTTGGCGACGGATATGATGATGCTACAAAAGCAGAAGTTAGGCGTATGCTCGATGCTGAAGATAAGACAGAGCTGATTGACTCGTTTTATCGCGATCTTGAATTTGGAACCGGAGGTTTGCGCGGTATCATGGGTGCCGGAAGCAACCGTATGAACAAATATACTGTTGGAGCGGCAACACAAGGTCTTGCCAACTATTTGAAGGTTGCGTTTAAGGATCTGCCCGAGATTTCTGTCGCTGTTGGACATGATGTCCGCAACAATAGCCGTGAATATGCAGAGATAGTAGCAGACATTTTCTCCGCTAACGGAATTAAGGTATATCTTTTTGACAGCTTCCGTCCGACTCCTGAGCTTTCTTTTGCCATCCGTGAACTTGGATGTCAGAGCGGAGTCAATATCACAGCATCCCACAATCCCAAGGAATATAATGGCTATAAGGCTTATTGGGCTGACGGGGCACAAATCATAGCACCCCATGATGTCAATATTATAGACTATGTAAATCGAATCAAAGGCGTTGATGAAATAAAGTTTGAAGGCGATAAGTCTAAAATCCAAATCATTGGTGAAGAGATAGACAATAAGTTCCTCGCAGCTATAAAGGGTCTTCAATTGAGTCCTGAGGCTGTAAAGCAATATAATGATCTGAAGATTGTTTATACTCCTATACATGGAACAGGAGTGAAGCTTATTCCACAGTCGTTGCGCAATTATGGGTTCACAAATATCATAAATGTGCCTGAACAGGATGTTACCAGCGGTGATTTCCCGACGGTAGAATCGCCTAATCCAGAAAATCCGCCGGCAATGGCAATGGCAATAGCTAAGGCTAAAGAAGTCGGAGCTGACTTGATTTTAGCGTCAGACCCCGATGCTGACCGAATTGGTTGCGTGCTTCGTGATGACAACGGCGAATATGTGCTTATTAACGGCAATCAGATAGTTATGATACTTCTTAACTATATTATGACCCGCAATAAAGAATTGGGCCGAATTACGGGCAAAGAATATATAGTTAAGACTATAGTGACCACCGAGACTATAAAGGCTATAGCAGACCAGAACGGATTCAAGATGTATGACTGTTATACCGGATTCAAATGGATTGCTGCCGTCATACGCGAAAATGAAGGCGTTGGACGTTATCTCGGCGGAGGTGAAGAAAGTTATGGATTCTTGGCTGAGGACTTCTGCCGTGATAAAGATGCGGTGTCAGCCATTTCCTTAATGGCAGAGGCTCTTGCATGGGCTAAGACCAAGAATATGAACTTCCTCCAGATGCTTCAGGACATATATATTAAGTACGGTTATTCGCACGAAGCCGGCGTATCTCTTGTGCGTAAGGGTAAGAGCGGAGCTGAAGAGATTCAGGCTATTATGAAGGAATTCCGCGCTAATCCTCCGAAACAGCTTGCCGGAAGCGATATAGTTCTAATTAAAGACTATGCCGACCTCAATGTAAAGGATACGCGCACAGGTAAAATCTCTAAGATGGACATGCCTACAACAAGCAACGTGCTTCAATATTTTACCGAAGATGGTACGAAAGTATCCGTGCGTCCTTCCGGAACAGAGCCTAAGATTAAGTTCTATGTTGAGGTTAAGGGCGTGATGAAGACTAATGCCGATTATGAGAAGGCCAACAATGAGGCCGACGCTAAGATCGCAGCTATTAAAAAGGATCTTGGTATTGAATAATACAATATTGTAAATTTATTTTGCCACGGGCATCCGCGAATTTCGGGAGCCCGTGACTTTTTTATTCTCAATCAGTAATGCCGTATTTATGGATGTAGTCTACGAGGATAATCATATTATCATTGTTAATAAGAAACCGGGAGAAATAGTTCAAGGCGATAAGACCGGAGATGTCCCTTTGGTTGAAACTTTAAAGAATTGGATTAAAAAGAAGTATGCCAAGCCGGGAAATGTCTTTTGTGGTGTTGTCCATCGCCTTGACAGGCCCGTCGGGGGGCTTGTCATTTTTGCAAAGACATCGAAGGCGCTTTCCAGAATGAATGAAATGTTTCGTAATGGAGAGGTTAAAAAGACATATTGGGCAATAACTCGTAATAGACCTCCGAAGACAGAGGATACTCTGACGCATTTTATTACGACAACGGAGCGAAATAATAAATCCTACGCGTCATTGACAGAGAAGCGCGGCTCGCAAAAGGCGGTCCTTAAGTATAGGCATATAGCTTCGACTGACCGTTATCATTTGGTGGAAGTAAATCTGTTGACTGGACGTAAGCATCAGATTCGTGTCCAGCTTGCCGCGATTGGATGTCCCATAAAGGGCGATTTAAAGTACGGTGACAAGCGGAGTAATCCAGATGGGGGTATTTCTTTAATATCACATAGAATTGAGTTTATTCATCCTGTAAGTGGTAAGCAGATAGATATAGTTGCTCCGGTGCCTGACGATAACCTGTGGCGCGCTTTAGCGACAGATATAAATGGTGACGAGTAATCTTTTAGCTCGTCGCAATTGTTAATCTCACGTATATAGGCGGAAACTCCAATTAAAAATGTTAAATTTGCAAATTAAAATTTGATATTATGGGCAGACTTGTAGCGATTGTAGGACGTCCGAATGTAGGTAAGTCGACTCTGTTTAACAGATTAACTCAGACCCGGACTGCTATAGTAGACGGTACCGCCGGTACCACTCGTGACCGTCAATACGGCAAGGTGGAGTGGTGTGGCAAAGAGTTTTCTATCGTAGATACCGGAGGTTGGGTTGTAAATTCTGAAGATATATTTGAAAGCGAGATTAACAAGCAGGTTCAGCTTGCCATAGAAGAAGCTGATGTCATTCTGTTTGTAGTCGATGCGATGAATGGTGTGACTGACCTTGATGATCATGTGGCAGAAATACTGCGCCGTTCGAAAAAACCTGTGATTTTGGTAGCTAACAAAGTCGACTCAAATGATTGGGTTTACAATGTTCCGGAATTCTATAGCCTCGGTCTCGGTGAGCCCTATCCGGTATCAGCCTCTAACGGTTATGGAACCGGTGATTTGTTAGATGAAGTGGTTAAAGATTTGCCGGAGGATGACACTGAAGAGGCTAATCTTGAAAAGATACCGCGCTTTGCTATCGTTGGACGGCCTAATGCTGGAAAATCCTCAATAATCAATGCATTTATAGGCGAGGACAGAAATATAGTGACCAATATAGCGGGTACGACACGTGACTCTATCTACACTCGCTACAACAAGTTCGGATTTGACTTTTATTTGGTAGATACCGCCGGAATACGCAAAAAGACTAAGGTAAATGAGGATATTGAGTATTACTCGGTTATCCGCTCGATACGTGCCATTGAAGCTTCGGATGTCTGTATTCTTATGATAGATGCCACCCGAGGAATAGAGAGTCAAGATGTCAATATATTCTCTCTGATTCAACGCAATAAAAAAGGTTTGGTAGTCTGCGTAAACAAGTGGGACTTAGTAGAGGATAAGTCGCAACGGGCACTGGCGCATTTTGAGAGTGTAATTCGCCAGCGGTTTGCTCCATTTACAGATTTTCCGATAATATTTGGCTCGGCGCTTACCAAGCAACGTATTTATAAGGTGCTTGAAACGGCTGTAAATGTCTATCAAAACAGACGGAGAATAGTTCCTACCTCTCAACTGAACACATATATGCAAGAGGTTATCGGAGCTTATCCTCCTCCCGCAAATAAAGGAAAGTACATAAAAATTAAATACGTGACAATGTTGAAGGAGTCATTAATTCCTACATTCGTGTTCTTCTGCAATTTACCGCAATGGGTAAAAGAGCCGTATAGGCGTTATCTTGAAAACAAGATAAGGGAGAAATGGGACTTTTCGGGAACTCCAATCAATATTTTCATGAGAGAGAAATAAGTATACGTTATAATGAAAAGTTTTGAAGAATTAGGAGTCCGGGAGGATCTCCGTCGCGCCATCGAGGAACTTGGGTTTGTTAACCCTATGCCTGTCCAGGAGAAAGTGATTCCACATTTATTGTCGGAAGATGGCGACGTAGTAGCATTGGCACAGACCGGAACGGGAAAGACAGCCGCTTTCGGATTGCCTGTTTTGCAACGAATTGACACAGGGCTGAATGTTCCGCAGGCTTTGATTATTGCACCTACGCGCGAGCTATGCCTTCAGATTGGCGGTGACCTCGCTGACTTTTCTAAATATATTTCTAATCTAAAAGTGTTGCCCGTATATGGCGGTTCAAGTATAGAGAGCCAGATTAGAAGCCTGCGCCAAGGGGTACAGGTAATTGTGGCTACGCCCGGACGGTTGATAGACTTGATTAACCGTGGGGTGGTGAAGCTTGAGCATGTGCATACGGTTATTCTCGATGAGGCTGATGAAATGCTCAATATGGGATTCGTCGACGACATTAACGACATTCTCAGCCATGTGCCCGAAGAACGTAAAATGTTGCTGTTCTCAGCAACCATGCCCCCGGAAATTGCCAAAATAGCGGCCAACTATATGCATAATCCTCAGGAATTTGTCATAGGCACCAAAAATACGGGTGCTGAAAATGTACGCCATATATATTATATGGTACACGCCCGTGACAAATATCTTGCGCTTAAGCGAATAGCTGACGACAATCCGAATATATACGCGATAGTTTTTTGTAGGACGAGAAAAGAGACTCAGGATATTGCCGATAACCTTATCCAGGATGGCTATAATGCCGATTCACTTCATGGAGAATTGTCGCAGGCGCAACGCGATATGGTGATGAAAAAATTCCGCGACGGGGTTCTTCGCATACTTGTTGCTACAGATGTTGCGGCCCGTGGCCTTGATGTAAGTGACTTAACGCATGTAATTAACTATGGCCTTCCCGACGATATTGCCACTTATACGCATCGTTCAGGCCGTACCGGACGAGCTGGGAAGACAGGCATCTCAATCGCGATAATCCACTCTCGAGAAAAGGGCAAACTACGCGATATTGAGAAGCGAATCGGAAAGACTTTTGAACGCAAGGATGTCCCGACTCCCGAACATATCATCGAAAAGCAACTCTATAATTTGGCCGACCGATTGGAAAAAGTCGAAGTAGACGATGAAGAGATCGCTAAATATATTCCGGGAGTAAGCCGAAAACTCGGATGGCTTTCTGAAGAGGACTTGCTAAAACGTATTGTATCGCTCGAATTTAACCGACTGCTTGACTACTATAAGGATGCTCCAAAAATTGACTACATAGATGAGAAACCGTCGAAGAAGGGGCAGAAAGAGCAGTCTAAACCAAGAACGCCGGAGGAGAAAGATCGCCGGACGGCTGATCGTGGAATGGCGCGGGTCTACATCAATGCAGGTAAAAATGACGGATTTTATGCCGGAAATCTTATAGATATATTAAATCATGCTGTCACCGGACCTCGAATTGATGTCGGACGTATTGACTTAATGCCGGGATATTCGTTGTTCGACGTTAAGAAAAGCGATGTTCGCCGTGTTGTCGATGGATTATCCGGCCTTGATTTTGTCGGACATAAGCTATATGCTGAAATAGCCGACCCCGAGAAGGACTATTCCCGCGCCTCCGCAAGACGTAAGAAGGGCGAAAAAGAAAAGGATTTTGGGAAATCTAAATCGGTACCTCGTTCGAAGAATCCGAAGGAAAAACCGAAGGAAAAAGCTAAGGAAAAGCCTGAACATCACGGTAACTATGACAAGTTTATCAATAAAAACAAAAATTCTAAAAAACATTGACTCTCCAGATGAACTCAATTTCTAAATACTTTATTTTGACATTAACATTCTTAATGTCGTCAATAGGCGTTAACGCACATTTGACTGCTGAAAATGCTTTCGCATCTGCGCCGCAATCGGTGTTCCCGTTGCTCGACAAAAATACCCGACTCGATATGATTGATTATCAGGCGAGCGGGTCTGACACACCATCTAAGAATCGTCTTGACGGTAAGTCGCGGATTACTGCAATGACGGGTGCTGACATGAAAATTGAGATGACCGACGCTTCATCGTATCAGTTGGCAATTCTGCCCGCAAGCAACGATTCGATTATTGCCCTAATAACTACAGTCGCAACTCCTGCCCACGACAGCCATATAACTTTTTACGATCGATCCTGGAAAAAACTTCCCGACAACACATTCTTTAATGCTCCAGGCATAAGTGACTGGCTTAACGCCGAAGGCAAGAAATCACCTGAAATGGTGACTATGATGGTGCCTTTTATGCTGGCTGAATATGTCTATGACCCGGAGTCAAAAACACTGAATTTGACTAACAATCTTAAAGAATTCATGTCGGAGGACACTGAATCTATGGTAGCGCCATATCTTGTGTCGTCGCTTGTGTATATCTGGAACGGGAAGAAATTTGAAAAGTCTAAGTAAAACTATCATCTGAAGTGGAGGAGTCTTTAACTCTATTAGAGCTAAACAAACGGATTGCGTCGTTGATAGTTAACCCGGCGACGCAAAATGTCTGGGTAACAGCCGAATTGAGCGATGTAAGTGTGCGCGGCGGACATTGCTACATGGAGCTTTTACAGAAAGACTCTTCAACGGGGACAACATTGGCTAAGGCAAGGGCTGCAATCTGGGCTAATAATTTCCGTGTAATACGTTCAGATTTTTTTGCCACAACAGGACAAGATTTTGTTTCCGGATTAAAAGTTATGGTTCGTCTGAGCGTATCGATGCATCCCGTTTATGGAATGTCGATGGTGATTAATGCCGTAAATCCCGACTATACAATGGGCGATATTGTACGCCGTAGAAAGGAGATGCTTGATCGGTTGGAGACGGAAGGTATTGCAGACATAAATAAAAGTTTATGTTGGCCGGAGCCTCCACTTAGAATAGCCGTAGTGTCGTCGCCTGAAGCTGCAGGATATGGCGATTTTATGAACCAAATAGCCTCGAACAATCTTCGTCTGAAATTTGAGATAAAGTTGTTTTCTGCTATAATGCAGGGCGACCGAACTGCATCAAGTGTTATTAGTGCTCTTGATGCCATCGAGTCGGAAGTTGATCGATGGGATGGAGTCGTCATAATAAGGGGAGGGGGTGCAACAAGTGACCTTCTTGGCTTTGAAAATTATGATTTAGCGGCAAAAGTAGCTAAGTTTCAGCTTCCGGTGTTAGTCGGAATTGGGCATGAACGCGATGTTACAATCCTTGATTATGTGGCGTGTACAAGAGTTAAGACCCCTACGGCGGCTGCGGAGTGGCTCATACTCCAAGGGAAAAATGCGTTAGACCGACTTAATTCTATCGGCAATGAAATTTGTCTTACCGCACTGCAATATTTGACTGGATGCAAGGAACAACTAAGCCAGATAGAAGGTAAGTTGCCCACACTGCCTTTTTCCGCAGTTCAGCGTGCTGGAGCAAAGCTTGACAGATATTCGTCGGCTCTGCATCAATTGGCCTTTAAACGTATTCAGCCTCAGATTGGCCGACTTGACATACTACAGTCTAATATGGCACTCGCCATCCGAAATGCCATTGATCGTCGGAGAGCACGTCTTGATTCTTATTCTCAGCTGCTCGACGCTCTATCACCTCAAGCTACTCTTAAGCGTGGTTACTCTATAACACGATTTGAAGGGAGAGCAGTAACATCAATAGGTGAAGTCCCTTCAGGAGGTGTAATAGAAACTACACTTGCCGATGGAATCTTAACTTCTGTGAAACAATAAATTATATATATGACAAATATACCGAAATTTAAACCCGTAAAGGATATGACTTATTCTCAGGCAGTAGCTGAACTTGAGAATATACTTCGGCAGATGCAGTCCGATGCACTCGACATCGATTTACTGGCTACATACACTCGCCGTGCTACTGAACTGCTGACCGAATGTCGGGGTCGCCTTACAGCCACAGATGAAGAACTTAAAACGATTCTTCCGCAATAGAAAGTCATCGACTAAAGTACGACGTTCCTATCGATGAGTGATTCGGAATATAACGCCACAAATGTAGTTAATTTGCGGCGAAATTTGTCGTAAGCGTTAAAATATTAGAACTTTGAATAAAAATTCTTTGCGGTTAGCTTGAAAATGTGTAATTTCGCGCAAGAATAGAGACTATGTTGTCTATTTTTAGACCGGTTGATTAAGTTATTGCGCGATTAGCGCATCGGACTAAGAAAAGGCAACGCCGTCATTTCGGCGCTGAGAAGCGGTGTGTGGCGGAGAAGTGTTGCATTGGAAAATTTTAGCTCATGGTTTTCATTTTCTATGCCACACTTTAAATCGCTATAAGACAAACTATCTTTAGAATCACTAATCATGCCTTTTGGCTTCAGTCCGGTTCCTCCCTGGTTGAAGGGAGGGTCGGGCAAATTTTTTAGTGGATAGTCTGTTGTTCAGTCTCGCCGTATTCCGCTGTAGGTTCAGCCGCCAACGGCGATTCTTCGTTACATTGATTATAAGTACGGCCTTTGGCCCTCTTTGATAGGTAAGAATGATTTATAAAGTATTCTATTTCTAACAGCGTTTGCTTCCTTACAGAGGGCTTAAGCTGACATTCCCAAACGGTTAATACATTCCATCCAAGCTTTTTAAGTTGCTCCTTGTTTTTGTCATCGCGCTCTTTATTATGTGAGATTTTGCGTTCCCAAAATTCGACGTTAGATTTGGGAAGGTGAAAATGCGTGTCGTGACCGTGCCAGAAGCATCCGTGGATAAATATTGCAATTCCATATTTCTTTAATACAATATCCGGACTGCCCGGAAGACGTTTTACATTTTTCCTGTACCGGTATCCTCTACTGTATAAATATTTTCTGACAATAAGTTCTGGTTTAGTATCGGCGCTTTTAATTTGCGCCATACATGCCGAACGTTGTTCTTTACTCCATTTGTCCATTGCTTTCGCCGGATGATGAATAGGATACGTTGATTGTGAAGTCTAATGGGCTATTTTTAGTAACTGTAACAGTATCAAAGCCTGCTGCATCTAATTTTTCTATAGTCAGCAACTCTCCTTCTTCGAGTCTAAGAACTTTTCGCAGAATCCATTCTCCCAATGCTTTATTTGGATTAGACATCAGCGCCTTATCTCCTGCTTGGCAAATTTTTGCGCTCAAAATACCGCCGTCCGGCAAATGCAGAGTAAAAGACGTATCTTTATCGGGGAAAAAGTCTGGATAATTTTCGTGTATGCTTCTTGGAACAGGGATATAAATTTCATTAATATCTCTTGGCCGGCCTGAAGCGTTCCACTGATTAAGTCCTGACTTTTCTGGAACCCATTTGCCGGCACTATTCTTAACCGCATTGTCAGGTGCCTTACGTGTTGAATATAGAGGCAGAAATACTTGCGGTCGAATTTCTTGTTGTATGTCAGTCTTTTCTACATTTCCTGAAATAAGTGACTCAAGTGTAGAGTAAGGGTCTTCAATGATGTCTACGGGAATATCCTCAAATTCGTCCGGTAAAATGAACTTCTTCATCAACACGGATTTGCTCTTGTTGAATGTATATTCATTCTGGGCATCCTTAAAATGCAGACTTTGCGCGTTCTCTTGTATACTATGTATTTCCGATTCTATAATTGGTTCGTATGCTGTATTGAACACCGCCAGACGATTTTTTCGACGACCGATTACGTGATAAATTTGGCTGTCTATTCCGTATAGACGATTAGCCGTGTTCATTCTCTCATTCCGGTATTGAGCAAGTCTAACGGCAAGATCTCTGCCCGACAACATCCTTAGCTCTGGCGATAATGCGTTGAATTCGGCAATCTTCTCAGTAGAAGAGTTTGTTCCGGATTTCAGTTGGAACGTTTTTATTCCGATTCCGAGTGCGCCAATTTTTGCGTCGTATGCAGTGTCAGTTCTGGAAAGATTCTCTGCGTTAAAGTATTTGCAGAAAAGATTTTCAGTTACTCTGTAATGAATAAATGGAATGTCAGATTCCGAGAACAGATTTGACAGCGAGCCCATAAGCTTGAGCATGTTAAAGTATGCTTCATTACTGCGCCATCCGGAAATAAAGTCAATCATAGCAATTTGATTATATTCTCAGCGATACGTTGAATAAGCGGTACGGTGACAGAATTTCCCGCCTGCTTGTAGCATTTGCTGGCGGATATATCCGGAAATGAAAATTTTTGGGGGTAGCCTTGAAAGTTCAGGCACTCTTTTGGAGTAAGCTTCCTGAATCCTTGAGGTGTAATTATTAGGGGTACATTATGGCCACCCATACCCATGTTGGCTGTCAGAGTGGGGCAGACATTAGACCGATTTTCCCTTACATAATGGCGTCTCCACTGATAGACGGTATCCGGATTTATCATTGCTTCAGCAAGGAATGGATAGTAGCGTTGGCTTTCGTTGTAATAGAGCGAATTGTCTTGTACGTCGTAGTCTATGCAGTCATGAATAGTACAGGTTAAATCTACCGCTTCCGGAAATTTAAACTCTCCATGTGTAGGAACTTGCTCCGGATCAAATCCGACAATGAATATTCGTTCACGATTTTGGGGAATATTGGCGTGCGTCATCGAGTTGAGCACCTTTGTATGAACGTCATATCCGAGCTCGCGAAGCGTATTCTCGATTACTTCGTATGTACGTCCATTGTCGTGCGACTTCAGATTTTTAACATTTTCCAGAAAAAAGGCTTTTGGTCGGTGGTCTCGCAGGATTGTCGCGACATCGAAAAATAGGGTGCCCCTGGTATCGTTAAAACCACGGCGGTAGCCCGCTATTGAGAATGCCTGACATGGAAATCCCGCACACAGAATATCGAATTTTGCTGGTATCCTGCGCTTTATGGCCGAGCTGGTAATGTCGCCAAACGGAATTTCTCCGAAATTTTTGAAATAAGTTTTTTGCGCGTCAATATCCCATTCGGAAGAAAATACACATCTTCCTCCTAAATTTTGCATGGCTATTCTGAATCCGCCAATACCGGCAAAAAGGTCAATAAACTTAAAAGAGGCTCGTCTGCGGGATGGAAATTCCGGATGGGATATATGATAGAAAAGTCGGTCAACAAATTCTTTTGACTGTTCTCCATCCAATCCCATTAATTTAAGCGTTTTTAAGGCCTTGCGGTTTCTTGGATTCCTCGGCGACGACTGTATGTTATGACTGAGTTCGGCCACATCTACACTCATCTGACCTTTGTTGTCGCAGGTCAGAATATTGGTCAAGGAAATGTCTCTTTTCCCATTAAAGATTATGTCGATTAAAGATGTGGGCATATAGGCATAAAACCTTATTTCTTGCTTGATTTAGGCCACAAAGATAATCAGAAAATATGATATTTCTTCATCAAAGGCAATAAAATAAGCATGGAGAAGTGTGGCCGGGGGCTTTGACTTCTCCATGCAGGGGGGATAGGTTAAAGATTAAAGAAGATTAGTTTCTAAAAATTAATTCATCGTCTTTTGAGTCAATGATGATAGGATGTTCGCGGTCGACTTTCTGCGCCAAAATATCCTTAGACAATCTGTTAAGCACCATTCTTTGTAAAACGCGTTTCACAGGACGGGCACCAAATTCAGGATTATATCCCTCTTTGGCCAGATAAGACAGAGCTTCAGGAGTTATGTCGAGTGTGACACCGTTCTTAGCAAGCATCTTCTTTATCCCGTTAACTTGTATGCCGACGATTTCTTCTATTTCACGTTCGTTCAACGGCGTGAACATGATTATTTCGTCAATTCGGTTGAGGAATTCAGGACGTATAGTTTGCTTTAACATCTCAAGAACTTCATTTTTAGTCTTCTCGATAGTCTCCTCACGGTTGTCGTCGTTTATGTTGGCGAAGTTTTCGCGAATGACTTGCGACCCCATGTTGGAAGTCATTATTATTATGGTGTTTTTAAAGTTGACCAAGCGTCCTTTATTATCCGTCAGTCGTCCGTCGTCGAGCACTTGCAAAAGTATATTGAACACGTCGGGGTGAGCTTTCTCTATCTCATCAAACAGAACTACCGAGTAAGGTTTGCGTCTGACGGCTTCGGTGAGCTGTCCGCCTTCATCGTAGCCAACGTATCCGGGAGGTGCTCCGACCAACCTGCTGACAGTATGCTTTTCTTGATATTCGCTCATGTCGATTCGGGTCATCATGTTTTCGTCGTCAAACAGATATTCTGCCAAAGCCTTGGCCAGCTCAGTCTTTCCGACACCGGTAGTCCCCAGGAATATGAAAGACCCGATAGGCCGTCGTGGATCGTTAAGCCCTGCCCGACTGCGTCTGACAGCATCTGCTATGGCGCGGATAGCTTCCTCCTGCCCGACAACGCGACGATGAAGTTCCTCCTCCAAATGAAGCAGTTTTTCCTTTTCGCTTTGAACCATTTTAGTAACAGGGATTCCGGTCCAACGTGACACTACGTCGGCAATGTCGTCGGCATCGACCTCTTCTTTAATAAGCGATTTGTCGCCTTGCATTTGTTTGAGCTGTTCCTGTACTTTGACATTTTCTTGCTCTTTCTGCTGTATTTTGGAATAGCGTATTTCAGCCACTTTGGCATAGTCGCCTTCGCGCTCAGCACGTTCTGCTTCAAACTTTAGCTGTTCGATGTCGATCTTGTTTTGCTGAATGCGGTTAATTAGTTCTTTCTGCGATTCCCATTTTGCCTTGAAGTCTTTTTCGAGGTCGCGTAAATCAGCGAGTTCCTTTTCCAAATCCTTAATTTTAGCCTTATCGCCTTCGCGCTTTATGGCCTCGCGTTCTATTTCAAGTTGGGCTATTTTTCTTGTAATCTCGTCAAGAGCCTGTGGAACGCTATCGCGCTCGATACGCAATTTAGATGCAGCTTCATCAACTAAGTCGATGGCTTTATCCGGCAGGAATCGGTCAGTGATGTATCGTTCTGACAGTTGAACCGCGGCAATAATTGCTTCGTCGCGAATACGTACTTGATGGTGATTTTCGTAGCGTTCCTTAAGTCCGCGTAAAATAGATATTGCGCTCATCTCGTCCGGCTCATTGACCATCACCTTTTGGAAACGCCGTTCAAGAGCCTTATCTTTTTCAAAATACTTTTGATATTCATCGAGGGTAGTGGCTCCGATGCTTCGAAGCTCGCCGCGTGCTAATGCCGGTTTTAATATGTTAGCGGCATCCATGGCGCCTTCACCTTTTCCTGCGCCGACAAGAGTGTGGATTTCGTCGATAAACAGAATGATGTCGCCGTCGGCCTGGGTCACTTCGTTTACTATCGCCTTTAATCGCTCCTCAAATTCACCTTTATATTTGGCACCGGCAACGAGTGCGCCCATGTCCAACGAATATATTTGTTTGCCTTTAAGATTTTCGGGTACATCACCACGTACAATCCTGTGTGCGAGTCCCTCAGCAATAGCAGTTTTACCAGTACCAGGCTCTCCGATAAGCATAGGATTGTTTTTTGTTCGCCGGCTTAATATTTGCAGTACGCGACGGATTTCGTCGTCGCGGCCTATTACCGGATCGAGTTTGCCCGAACGTGCCTGTTCGTTTAGATTGATTGCATATTTGCTTAGTGCATTGTATGTGTCTTCTGCACTTTGGTCGTTGGCTTTTTTGCCTTTTCGCAGCTCTTCTATGGCGGCTGAAAGTTCATGTTCTGTCAGACCAGCATCTTTCAAAATCTGAGAAGCCTGCGATTTTACAGTGAACAATGCGAGCAGAATAGCCTCAACGGCAACGTATTGGTCACCTTGCTTTTTAGCAATGTCCAAAGCTTTTTGAAGCACGTCATTGGAGGTTCGGCTTAGATAAGGCTCTCCTCCAGATACCTTTGGCTCGGACTCAATAGCACGGTCGATGGAAGTACTGACCGCGCTGATATTGGCTCCGACTTTTTGGAAGATGAACTGCATCAACGAATCGCCTTCGGTCATAAGCCCTTTTAGCAGATGCACTGGTTCAATGGCTTGATTCCCAGCGCCCTTTGCTATTTCAACGGCTTTTTGGATAGCTTCCTGCGACTTAATTGTAAAATTGTTGAAATTCATAATATGATATGTTGAAAATATATTTATTTAAATTAACTTATCTGTTTTTAAAACAAGTGACTGGCAAAGAATGTTAGCTTGAAAGAAAAATTTTCAATGAACTTTTTCCATAATATGCAGGGCATCTATTATGCATACCATATAAACGATGTTTATATGTTTTATAACATATAAATTTATGCGGTAATGTTATGTCAATTCGCCATATTTGCAAATTATATTTTAGTGATTTAGATAGTTTTATTTAAGCGTATGAAACACTCTTATTTATTTGGGCTGTTGCAGCTGTTGTTGCTGTTACCAGCCATAGGTCTAAATGCACAGGTTGTAACGACATCGCCAACCATTGTGCAACGGACAAGTTCTCCTATAGTTATTACTTTTCATGCCGACCAGGGCAACAAAGGATTGTCAGGAATGACTTCCAGGGCCGCTATATACGCCCATACAGGAGTCATTGTCAGTGGTTCGTCTGATTGGCAGTATGCTTCGACTTGGCTCGATAATTCCGAAAAGTATAAATTGACCTACGTGTCGTCAAATACGTGGCAATTAACGATACCGAGTATTGATGAATTTTATGGAACAACGGCCGATATCGATGTTGTAAAACTTGCATTTGTATTCCGTAATTCTACAGGGACAAAGGAGGGTAAGGAATCTGATGGTTCGGATATTTATGTAGATGTATATCCTGATTCAGAACTTGAGATGACATTCACATCTGATGCGGCATCGCCTGTTCTTAGTGGCGTTACATCGGTAAATTTCACCGTCAATACTTCAGAAAGTGCAGACATATCGCTTTATGTCAACACAATAGATTCCAATCCTTTTGCTTCGGTTGAAAGTGCCAATACATTAACTGCCCTGCATGAAATTGGCTCAGCGAATGGTGATACGGAGATTATTGCTAAGGCTGTTGCCGGAGATGCTGTCCGGCTTGACACGTTGTCATTTTGTAATCCGGGTGATGCCGTAGCCAAGGAATATCCGGGCGGTGTGCCTATGATGGGTGCTGTAACTAATGCCGACGGCACGGTGACGTTCTGTTTGGCCGCTCCAAATAAAGTCAACGCGTTCCTTGTAGGCTCATGGAATAACTATAAAATTACCGATGAACAATTCATGTATTATCATGACTATGAAGGGTACAGATATTTCTGGACGACTGTCAACGGTCTGGAGCTTTCTACCGACTATATATATTATTACTATGTTGATGCTTCTCGAAGCGTTGGTGATCCGTATGCGAAGTTGGTGCTTGATCCATACAACGACCAATATATTTCTCCAGAGGTATTTCCTGATTTGCCGACCTATCCTACGAAATACGTAAAGAATGTGCCATTGGCCATATATAATTCGTCGGCTGATGAATATGACTGGAAGATTACTAAATTTAAAGGTGTAGATCAAAGTCACCTTATTATATATGAGTTGTTGATACGTGACTTTACAGGAACCGAGGGCGAGGCTTATGGTAGCGGAACTATTTCCGGTGTAATGTCAAAACTTGACTATCTGAAAAGTCTGGGAGTTAACGCTATTGAATTGATGCCAATAATGGAATTTAACGGTAACAATTCTTGGGGTTACAATCCAAATTTCTATTTTGCTCCCGATAAGGCGTATGGAACTCCAAATGATTATAGAGGACTTATCGATGCTATCCATGAGCGTGGAATGGCTGTGATTCTTGATGTCGTATTTAATCAGAGCGACGGGCTTCATCCGTGGTATCAACTCTACGACATATCATCTAATCCATTCTATAATGGAAATGCTCCTCATTCATATAGCGTGCTGAACGATTGGAATCAGGACAATGAATTGGTGCAACGTCAATTTAAAGATGCGCTAAAATATTGGCTTGATGCATATAAAGTTGACGGATTTAGATTTGACTTAGTTAAGGGTTTAGGCGCAAACGACAGCTATGATGCGACATATAACGCATCGAGCAATACATGGTCCGGTGTTACAGAAGATAAAACTAATGCATATAATGCTTCGCGTGTAGCCCGCATGAAAGAACTCCATGATGCCATGCGTGAAGTTAATGCTGACGCATATTTTATAAACGAAGACCTCGCCGGAGCTGAGGAGGAGAATGAAATGGCTACGGATAGTGAAACGAATTGGGCTAACATAAACTATGCTTCGGCTCAGATGGCAATGGGGTATCAATCCGGCTCGGATCTGAACCGTTTTTATGCGCCCGACGACCAACGTACATGGGGAACTACAGTGTCGTACGCTGAGAGTCACGATGAGGAACGATTAGCTTATAAGATCTCGCAATCCGGGGTGTCGGATGTTAAGGGAAATACGGTAATGTCTATGCGTAGACTCGGTTCTGTGGCGGCTGTAATGTTAATGTCTCCCGGAGCGCACATGATATGGCAGTTCCAGGAATTTGGTGCGGATCAGACTACAAAGAATTCTTCCGGAAATGATACATCGCCTAAAACGGTCGTATGGTCATATCTGGATGACGCAAACCATGCCGGACTTAAGGATTGCTACGCTGAACTATGTGCTATACGGTCGAAATATTACCAGATGTTTGATAAGGATGTTACTACCTCTATATCCTGTAATTCAGCAAACTGGAATTCAGGATATGTTATAGCTTTGACAAAGGGGGCCGACCAGATTTTACTGGCTGTAAATCCAGCCGTATCCGGCGTTAAGTCTGTGACTTTACCAATAAAGAGCGATTCTTCGCAATATGAACTTTTGAGTTCAAGTTATGGGTTGAGCGCTCCATCTCTTGCTTCAGACGGTGCGGTGTCGTTAAATCCCGGTGCTTACTGCGTGTTTGGCACAAAAGGAATGTCAAAAATAGAAAAGGTCGAAAATGATCAGTTGGGCGTATACGGCGATCTTGGTAGAATTATCATTGATGGCGAATATGTGACGGCAAGCGTTTTCAGTATCGACGGGGTTCGCTTACAGACAGAAGGGTTGGCACCGGGAATATACATAGTCGTTGTTGACGGCAATTCGTATAAGGTCGTAGTAAAGTGAAGTTAATGATCATACAAGGGGCTGTGTCAAAATTCAAAAGCTTCTGAAAGAAGCCTAAAATTGGGTGACCAGGGAATGGATGAAAAATCGCATCTGAAAGATGCGTGAGCTGTGTAGCCGGGCAAATCGACCAACCGGTCGCTTTGCCCGGAAATCCGAAGATAAGTAGGTGAAATCTGTAAAGATTTGACAGTTAGAATGTTGTGATATTAAATCTTTGCAGATTTTTATTTCTTTATCAAACCTAAACCGGGGATAAGCGCTGTGCGCCAATCCCCGGCTATTCATTTTATGCATCTTTCAGATGCAATAATTTTATTTTGACACACCGTCATTATAGTGCATAAAATTTATTTATCATAGAGGTCTAATGGCATGTAATGTTGATAGGGGTGATCGCAAGCCGGACAGACCTTTGGAGGTTCGGTGCCTTCATATTCGTATCCACATACCAAACAACGCCATTTAATGGGTTTGTCTCGTTTCCATACCGTACCAGCTTTAACTTGGTCGAGCAATAACTGGAATCTGTCGTGGTGGGTTCGTTCGATTTCTGCAATAGCCCTAAAGTGTGAGGCAATTTCTGGAAAACCTTCCTCATCAGCAACCTTTGCCGATGCGAGATACTGTTCAACCCCTTCAAACTCTTCTTCGCTGATTGCATAACCGAGGTTTGTGGCTGTGTCTCCAATTATACCTGAATCCGGATCAAGGGAGCATTCAACCTTACCGCCTTCAAGAAACTTGAAATAAACCTTACCGTGGCGGAGTTCGTTTGCGGCTGTTTCACGGAATATTTCCCCGATAGGGAAGTAATCCTCTTTATCAGCTTGTTGTGCATAATAAGTGTAGCGCGAATAAGCGGCTGATTCACTTAAGTAGGCCTTAACGAGATTAATCTCAGTTTGGGTGCCTTTGATGCTTTTCTTTGTGGATTGTGCCATAGTTGAAAATCGATTTAAATTTGATTAGACGTTCTATCAGAATAACATCTGCTTCTTGAAAAAGTTAGTTTATAGATTGATTGATTCGCCGGGTTCGTAAAGACAATGGAATGAAGTGTCAGTGGAGCCGTGAAGAGGATATGACTTAAAGTCGCATGCTTTATCGTGGTCACCGAAAAAGTGCATCGGGAAAAAGTCATGTACTTTTATGGTATCAATGAATTGTGCGGCTCCTGTGGCATAGTCTTTACCTTGTCGTGGATCTACGGGGAAGAAAGTGATGTCAAAGTAGTCGTTATTTTCTTTAATTCTATGAAGTACTTTCTCAAAATCCAACTCGGCTTTTTGAATTTCTTTTGGCGTAGATTCTTCGTTCCAATGCCAATTGTTTAGGTCGCCGGCATGGAAAATCTTTTTTCCGTGTTTATCAGTTACCGCAAAGCTGATGCCCGAATCGGTGGAGCCGAAAGCGTCGACAGTCAAACCTCCGATGACATTTTCGAGCCTATCTCCGGCGCTCATTCCTGCTGTAGGAATTTTGGAGTCACCGTGGCGTTGGAATATGTCGTTTGAAAGTATGTAAAGACGTTCGTGCGATTGCCCAAGATTAAAAATGTCGGTATTATAGTGGTCTTTGTGATGGTGGCTTACAAAGAATATTACCGGCAGTTCAGGATTCTTTTCGAGGGCTTTTGTTACTGCGTGCGCAGGGTCACGAAAATAGTCAAACACCATTATGGCATCGTCTGTAGTGACCATGAATCCGCTATGGTCAAGATAAGTAACTCTCATAACAATTTTAAATTAGTCAGTTTCTTTTTTCTGGTATCATATTATACCAATAAAAGAAACGCCCTTTATATTGTCATTGTTCAGGGAGAATACTTTGAATGTGTATGGCAAATATAACTATATAGTCATTTGCCGCATCAACCGTTGTCGGAGGATTTAATTCTATTAAATATGAAGTCTAAAGCCGGATACTTAATGGCATATTCATTTATTATTTCCGATGGTTTTGTCGGCTGTCTGTGGATAGGGCGATGATTAAGTCGGCGTGTAAGTGATTCGCAGATTTTTGCCTTTGAAATAGTTTGGTCGGTCATAAATGATTGGCAAAAGTTTTCATAAATATAGTCAACCGCAACTTCTGACGGATGAACCATATCAGGCGCATAGAAACGATAGTCGCGGAGATCGTCCATCATTATTTCGTATGCCGGGAAATAGATGGCTTGTGTTGGAAAATCTTTTGTAAGCCGGTCTGCAGCTTCAAGCAATGATGCTTTACTTAGTTGATTGGCATGTGCCCCATCGGCAAGATGACGTATCGGGCTGACTGTAAATACGACCTTTAATTCGGGAAAACGAGCGGCAAGTTCGCGTAACATCTTTTTCCAAAGTCCGTAGATTTGGGTGGAAGAAAGCATCTCTCTTTTGAACGTTGACGATGGCATCTTATGGCAATTGGCTACAACATTGTTGCCGTCGACAAGACGATATATCCAAGCTGTGCCGAAAGTGACCAATAAAGCCGATGCATGGTTGAGCGATTCCATAGCATTCTTCAACGCAGAATTAATTCTTGCTAAAACCTCCGCTTTATTATCTCCGGAGAATCGTGAATGGTGGCTGAAACTGTGCCAAAGACCGTTATATTGAATTAAGTCGTTTTCTGTATACGGGCGTTCATACAGTAAGTCGAGTAGGGAGGATGCTATGCTTGCCGGATTATATAGCGTGCCAAATGGGTTGACGCAACTGTCGAAAAGCGCATTATTAAGTCGCGCTCCAATGTTGTCGGAAAAACATGAGCCAAGCAATACTACTGACTTGTGATATTCTATGAGTCCGCGGTGCCCGGACAAAGGTGCTATTTCAGTTCTAAAAAGCATGATTTTAATACATTTTATAGTCAATAGATAAGACCTGGAACTCTGTTCGCCGGTTAATCTGATCGGCGACTTCCTGATCTTCCTCAGACAGAGCTTCGATGTATTCTTCGTTAAGAATATCTCCCTCCTTGAATTGAGGAAACTCTCGGGCAAGCTTCTTAGTAATAACTTTTGGCCTTGACTTTCCATAACCTTGCGGTTGCAATCGATCGGGTTTAATTCCTGCCTGAATAAGATAGTCAATTACCGACTGCGCGCGACGCTGTGAAAGATTGATGTTGTATTCTTCGCTTCCCCATCGGTCAGTGTGCGATGCCATCTCTATGGTCACATTCGGATTGTCGTGCAGGACTTGTACTATTGAGTCAAGAGCGGTCTTTGATTCAGGACGCAATGTGGCTTTGTCAAAATCATAGAAAATATTGTCGACAACATTCGGTTTATTTATGGATGCGAGTATAAAGTCAACGTTATACTCGGCATCTTCTTCAGCATTGTCTGCCTCAAATTCCTGCTTGGCGTTAAGATAGCCTCTGGCACCTGCAAGCATTACGTATTTCACACCGCGATTAAGCGGAAATGAGAAAGAACCGTCGGCACGTCCTACTGCACGTTGGTTGGAGCCGTCATTACCGATAATGCGTATAATTGAATTCGGAACGGGCTCTTCGTCTTTGTCAAGCACCATCCCGCTGATATTGATTTTTAAGTCAGGAAGTATGAATGAATATATGTGGTCGTAACCACGTCCATCAGTACGGTTCGATGAGAAAAAGCCACTCTCTCCATCTCCAAAAGTTATACCGAAGTCGTCGGCGGAAGAGTTAATGGGAACACCCATATTTTCGACAAACCATCCTCCGGAAGGAGTCAATCGAGCCCTAAATATGTCAAGGCCGCCTAAGCCTGCATGTCCGTTTGAAGAAAAGTATAGCAGACTGTCGGACCTAACGTATGGAAACTCCTCGTCCCCCTCGGTATTTATGAATTCGCCTAAATTTTCAAGAGAGCCGACTCTATCTTTCAGATTAATTCGCCAGATGTCTTTTCCTCCATATCCTCCGGGCATGTCGGAAGTGAAGTATAGCCATTGTCCGTCGGGCGATACTGCAGGGTGACCGTAGTTTGACAGCGTGTCGGCTGTTATTTCAAATTTTACAGGGGCACTCCATTGAGCATCCGATCTCTGTGACGTATAAATTTCCACACCTGTGTGATTGTTGGGCTCTCTGCGGGCGCGTGTGAGATACATGGTTGATCCGTCAGGAGTGAAAGATATAATGCCTTCTTCATGCTCGGTATTGAGGTCTCCCTCTACAGGTTCAGGCCTGGTCCATTCGCCACGTTTGTCTTTACGTGACCACCATATATCGCTTTTTTTCATGCCTGTGATTTCGCTTCGATGGCTACCTGTGACTTTTTCATTGGTGGTGGTATAATATAGCGCATCATGCGATTTATCGAGAAACATCGGCGAAAAGTCAGCGCGTCGTGAATTAAAAAGCTTTGCCTGTTTGACAATATATCGGGTAGGATTCTCCTTGGCTTTAAGTCCGATTCGGCATCCGGCTAAACCCGTCTCGGCAATTTTTGCGGCTTTAGGCGATTTGGATAAAAATTCTTCGTAAGCCGCGATGGCTTCTTTGTATTTTCCATCCGCCTGAAGGGTCTGTCCGAGATAAAGCAGAGCCATTGAATCAGGGTACCCATATCGAATGGCATTTTGATAGGCGGCCGACGCTCTTGCGCTCATGTTTAGGCGTCGGTAACATTCTGCCATTTTGAATGCAATTTCTCCACGTTGCGGTCGTTCTTCGCGTTTGGTCAGTTTATTGTATACTTTCCGGTAAGTTCGTGAAGCATCGTAATACTCGCCACGCTCCATCTGTTCGTTGGCGACAGATAGTTTAGCTCCTCCGCATCCCGTGGTCAGGATACAGAGGAGAAATATACTTAGTGATATATATAATGTGCGCATATAATGATAACGCATATCATGCCCACATTATTTTATCGATATTTTACTTCCGACCATGACGGCGGGTTTACACCAAGCAGATGACGAACGAAAAAGTCATAGCGTTTATGTTCGCCAAAATCTTCGCCCATGGTATGGCGTGCTCCAGGAATTACAACGAGTTCAAAATCCTTATTGGCTTTTATAAGAGCATTTACAACTTGCATTGTCGAAGCGGGATCGACGTTGTCGTCCATTTCGCCCACAACAAGCATCAACGGACGTTGCAAAAGGTGGGCATTTTCCACATTAGACGCCTTTATGTAAGAATCGTTAATGGGGTAACCAAGCCACAATTCGTTCCACCAAATTTTGTCCATACGGTTGTCGTGGCAACCACAAGAGGAATATGCGGCCTTGTAAAAGTCTGGATAGTGAAGTACCGCAGTGGTAGATTCCTGTCCACCAGCAGAGCTCCCAAAGATGCCTACGCGATCCAAGTCCATATATGGGTATTTTTTACCAGCCTCTTTAATCCATGCAATATGATCAGGTAATCCGGCATCTACCAGATTTTGATGGCAGATGTTTTCAAATTCACGTGAGCGGAACGAAGTCCCCATTCCGTCAACCATAACCACGATGAATCCGAGTTCAGACAAAGAAGACATCCACCAATTGTATGATTGGAAAGATTTAGGAACATATTGGTCGCCGGGGCCTTGGTAAATATATTCTATTACAGGATATTTTTTAGTCGGGTCAAAGTTCGTGGGACGATAAATAAGTCCCCACATTTGAGTCTTGCCATCGCGTCCAGGTGCGGCGAATACTTCGGGCGCTTTCCATCCGGCTTGAATTAACTCGGAAATGTCGGCATCGACTATGTCCATTATAACTTCGCCGTTTGTAGCATCCCTCAGTTTCGTAACCGGAGCATCGGCAATGGTAGAATAAGTGTCGACGAGATATTTCATGTCGGGTGAGAATACTGCTTTATGGTGTCCTTTCGCCGGCGTTAAGTCGGTCATATTAGAGCCGTCGAAATTTATTGAGTAGTATCTTATATGATAGGGGTCTTCATCACTGTTTACTCCATTGGCCGAAAAGTAAATCTTTTCATTCTTCTCGTCAACTTTAACTATATTGCGAACATACCATTCGCCATGTGTGATTTGATGGGTAGGCTTTGCGGTAGCTCGGTCATACATATAAAGATGATTCCAATTGTCTCGCTCGCTGCTCCATATCATGCGTTGTCCGTCACTGAGCATTTGTCTAAAAATGCGCGGATAATTGACGTATTTGTCCGATGTCTCTTCCACAAGTGGCCGTACACCGCCGTCTATCGCCGACATTTCAAGAACTCGATACACTTGATGGCCTCTTTGGTTGTATTCAAATGTTATGCCTTTGCTGTCGGAGTTCCATGACGGTCCATGCAGATCATATTGCTTATCGAATAGCTGTGTGTCCGGAATCAAGGCTTCTCCACTCTCCACATCGTAAATGCAGGGGACTTTGAATCTAAGTTCATCTCCCGGCTTTGCATATTCCTGTTTGTGCAATATGGGTTGAAGTTGAGTAGAGGGCGATGACTCGACATAATATACGTAGCGTTTTTCTCCTGCCGGCCGGATTTTACAAGTGGCAATTTTTTTGCTGTCAGGAGACCAAGATATGTAAGAAGAATAGTAATTTCCAAGAGTGCCGTCGTAGCTTAGCTGTTTCTCTTTATGCTTCGTTCTGTCATATACATATATATTATTATCCTTAATATAGGCAAATTTTGTGCCGTCGGGTGAAGTGGCTCTTCTATCGCTCTTTTCTTCATCGACAACCATCCAATGTGGCCTCTGGGGCGGAGTGGGAAGTTCTCCAAGGTCCGTAAGTGTTCCTTTCTTGTTGTTTAAGTATGTCCAGGAGTGTCTGTCATAGTTAAACTTTAATGTGTCAAGATTAGGCGTTGCTGTCAGACGGTCGAGCCTTAATGCCGAGGCTTTAATCTCCTTCCCGGTAGCTTTCGACAGTTCTGAAGCCAAGCGATTTTGGTCAAACATTGGTGAACGAGACTTTTTCTTGGCATCAATAACTGTGTATGTGCGTCCGTTTTGCGACTCATCCACATACCAAAATTTATCTGTACCTCTAATCCATGAGGGATTTGGCGTGGCGTTGTAGACATGCCGTGAACTGTATCTGTCGCGAAGCGAATAAGCTCTGTTGTAGTCATCGACAGTTCCCTGCGCGAAAGCGGAACAAGCACTGAAAGTTGCAAATAAGATGAAAAACTGTTTATGGAAATTCATGATTTTGTGATTGGTTAAATAACTTGAATGCAAATATACGAAATTTTGAGTAACTTTACATTGTCGAAAGATAATACAATTTTCCATGGCACCGAAATACAGACTGTTTGCAGAAGTTGTCCTCCCATTGCCACTATATGGCACATTTACTTACGGAATACCGGAAGAAATGGAGCCACGAATATCTGTAGGATGTCGCGCAGTTGTTCCTTTTGGCAGGCGTAAATATTATACGTCAATAGTATCGGCCATAACACCGGTAGCCCCGAAGGGATTTGAGGTAAAGGAAATACTCAGTTTGCTTGATGACGGGCCGATTCTTCGTCATCCACAACTGAAACTGTGGAGTTGGATAGCGGAATATTATCTGTGTGCAATAGGCGACGTATATAAGGCTGCTGTGCCCGCCGGATTAAAAGTTGAGAGCGAAACGTTTGTCGAACTAAATGTCGACTACGAAGAGACTGAAGAAAATCGTCTTAATGAAAGAGAAATAGTAGTTGTGCAGTCTCTTGACCACAATGGGAAGATGACTGTGGCGGAAATTGAGAAAAAAACCGGTTTATCGCGCGTTGAAACTTTGATGCCTAAACTTATCGAGAAAGGAATAGTGATGGTGTCAGAGAAGTTAGTTGAGCGTTATCGGTCGAAAAAGGAGGTGAGAGTCAGATTGGCCATTAGCCGTGACGACAACGACGCTCTTCATCGGGCTTTCGATTCGGTCAAGGGGGCTAAGAAGCAGGAGCAATTGCTCATAGCACTTCTTGACAGATTAAATAAGAACAGGATACTCGGACTACCCGATGAAGTTCCAAGGAATCAGTTGCTGGAGGAAACCGGCCTTAGCCCGGCCATTGTAGGCGCATTAGCGACAAAGGGGGTGGTTGAAATAGTTGTGCGCGAGATAAACCGATTCTATTATCCCGGTACATCTGTCGGGCAACTTCCAAAGCTTAGCGAAGCTCAAAGCGTGGCACTTGATGAAATACATAAACTGTTTTTGATAAAAGAGACTGTTTTGTTGCATGGTGTCACTTCAAGCGGGAAAACGGAGATTTATCAGCACTTGGTGGATTATGCCATGAAGCATGGCAAACAGGTTCTCTATCTTGTGCCTGAAATAGCTCTTACGACTCAACTTACACACCGGCTCCAAAAAGTGTTCGGCAAGAAGGTGCTGATTTATCATTCAAAATTTTCAGATAACGAGCGCGTTGACATTTGGAAACGTCTGCTTCACGATTCCTCGCCATGTGTGGTGATAGGTGCCAGATCTTCTGTGTTTTTGCCGTTTGCCAAGCTGGGGCTTGTTATTGTCGATGAAGAGCATGAGTCGAGTTTTAAGCAGTATGATCCTGCCCCTCGCTATAATGCTCGTGACACAGCAATGGTGCTTGCTTCGATGCATGGCGCAAAAACTCTTTTAGGGAGTGCCACTCCTTCCGTTGAGACATATTACAAGGCAACAACCGGACGTTACGGTCTTGTCGAGTTGTTGACGCGTTATGAAGATTTAAAGATGCCCCGTATAGAATTTATAGACGTAGGAGAGGAGAAAAAGAGAGGACGTTTGTCCGGCCTTTTAACCTCAAGGCTTTTATCGGTTACGCGTGATGCTGTTGGTAAAGGAGAGCAAGTCATATTGTTCCATAATAGACGCGGATTTGCTCCGATAGTCACATGTAAACAATGTGCATTTGTGCCAAAATGTCAAAATTGCGACGTGTCGCTCACGTATCATCGAAGGGCAGGGGAAATGGTATGTCACTATTGCGGTGCAAGTTATAAACTGCCGACTATATGCCCTTCGTGTCGCGAACCCTCAATAGAAACATACGGCTACGGAACGGAGAGAATAGAGGATATAGCAGATGCATCATTCCCAAATGCTAAGATTCTGCGTATGGATCTTGACACGACGAGGAATAAGGATTCGTACGAAAATATTATATCAGATTTCTCTAAGGGTAAGGCTCAGATTCTTGTAGGAACTCAGATGGTGACTAAAGGTCTTGATTTTGATGGAGTGAGCGTTGTGGGGGTTTTAAATGCTGACAGTATCATAAATTTCCCTGATTTCCGGTCGTCAGAGAGGGCATTTAATATGCTTGAACAAGTCTCAGGACGTGCGGGTCGCCGTTACAAGCAGGGACTTGTCGTAGTACAGACATCGCAGCCGGAGCATCCGATACTTCAGTTCCTGCAATCGCATGACTACAAAAGTTATTATGAGTATGAGCTTAATGAGCGCAGGAAATTCTGCTATCCGCCATTTACCCGAATAATAAACGTCTACTTGAAACACCGCGACGAATCAGAATTGATCACGGCATCGGCCGAATTTACGGTAAAGTTGAGGAGTCTGTTCGGTTCGAGAGTGTTTGGGCCTGAAGAACCCCACGTTTCAAGAATCCAGTCGCTTTATATTAGAAAAGTAATGCTTAAAGTGGAGACTGAAGCGTCGATGCGCAAAGTTAAAGATATATTGCGTGCCGCTTACGAGGGCTATATCAGCGATAACCCTAAGTTTAAATCGCTAATAGTCTACTATGATGTTGACCCGATGTAGATAATATTGACGGGTTTTCAGGTGAGATTTTCGGCTTGAAGTGAGCGTAATTAGGAATAATTAACCAAAATTACGTGCGAAATAAGCTTAAATGACGTACTTTTTTAGCGCGAGATGCAGATTTAATTTATAACTTTGCAAATTGTGTTTTATAACAGAGTTGCACAGCATTGGAATGATTAAAAAAAGTACATTAGAAAAAGTAATACAAGAGGATCTTTCCGAACTATGGTCAATACTCGACGGAGATGAGAAACGTAGGATTGTAGACAATTTTACGACTCAGACATTTAAGAAGAATCAGATAATATATGCTGAGAAGGAGATGCCTGAATACCTCTGGTGTCTGTTGAAAGGAAAGGTTAAATTATACAAGGATGGTATCGGAGGCCGTCAGCAGATATTGCGGCTAATCCGACCGGTACAGTATTTTGGCTATCGGGCATATTTTGCCGAGGAGCCATACGTCAGCACGGCCGCCGCATTTGAGCCTTCAACTCTCGGATGTGTCCCAATGGCCGTTGTTAAAGATTTGATCCAGAATAATATAAAGTTGGCTTGGTTTTTCATCCATGAACTTTCTCGTAATCTCGGCGGATCAGATACAAAAATCGTAAATCTCACACAAAAGCATATACGCGGACGGCTTGCAGAAGCTCTCATCGCCTTGCGTGACAGCTATGGTTATGAAGACGACAATGCCACTCTTAAGATATATATGGCAAGAGAGGATCTCGCAAATCTGTCAAACATGACTACCTCCAATGCCATACGTACTCTATCGGGATTTGTAAATGAAAAGATTCTTATAGTGGATGGTCGTAGGATTAAGATTATGAATGAGCCTATATTAAGGAAAATCAGTAAATTCGGTTGATATATGACGGTCGGTTTTAGAACAAAATGCGTTTGATTTTGCCGGATTCTGTTCGTAGAAAATTCTTCACATAAATAACTTCTTTGGGCACGCTGTAGCGATTTAGCACAGAACGTGCCTTTTTCATTAACGTATCTTCGTCAATGTCCTTAGCTTCCGCTTCGATGTATAGGACTGCCTCCTGCCCCCATTGCTGACTTGGGCGGCCTGCGATGTAGAATGGATATGTTATAAACGGCGATAATGAGCGCTCAATCTCTTCCGGATGTAGTTTAATGCCACCGGAGTTAATGACATTGTCGGCACGTCCGATCCAGATAAAGCGCCGGCTGTCAAGTATCCTGACAATGTCATTAGTTACTATGCGTTTGAAGGAGAAGTCCGGCACATTGATGACAAGGCATCCTCGAGAGTCTGTCTCAAATGTTATGCCTGGAAGAGCAGTGAAGAATTCTTCGCGCATCGTTATGTCGCGGAGTGCAACATGGCTACACGTCTCGGTCATTCCGTAAGTAGCGTAAGCGTGAATCTGTGATTCAACGACTTTCTTCTCGATTTCCGATGTAATCTGTCCTCCTCCAATGATCACCTGACGGATTTTGCTTTTTGATTTAAGCAGTCCATTGACTTGCGATGGAACAACGGCAGTTAAATCAACTGAGCCATAGTCTGATGTAAGAGGTGTTGACGACGGTTTTTCTTGAATTAAATTTGCTCCTGATACAATGCTCCTGACTACCATCATTTTACCGGCGATATAGTCTGTAGATAGAGGGAGGACGAGGAGTGATTTATCTGTTATACCGAAAAATCGGCATGTCGCTTCTGCCGACCGGCGCATGTCGGACTTAAGCAGACGAATCTCCTTTGGGGCACCGGTTGAGCCGGACGTATGCGCCACAACGTAATCATGTCCATTATTCCACTCATCCAAGAATTTATTCATAAGTAGCGGTTTTTATGAAATTTGAGGTATCCTTGAGAGTCGGTTACCCTTTAGGGTCAAAGGGTAAGGGATGTTATTCGTGTACAGATTCCCGGTTCCCAATCCTTGTGGCCAAAGTGCGCAATCATGTCCTTCGTAAATATGTGCCGCCACTTCTCTGGCTATAGCGTTAAGTCCTATATTGGATTCAAGAGCCGATGTGTACCACCAACCAACGTTGCGCTTATTGGCTTCAACGCACCATTGTCTTGCTTGGGAAAGTCCACCGCATAATGACGGCTTTAATATGATCATTTGCGGATTAATTAAGTCGAGCAACCGGCATTTCGATTCATTGTCAAAGCTGCCGATTAATTCCTCGTCAAGAGCTATGGCTATGGGGCTTTCTCTACAGATGGATGCCATTGCCTCCCATTGTCCGGCTTTGATCGGTTGCTCGATTGAATGTATACCGTATTCTGCTAATCTGTTTAATTTTTGCAAGGCGTTTTCTGCTGAAAATGCGCCATTGGCATCAAGCCTTACTGTCAGGCTCTTTTCGTCAAATCTTTCCCGGATATGAGCGAGCAGATTCAATTCATCTTCAAAGTCAATGCCTCCTATTTTCAGCTTTATACAGTTAAATCCTAAATTTAATTTTTCGTCAATTCGGCTAAGCATTTGTTCTGAATTGCCCATCCATACAAGTCCGTTGATGGTAATTTCTGTTTCTCCGCGTTCCCACGCTTCCATGGACTTAGGACAATGTCCGGCTCGTATGTTAAGATCGGTTATTGCGCTTTCAAGGCCAAATTGGATGGAGCTGTAGGGATGTAAAAAGTCGACAATGTCGTATGACCCGTCGGTGTTTATGCCTATTTTGATTGTGCCGTTGCAAATCTGATCGCATACCTTGGCGAGAGCGGTTTCATAGTCGGGCTTGTCGTCGGAGCTTAAACCGCGGAAAATGGAGGCTTCCCCCTCGCCGAAAAGAGAAGGCGACTTCTCTTCATAAAGTATGATGAAGAAAGTCTCCTTCTCTGTCATTGTTTGTCTTGACGTTATGGCCGGCTCCTTAAATCGGAGCAGATAACGCCGGTATTTGGCTTTAATCATTATCCGGGGAATTTCGGAAATTGTTGGAAATCCGGATCGCGCTTTTCGAGGAAGGCATTTTTACCCTCTTGAGCTTCTGCCATCAGATAATACATCAAAGTTGCATCACCGGCAAATTCCATCATTCCTCTTTGCCCGTCGAGTTCGGCATTAAGTGCACGCTTAATCATTCTTATTGCCATAGGACTCCGTTTGAGAATGGTCTCGCACCATTCTACCGTTTCGTCTTCGAGTCTATCAAACGGCACGACTTTATTGACCATTCCCATATCTTCGGCTTCTTTTGCTGTATATTGACGGCATAGAAACCATATCTCACGTGCTTTTTTCTGCCCGACGCATCTGGCAAGATACGATGAACCGAAGCCTGCGTCGAAACTTCCGACTTTAGGCCCGGTCTGTCCGAATCGGGCATTTTCTGAAGCAATTGTCAAGTCGCACACCACATGGAGGACGTGACCTCCGCCTATCGCATATCCGTTAACCATCGCAATTACGGGTTTGGGTATTGATCGAATGGCCTTGTGGAGATCAAGCACATTAAGCCGGGGCACTCCGTTATCGTCTATGTAACCACCGATGCCCTTGACTTTTTGGTCTCCTCCCGAGCAGAAGGCCTTGTCGCCGGCTCCGGTAAGGATTATCACCCCTATGTCGGGTCTCTCGCGACAAATGCTCATAGCATCGAGCATCTCAAAATTGGTTTTGGGACGGAATGCATTGTAGACTTGCGGGCGGTTGATAGTTATCTTGGCTATTCCACCGTATTGTTGGAAAAGAATGTCTTCATATTCTTTTATAGTAGACCACTCTCTCATAGCGATTCAGATTTAATTTGAGCACTGTTGGCCGTGTGGCGGGTGCGGGTTGCAAAATATTGATTGTATATTATACCTGCTACTATGAGTATGAGTCCGATGTATGTCGTGAAAACAATTGGCTCATGAAGAACCATTGAAATAAAAAACAGCGACATAAACGGTGCCAAATAGCACATTTGATTAATAAGTGCAGGGTTTTTTGTGGTACGGATGGCTATGCCGAAGCAGATAAACGGAATTCCAATCTCGAAGGCTCCGACATACATACCTGCTAAAAGTGCCGAAACTGAGGGGATTTTTACTTCTACAAAGAATGAACCGATAATCATGTATATCATTCCGAATAAAAATCCGAGGAAAAGGCTGACGCTTTCCGGAATTTCGTCTTTTATACGGTCATTTAACATCCAGTACACGGCCCAAAGGACAGCACTGACAATTGCCATCGAGAGTCCCAAATAAGAAAGTTCGCCACCGGTAATGGATTTACCTCCGAGCGAAATCAGAGTCAGACCGGATAGAGAGACAACCATGCCTATGTATTTCTTTTTTGGAATTGGCTGTTTATTAAATATTGCAAGAAGCACTAACAATGCGATTGGCCACAGATAGTTTATTGGCTGTGCCACTTGTGCCGGCAGATAGTCGTATGAACCAAACAGAATCAAGTAATAAGTCACGGGATTAATAAGTCCCATGAATGCGGTAAGCATCCACATGGATTTAGGCAATTTGCGAAGTATACCCCATGACTTTTGAGCTGTCATCAATATAGTGAAAATCACCAGAGCAGTGGCGCAAGCTATAAACAGAGTCTGAAAGACCGTAAGATAGCTCAATGCCACTTTGAAAGCAGTGGCCACTGTAGACCAGCTTAAGACGGCTACCGAAGCAAAAACTATGGATTTATTATTACTGTTCATCGCAACGCTTCAACCTCTTCGGTCGTTAATGGAATTTTCTTGCCGAGTCGTCGTGCCCCGTCTGTGGTAATCAAGTAGTCTTCTTCATTGCGGATTCCTCCGAAATCACGCCATTTCTCAAGTTCGTCGTAGTTAATGAACTCCTTGAACCTTCCCTCACCTTTCCAATAGTCGATTAGTTCAGGAATGAAGTAGACTCCGGGTTCTATGGTCAGAACAAATCCCGGCTCGAGAGGCCGAGCCAGACGGAGAGACTTTCGTCCGAATTGAGTGCTTTTCGGCTTTCCGTCGTAACCGACCCAAACCTCACCTAAATTCTCCATGTCGTGTACATCAAGTCCCATCATGTGACCGAGACCACAAGGGAAGAACATTGCATGTGCTCCTGCGGCGACTGCTTCGCGAGGATCACCTTTCATAATTCCTAAGTCTTTAAGTCCTTGACATATCACGGCGGCCGAGAGTTCGTAAACGTCCCAAAATGGCACCCCGGGTTTCAAAGCTTCGACAGCTGCAATGTGAGATGCTACTTGAATGTCGTATATAGACTTCTGACGAGGAGTGAAAGTCTTGTCGGCGCAGATGGTCGACGACATGTCGCCAGCATATCCCATAGCTGTTTCCGCTCCAGCATCTACAAGCAGCATATCGCCCGGTTTGACAATGTTGCCGTGATAGTGGTTGTGTAGGGTTTGGCCGTTTATAGTAGCGATAGTCGGGAACGAAAGCGAACATCCATTTGCAGTAGCTACAGCTTCAAGAGCAGCCACTACTTCGTATTCATGCATGCCCGGACGGAGCACTTTCATGGCGGTGGTGTGCATGTCTGCAGTTACGTTACATGCTCGTTCAATCTCTTTAATCTCCTCTTCTGTCTTATGGTTGCGCATATCTACCACGGCACGGATAAAATCAATCGATGGCGTGTCTGATCCGGGTTTGATGTCGAGCAGATTCCATAATTTTATCTGGTGTTCAGCGCGATAAGTGGGAAGTGTATGGATTTTTTGTCCTGACTTGATCGCTTTTTCGAGATAATTTTTAAGTTCCTTTGATGGGAGGGTAATCTCAATGCCGTTCTTCTGCGCTTTTTCATGTAGGGTGGGTTGGTTACCCATCCAAACGATATGGTCTATCGACAATTCATCGCCGAAGATTATTTCTCGGTCATTGTCTATGTCGATTATGGCATTGAGGCCTGCGTATGGTAGGCCGAAGTAGTAAAGAAATGTGGAGTCCTGGCGGAATGGATATGTATTGTCCTCATAGTTGGCACCAGATTCATCGTTTCCTAAAAACAAGAGTAAACCTTTGCCAACCTTCTCTTTCAGCGCTTTCCGGCGCTCTACATAAGTGTCTTTTGCAAACATGGTCGTGTTACTTTGAAAAATGATTCCAAATTTACGACTTTATCTTAAAATAACGGACTTAAAGAATGAAGATTTTTTTTACAATATCCCGCAATTATAATTCGTGCTGTGTTTATGGATGGATTTTAGCTAAAAATGCCTAAATTTGTGTCATTAAGAGGTGTAGCCACTGACAAAAAGTGTGTTACTAAACAGACAGATTTATGGCAGTAGAGATAATATCGTCGTTGCAACATCCGGGAGTGGAGATGTTTGTGTCATTGACTGAGGCACAGCTACGTAATAGGCTGGATCCGGCAAAAGGTATTTTCATAGCGGAAAGTCCTAAAGTCATACATGTGGCACTTGATGCCGGATATGAGCCGATAGCATTGCTTTGCGAAAAGCGGCATCTGAATGGCGATGCTAAGGCTATAGTGGACAGGTGTGGTGACATTCCCGTATATACCGGCCCGAGAGAATTGCTTGCCTCTTTGACCGGCTACACTTTGACCCGTGGAGTCTTGTGCGCAATGCGGCGACGTAGATTGCCTGAAGTTGCTGATATATGCAAAAACACACGTAGAATAGCCATAATAGACGGAGTCACGGATACCACTAATATAGGCGCAATATTCCGTTCGGCGGCCGCGTTGGGAATTGACGCCGTATTGCTTACGCCAACTTCCTGCGACCCTTTGAACCGTCGTGCCGTCAGGGTGTCGATGGGTTCAGTTTTTCTTGTGCCGTGGACATGGATTGACACTCCATTGGAAAAACTGCATGAATTTGGTTTTAAGACGGTAGCTATGGCTTTGAACGAAAAGTCTCTGCTGATAGACTCCCCGGTTCTTTCCATGGAGCCGCGGTTGGCTATAGTTTTAGGGACGGAAGGCGACGGCCTTGCATCAGATGTGATTGAATCGGCCGATTATGTCGCACGCATACCGATGTCGCACGGTGTCGATTCGCTGAATGTGGCGGCCGCGTCAGCCGTCGCTTTCTGGCAACTCCGAGTCAGCGATTAGAAGTGAAATCTGCACCCGAGATTGACAAACATCCTTCCAATGCCGGATTTTTGACCGTCCGGGAGACCATAGCCTTCATTCGGCAAACTCCCTGACACTGTTCCAAATGAAAATGCTAATCCGCATCGTTCGGACAAAAGATATTCAACACCCAATTGGACGATTGAACCAAAACCGTCGGTTGTAGTATGGTATTTGTCTACCCATTCATAGTAATTGTACCAACCGACACCAAAGCGTTCTTCGAATATAAAGGCTCCATTGTTAGGGCGTTGCTTAAGTACGAGGTACGGTCCGACAAAATTAATCATGTAGTCTGAAGACGCGCCATCCGCGTTGACACTTCCCTTAAATCCGGAGTATACAGCGCCTATGCCGATGTGTTTGTTAAACATATAGTCGTAGCCAATTTGGAAATCCAAGCCATTGTGCGCCGATTTTGGGGCTTTGGTACTGCTGTTTAAGTATAAGTCGCTTGAAATATGGCCGTATCCGATGTTTATATAAAACGTGTTTTTAGGCAACAGAGGCATTATTGACGCGCTCTTATAATTTTCTGAGATGCTTAAATATGGGCTTCCTACGAGTCGTGAAGTGTCGTTTACCCACATTATGTCGCCGGAGACTTCGTGGCATAAATTAAAGCCAACATTCTCTTTATGTGCAGTGAGAGCCAAAAGATTGCCGCCGCTTTTCGCTGTTGAATTAACCGCTTTCTCCAGGACTTTGTCATATTGACAGTTAGACGCGTTGCTCTTTCCTGCCGTGACTAAAACATTCCCGATATATACGGCTTCCTCAGGAACAGTGTCGCCTATATTATAGACATGCACTTGTGCCGGATCAACCTGGTTGGGGTATTCCTTGACTATATTGGTGACAACATTTGGCGAGCATGAAGATGTCACGATTGCCGCGGCTATAGCAATCGAAGAGAAAGTTGATGTTGCGTTTATACGATACATAACTGTTAATAGATTTAAGAGATTATGACAATATTGGCTTATATAAGTCGCGTGCGCGAATTAATTTCGCAAATATATGTATTAAGATTAAAAAATACAAATTAACAGCCGTAAATTTTTAATGAAAGATTTGATGTGGGCGATTTTGGCCTTTAAAAGACATGCGTTTATGTCGAGAAATGGTTGTCGAGTTAATTCTCCATTAAAAGACAAAGTTGCTACGAATAAATAAAAATCCCGATAAATCGACATTTTTATTTTTCCCATCGCTTGTGAAAGAGCGGACGATACATTATATTTGCAACATAATAAATCATTCAGCAATGAACAATAACAGTCTTGTGTCAATATCAGACATCAGTAAGGAAGAGATTCTTCGGTTGTTGCGTCAGGCTCGATATTTTGAAGCCAATCCCAACCAGAAAATCCTTGAAGGCAAAGTGGCCGCAACTTTGTTCTTTGAACCTTCGACCCGCACCAGGTTAAGTTTTGAAACTGCAGTCAACCGCCTTGGCGGACGAGTTATCGGTTTTTCCGATGCAAGTACGACAAGTTCTTCAAAAGGCGAGACGCTAAAGGATACGATTAAGATGGTCAGCAACTATGTCGACTTGATTATTATGCGCCATTATCTTGAGGGGGCTGCACGTTATGCCACTGAAGTGACTGATATACCGATTATAAATGCCGGTGACGGAGCCAATCAGCATCCTTCACAGACTATGCTTGACCTATATTCGATATATAAAACTCAAGGTACGCTTGAAGATTTGACAATAACGATGGTCGGCGATTTAAAGTATGGACGTACTGTCCACTCTCTTTTGATTGCGCTGCAATATTTTAACCCGACGTTTAATTTCGTCGCTTGCAAGGAACTTCAAATGCCGCCGGAATATAAGCAATTTTGCGATGAACATGGCATACGCTACAATGAATACACCGACTTTACAGCCGATGTAATTAATTCTACCGACATTTTATATATGACACGCGTTCAGAGAGAACGATTTACCGATATTATGGAATATGAGAAGGTAAAGAATTTATACACTCTCAATGCCTCAATGCTCGACGGTTCAAAGGACACTCTTAAGGTGTTGCATCCTCTGCCTCGTGTTAATGAAATAGCTTACGATGTCGATGACAGCCCGAAAGCCTATTATTTCCAGCAAGCACAAAACGGCTTATATGCCCGTCAGGCTATAATATGTCGCGCGCTCGGAATCGATATTCCCGAAATTGTATAAGCCCATAACAAATTAGCAATGACTGAAAAGAAAAAAGAATTGGCCGTAGCGGCTCTGCGCAACGGCACTGTAATCGACCGTATACCTTCAACCGCTTTATTCCAGGCGGTGAAGATTCTGGGCATTGAAAAGCTCGACAAGCATGTAACCATAGGAAATAATCTTGACAGCAAGAAGCTCGGTACGAAAGGCATTATTAAGGTTGCTGACACATTTTTCCCGGAAGATGTGCTGAACCGCATCGCTCTTATAGCTCCGACAGCAAAAATCAATATCATACGCGACTTCGAGGTAGTTGAGAAGTTCCCGGTGACTATTCCTGAAACTATTGTCGGGATAGTGAAGTGCGACAATCCAAAATGTATCACTAATAATGAGCCGATGCGCACTCGATTCATATTGGTCGATGCTGACCGTCATGTGCTTCGTTGTCATTATTGCGGACATACTGTCAGTGCAAAAAATGCGCAAATAAAATAGCAATCTGATGGGTAAAAAGCAAAGTTGGCGTCCAGGAACAATGATATATCCTGTTCCGGCAGTGCTTGTGACATGCGGTTCTAATCCGGAACGCTACAATATGTTGACTGTAGCCTGGACCGGTACGGTTTGTTCAGATCCGGCCATGTGCTACATCTCTGTGCGCACTTCGCGTTATAGCTATGAGATAATCAAAGAGGAGATGGAGTTTACCATCAATCTCACAACTGCGGTGATGGCAAAAGCCACCGATTGGGCCGGAGTTCGCTCGGGGCGCGATTATGACAAGTGGGCTGAAACAGGTCTGACTCCAGTTAAAGGCGAGAAGGTCGGATGTCCGTATATTGACCAATCGCCCTTGAGCATTGAATGTAGGGTTAAAGAGATTCTCAGTCTTGGAACTCACGACATGTTTATAGCCGAAGTGGTTAACGTGCTCGCTGACGAATCGTTGATAGATAAAACGACCGGTGCATTCGACCTTGCAAAGGCAGGCCTAATTGCGTACAGCCATGGCGCCTATTACGAACTTGGCCGTCAAATTGGACGTTTCGGTTGGTCAGTAAAGAAAAAATAAGTAAATCAGATCATTAAATTAATATTGAGATTATGGAAAGAGACAAAGTCATTTTCGACATCATCGAACGTGAGCATCAACGCCAAAAGCATGGCATAGAATTAATCGCTTCCGAAAACTTCGTCAGCGATCAGGTGATGGAGGCTATGGGTTCATGCCTCACCAATAAATATGCAGAAGGCTATCCCGGACACCGTTACTATGGAGGTTGTCAAGTGGTCGACGAAGCCGAGCAGTTGGCTATAGACCGCATCAAACAGATTTTCGGCGCGGAGTGGGCTAATGTGCAACCGCACTCCGGTGCGCAAGCTAACATGGCTGTGTTTATGGCATGTCTGAAGCCTGGCGATAAGTTCCTCGGTTTGAATCTGTCTCACGGCGGACACCTGTCACATGGTAGCCCTGTGAATTTTTCAGGCCTCATGTTCCATGCGCTTGAGTACAACGTAAGGGAAGATACCGGCCTTGTCGATTACGACCAGATGGAAGAAGTGGCTCTCCGCGAACGTCCGAAATTAATTATCGGAGGAGCAAGTGCATATAGCCGCGAATGGGATTATGCCCGTATGCGTCGCTTGGCTGACGAAATCGGAGCCATTTTTATGGTAGATATGGCCCATCCTGCAGGTTTGATAGCCGCCGGACTCCTCGACAATCCGGTAAAATATGCCCATATCGTTACTTCAACCACCCACAAGACCCTGCGTGGGCCGCGCGGAGGTGTGATTATGATGGGAAAAGACTTTGATAATCCTTGGGGGAAGACCAATCCTAAAGGTATGATTCGGCCAATGTCGGCTCTTTTGGATTCGGCCGTTTTCCCTGGTGTTCAAGGTGGCCCGCTCGAGCATGTCATCGCGGCTAAAGCTGTGGCATTCGGCGAGGCCCTTCAACCATCATACCGCGACTATCAGGCACAAGTTAAGAAAAATGCGGCAGTTATGGCTCAGGCTCTTGTCGATAAAGGATATAAGATAATCTCGGGAGGAACCGACAATCACTGTATGCTGGTCGACTTGCGTACAAAATTCCCTGACCTCACCGGAAAGGTCGCTGAGAAAGTGCTTGTAGAGGCTGACATTACCGCCAACAAGAATATGGTTCCATTTGACACCCGCAGTCCGTTCCAGACATCCGGTATACGCCTTGGAACCCCCGCTATTACTACGCGTGGCGCTAAGGAGGGTTTGATGGGAGAAATCGTGGAAATGATTGACACCGTATTGACAAATCATGACAATCCGGCCATAATAGAGTCGGTGCGCAAAGAGGTCAATAAGACAATGGAGTCTTATCCCATGTTTGCCTATTAATATGTTTTTGCAGATTCTATATTGGATTTTCCTGCTGTGTATGTCGCCGATTTTATTGGTGAGCACCATATTTACCGCTTCAGTCACCATAGCCTTTAGCGCTATGGGGCTGGGTCGGTGGGCAGGATACTTTTTCCCACGATATTGGGCAAAATTGTTCTGTATTCTCACCTTGGTCAAAGTGACAGTCAACGGTAGGGATAATATAGTAGGAGATACTTCATACGTATTTGTGTGCAATCATCAGGGCGCATACGATATTTTTGCAGTTTATGGCTACTTAAATCACCAGTTTAGGTGGATGATGAAACGTGCTCTTGAGAAAATTCCCCTTGTGGGCTATTCCTGTAAAGTGTCGGGGCATATAATGGTGGATAATTCATCTCCGATGGCTACAAAGTTGACCATGGAAAAGGCCGAGAAACAGCTTAAAGGCGGCATGTCGCTTGTGGTTTTCCCGGAAGGTGCGCGCAGTTGGGACGGTAAAATGCGTCGATTTAAGCGGGGAGCTTATTTATTGGCTGTAGAGTTTGGTCTGCCGGTTGTGCCGATAACCATCGACGGGTCGTTTGAAGTGATGCCTCGCTTTAAGAAGTTGCCGCATTGGGGACATATAATTCTTACTATCCATAAACCGATAGAGGCCGTTGACGGCACCCATGACCTTGCCAAAGTGATGGAAGAGAGCTATAGTGCCATCCACGAATCTCTTCCTGCAAGACATCAATAGACTCTTTGATGAAAAAAGTGTTGGCCATAAATAAAAATACCCTCAATTATTGTTTGATATATACGAAATTTAGTAAATTCGCATCGTCAGAGGTATGTACATGATTTGTTGACCGACTGGCTATAATTTGACAATAATATAAAACTATAGAATATGGTATTTAATTTCAGACTTGTATCCGACGAAGTCGACAACTTCCGGAGAGAGATTAATATTGACGCAGACGCTACGTTTTTAGATTTGCGCAATGCTATCTGTGATTCAGTGAATTACGATAAGAATCAGATGTGCTCGTTCTTTCTCTGCGACGATTCGTGGGAGAAGCAGCGCGAGATTACCCTTGAGGATATGGGCACCGACTCAGATCAGGAGGTCTATCTGATGGATGAGACAATTCTGAGCGACTATATCGATGACGGCTCACGGCTTATATTCGTATTTGACTATATGACTGACCGTTGTTTCTTCCTTGAAATGAAGAAAAGCATAGTAGGGCAGATACTTAAAGACCCCGTTTGTGTTGCATCCATGGGCGTACCTCCGAAGCAGATAATGGATATCGAGGAGTTTGAGGCTAAAAACAATGCTTCTGTCACTTCTGCTTCTGACGACTTTGATGAAGACTTCTATGGCTCTGACAGCTATAATGACGATGAGTTTGACGCGGCCGGTTTTGATGAGATGTCATTTGACGAGAACGTATAGCTAATAATCTCTCCACCGACGATATTAAAAAGGATGCCTGTCATCACGACGGCATCCTTTTAACGTTTAATAATCTACAATCTATAAAGTATAATTTTGAAAAAACGGTCAAATGCTTGATTTCACTTCAAAATTAGACAAATGTTTTGATAATTGCAAGCAGTTATGTTTTAAAACATATTTCATTGGCCCATTAAGACCGGAAAACGCGCGGGAGTCAATATCCACGGGTAAGGCTCTTTCATTGCCACAGACTTTTCTTTGATTAGTCTCTGATAGTCTGCCCCGATCTCTTCCGGAGTGTCGGCCGTCGACACGATTACGTAGTATAGAGGTTCAGCCGTTTGCAGTACCATAGCATCCGGCCACGATCCGTTATCTCTAAGGCGGGTGGCCAAAGAGCGTGCGTTAAACACTTGTTTGAATTGTGCCACAGCTAAAGAATATCGCTTCACATTATCGGGTGTGGCAAATCCATCGGGCGCGCACTGCACACCTACCGTCATAGTCGGCAGTGAATCGCCTGCGGAGGTGACTATCCGCGATGCAATAGCTTCACGGCGTATTCGGTCGTAAATGGTGTTGTCTATGCCTGATGTCTCCTCGGCTTTTTCTTTTGCCATGAGATATGCTTCGCGGTAGTTCTTTTCCGAGGTCTTGCAGCCGGTGGCCATGGATGCCAATATTCCCAGTATTATGGCCGAAATTAATTTATTGTAGAATTTCATATAAAATATTGTATAGTTTAATCATAAATTACGCTTCTGCTCATTTCAATGACTTCAAGATCTTTGGGCGTACCGCTGTCAATTTTCATTCTGACGAGAGTTCTGACCTGATGCCATCCTTGTAGCCCTGCAGCTCCCGGATTGATATGAAGCACATGTGTCAGCGGATCTGCTATAACTTTTAGAATGTGGCTATGTCCGCATACCATCATATTGATGTTCTTTTCACGCAATAAGCGGGCTACTCCCGGAGCATATCGTCCGGGATAGCCACCTATATGAGTCATCCATACGTGTACGCCTTCGACCATAAAGTCGAGACTTTCTGGGAGCAGACGACGCACTGCGCCGTGATCGGCATTTCCGCAGACAGCCCTGACGACGGGAGCTACATCCTTAAGTCGGTTGATTATGTCAATATCCCCGACATCGCCGGCGTGCCATATCTCGTCGCATCCCTTAAAGTGCATGGCGTAGCGGTTGTCCCAACATCCGTGGGTGTCAGATATGATGCCTATGGTTGTCATTTTTTGATAATTCGGGCGTATTTTATAAGAGCCGTGTTGATGCCATCTTCATTCATATTCTCAACATCCAGACGCAGGCTGAACTTGTTTGAGCCTTTCTTCAGCTTAAGCGTAAGCATGTTTGAGAAACCTGTGGACAGCCACTCGTCAATGCCTCGTTGTGGCATTACAACAGGTCCCGCTTCTGCGCCGTTGACGTATAGCATACGCAGTGCACACATGTTGCGGGTGTTTATAGGGCCGGAACCATTGGCATACCGCACATCGAAGAAGTATTCGCCCTCGGAGTCGACAGTCACGTCAAAGTCTATCTGGCGGTTGCGCGCGCGTGTAGTCTCGATGAATGTTGAGGCGATGTCGCGGTCTTTGATAAGGTTAGTTCCGGTCTGTCCCATCTTGGCTGCCTCCACGACGGTCAATGCTCCGTCGGGAATTTGTTCGTATGGGCGACAAGTGAACCCTACGTACCGTTCTTGGCTGACCGGTACTATATCGGTCACGGTGTAAGATTCCTGTGGAACGAACAGCACTTTATTGGTAGTTATCTGGTCAAGCAGTGAGCCGTTGATCCAGATGTCGTAGTTGACTTCCGGCGAATAGTTCTTAATCACCGCTTGATTAGCCGATGTCCATTGGAGTTGCGGAGTAGATGGCATCCAAGCCTGTTGCACAGAATTGATGGCCTGCGGGGCGGAGATGGTCGGCTCCATTATAATCTTGATTTCAATGTCGCCTTCGACATTGGCCGGAAGTATACATGAGGATTCTGTTTGTCCGTTTATGCTGAATGACTTCACTTTTTCTCCTGTTCCTGAAACGGTGATTTTCAGGTTGGCATTGCGGTAACGGAAATTCTCAAGAGTCTTGTCGCCGGTTAATGCCGCCGGGACGAAGGGTGAGAATCGTATTCCTTCCGGACGGAATTCCATGCCCATTATGCCTCGGAATATCATGGCGGCCATTCCTGCGCAGCTCCAAAGTTGGCTGTCGGAGTTTACAGCCGTGCCGCGGTAGTCGCCGTTGTGGCCGACGAAAAGCTCTTTGTTTGTACCGAACATAGCCGCGGCTCGGCACATGGCCGCAAATCCTTTCTCAAAAGATGTCATATTCATTGCCTTTTTGGATGCAAGGTTCCAGTAGGCCTGCACAAATGGCCAAACGGCATCGTTATGGTATGGATTAATGTCGGGCATCTGTGGAAATACTGACGAAATTCCGAATGGGGTGTAGGGGGTGTTCTTAATGATAGACTTCGCCATGTCGGGATTGGCTATGTCGAATATGATTGCCAAAGCCTGCCCAAGGTTGTCGGTAGCTTTAGATTGTATAGGGTAGACACCGCCATAAAGATACTCGCTGTAATAGCCTAAGTTCGGAATCCAAAGGTTGTTGTTTATGGCATTTGACACCTCTTGATCAATTCCGTTCCACATAGGTTTGAGTTTGTTGCCGGGAACATAATTCAACATGGCATCGCGCGACTTGAACGCTTCGGCATACAGCACGTTAGTGCCGAGGCACATCGACTCGAATATGTCTTTAGGCTGCATCCATTTGGGATAAGTCTGTTCGCGCCAGTCAAGATATGACTGCTCGCCGTGCATAAGCTTGAAGTTTGGATCCCAAACCACGCGCATATCGTCGTTAAGGGTGTTTTCTATCGCCTCCAGAGCCAAGGGGAGAAATGACGTGTCGCCGGTTGCGTAGAATATCTCACGCGCGGCCATGGCCCATACTACACGGTCGGACGATACCGGCCAGGACCCTCCTGTGCCTGTATCCTGTACTATTACAGTGCCGTTCTTCGACTCCTTAAGTTTGGCCTTAAGGCTACGCCAGGAGCCTTCGGGATCGAGGTAGGCCAAAGCGAGATAGACCGAGTAGGCTACGTCGCGGGTCCAAACTCCGTCCCATTCCTTGCCGGCACGATAGGTGGAATCGGGTCTGATGTTTGACTTTATTTCCTCGATGGACATGTTGTATAGTGCGTTGATCAGCATCTGGTCTGATGTATAACGAGGCATCGACATGTCGATACTGTCAATCTTCCAGCCGGTCGGGTCTTCAGGTCGCTCTGTGGTAGGGTTAAGATTCAGCGTCACCTCATAAATTCCGTCGTTGTCCAAGTCTTTGAGCTTCTGATCGTGCTTGCCGTAAAGGTTTTCAAAGTCCCAAGTGAGAGGGTTGACGCTTCCCGCCACCCATACTCCCTTAAAGTCGTGCTTATAAATGGTGTCGGAGGTCGGGGTCACGTAATATCCGCGCTCCTTAAAACTTTTAAGCACCGGGGTCATGTCCACCTTCAGCGTCCATTTGGTGTCGCGTTCCAGCAGCCCGGCATCCTCTGCCTTTATAGAGTCAAACTCCTGGAGAGCCTGACCGAAAGTGAATATGGTGTCAGTACCCACAAGCACACTGTGCGATGTGCCTTGCGTCAGTTCATTGTCGCGGCTGTTCAGCGACAGACGGAAGTGTAGCAATCGCGATAGTCCGCTCTGCTCAGGACTCTTATAGTCGGTGACTATCTCGGTCGGACTTATTGCCCGCGCTGTATATGCCCCTTGAACCACTCGGTCGGGATAGACCGAAAACTCCTCAGACGTATAGATGGCGTCTGAACTGTCGGACGTACTTCCGGAACATCCGCACAATGTCGCCATTGCCGTAACCGCACATAGTGCCAGTAAATTATGTCTCATCACAGATCTGTTAATAAAAATATCCGTTAAAGTTACTCATTTTTCTACATTTATAACAAATAAAGTCTAAAATGGGACACTGATATGTGCGAAAAATTGAAATATTTCATTTTGTGTACTAAATAAATGAATTTTATTTTGGGTTTTAAAAAAAAACGTTTATATTTGCGAAAAAGCTGAAAAATATTTGCTAATTGGACTATAAAAGATAGGTCTAATCCATGATTCAGCCAGGAATTTATTAACCTAAAAATTGTTTGACACATGAAAATTACTGACCAACTTAAACATATAAAGGCATTGCACCTGCTGGGACCGTACTTGTTGCCGTTTATCCTCTTAACGGCTGTGATTCCGATCTCCGCGCAATTACCGATAATACTCAATGGCACGATACGTGATGTTGATTCTGATAAGGATTTGGTGGGATCAACAGTTGAGCTCCTTAACGGAAATAACGATTCTGTTCTTGTAAAGAAAACGGTGCGTGCCACTGTCATGCGTGATGGAAAAGTAATAGCAGAATACGCTGATTTTTCTGTAATTTTGCCCGAAGATTCCATCTCCACCTACATTTTGGTGCTTTCCATGACCGGATATGAACAGAAACGGATCTCATTTTCAAAAGACAGCATAAACTCCATTATGAAACCTTTTTCTAATGGTAGTTCCTTTGTGGCGAATTTGGGAGTATTTTACCTCAAAAAAGTTGAAGTTTTACCTAAATAATAGATAAGAACTTTTTTAGTATTAATTTAAACTATATTGTCTTATGAAAAAACTGAATAAAATTCGTGTTATTGAACAGCCGAAATCTGACCGGCCTTTAACTTTTGAAGAAATGCTGAATATTGAGGGTGGCCTAACTTGTGGTGAATACACTACCGTGGATGCATGCTCGGATTATATGCCAACTTGTGGTATGTTTGACGAAGAAGGTCTGTGTGATGCGACATCAACGGCAGGTGATACCTTTTGTGAAAAGCATAAGAATATTGGCATAGATTTTTAGACTTTATATGATTTGGTCTAAATATAATTTATTACTTGTCAAAGAAAATCAATGTGTACTATATAATTCTTTGTCGAATTCCTTCTTGGAGTTAGACAAAGAATTATACAGTATGCTTGTTAATTCAAATTTCACGATTGAGTGCCTTGACGAAGATGTAAGGACGGAATTAATTGGATATAAGGTTTTTGTGACAAGTGATGAAACAGAATTACATCGGATAAAATATCGAACTTGCACTCGACGATTTTTAGACAATGTTATTCATGCAACAATTAATCCAACGTTGGCATGTAATTTCGAATGTAACTATTGTTTTGAAAAAGCGCATCCTAATATCTATATGTCGGATGAAGTTGAAGATAACGTGGTTCAATTCTTTAAAAGATTCCATGTAGCAAAGAGGTTAAATGTCACATGGTTAGGAGGAGAACCTTTGATGGCTTTCCACCGAATTAAATCTTTGACTCCAAAACTTTTAGATTTGGACTTGAAGTATAGTGCTTCCATGGTGTCAAATGGTTATCTGTTGACCAAAGAAGTCGCAGATAATTTGTATAATCTTAAGATTGGAAGTATTCAGATTACAATAGATGGCCCGGCACCAATTCATAACAGTCGGAGATGCTTAAAGGGCGGATTGCCAACATTCGACAAAATCATCGAAAACATAGATTATGCCCAAAGCGTTTGCCCCAAAACTCGGATTAGTATCAGAATGAATATTGATGATTCTAATATCGATAACTTTTATAAACTTTATAGTTTTATAAAAGATAAGAACTATCCTAACGTCTCAATTCATCCCGGATTTGTAAAGCCATTATCGGATAATTCTATCGAAGTTTGTTCCGATTCGGTCAAAGCTAATTTCTACAAAGCGATGTTAAAAGATCATGGATTAAATTTCGGCTGTTTTTATCCGGAGTCAAATCGTCACGAATGCGCAGTTCGCAATCCAAATTCCGTAGTTATAGGCCCAGAAGGTGAACTTTATAAATGTTGGAATGATATTGGCGACAAATCCCGCATATATGGATACATTGACGGCAGAATTACCAATGAGGAAGTACTGTTAGACTATCTTGTCGGCGCAGACCCGTTTGATGATAAGAATTGTCGTGAATGTATTTTGGTGCCGGTATGCTCAGGAGGGTGTCCGCATGACCGAATATTGAATGGGGTTGATTATAAACAAAACTGCCCCTTATTAAAAACTAACTTAGAAGAGTTTTTATGGATTCATTATAAAAACAAATTAAGTATTATTAAAAAATCAGAATTATGTTAAAGACATTATTATTTGTGCTTTTACAGACAATTATATCTATACCTTCATCGCAATTTGTTGTGGATCTGACAGTTAAGTGTGAAGATACAAATAAAGATTTGGTCGGAGCCAAAATTGAAGTATTGGACGAGAATGATTCAATTATAGCAACAAAAGAAGCGAGGGGCGGTGTATATCGCAATCGTGAACTTATAAGAGAGCTTTCGAGGACATCTATATATTTAAGCCCTGAGCCGAAACAAAACTATCAGCTTAGAATCTCATATCCAAATTATGAAACTAAAAGCGTCATTATTGCTAAAGATAGCATAGGGAACGCTAATGAAACCTTGCATTTGGGTGATATATTCCTAAAAAAAATTGCAAAACCTGATTTGGTCATGATAATCGGCGAAGTTAAGGATGCCTCTACAAAAGAGTATCTTATCGGAGCTCAAATCGAAATCTTGGATGAGAATGATTCGATAGTGGCGACGAAAAAGGCGCGCGGCACACACACCGAGAATGGAGCAACGAAAGATATTGCCATTTTTGGAAAGCAAGTGCCTCGTATTGACGGCAACTATATAATAAAGGTGTCCTATCCTATGTATGAGACCGAATATGTTCTGTTCCCAATGGGAGAACTCGATAAAAGCGTCAAGACCAAAGAAATTGGCGACATATTGCTGTTCCGAAAGGAAATTGTACCGTCAGAAGAATAACGTAATTAGCGAATAATGCCTGAATTCCCATATATTCGACAACATGATGCAATGCAGTGCGGCGTGGCATGTCTTGGCATGGTGTGTGAATATTATGGGAAGGAATATTCGTTAATGCAATTAGAGCGCGTATGCGCGATGACTAAACGAGGTGTGTCGCTTCTGAATATTTCGGAAGCGGCACAGAACCTCGGCTTTCATACGATTGCCGGACGCTATACGTTGAACCAGCTTTGCCATTCCGTATTGCCGTGTATTCTGCATTGGAACCAGAACCATTTTGTGGTGCTATATAAAACGAAGGGAACAAAAGCATTCTATATAGCCGACCCTGCCAAGGGGCTCCTTAAATTCAGTAGGGTTGATTTTGAAAGTCATTGGTTGTCTACAATACACGCCGGAGAGGAAAGAGGAATTGCGATGCTGCTCCAACCGACACCGTTGTTTTATCAGAAAGACATTGGTAATCAACCGGGCAGAAAGAGGACATTCGGATTCTTATTTTCATATCTTTGGCGATATAGAAAATATTTGGCTCAGATAGCACTCGGACTATTGCTCGGCTGTGTATTGCAGCTCATAATGCCGTTCTTAACACAAGCAATTGTAGATGTCGGTATAAAAGAGCGCAATATTAGCTTTGTATGGCTCATTCTTATTGGGGAGTTTGTCATAGTCATTGGACGTACCGTCACTGATTTTATACGACGATGGCTGTTGTTGCACATCTCCATGCGCATTAATGTGTCGCTGGTAAGTGACTTTTTGATTAAATTGTTGCGTTTGCCGATGTCATTTTTTGACACAAAATTACTTGGCGATATAATGCAACGAATGAACGACCATGGCAGGGTGCAGTCGTTTATGACCGGAGAAGTCTTAGGTATAGCGTTTACTTTGTTGAGCTTCATCGTATTCGGGACTGTGCTGTACATCTATAACTCGCTGATATTTCTAGTGTTTGTTGTCGGTTCTGTTTTGTATGGTTTATGGATCTCTTCTTTCCTAAAGAAAAGGCGACAATTAGATTTCGAGATATTCGAGAAGCAAGGTGAAAATCAGGATAAAACTTTTGAGTTTATCACAAACATGCAGGAAATTAAACTGCAAGACTGCGAGTTGCGAAGACGATGGGAATGGGAAGATGTTCAAGCCGACCTTTTTATGATAAGGATGAAGTCATTGAAACTTCAACAAGCACAAGAAGCCGGGAGCATATTTATCAATGAGATTAAAAATATTGTCATAACAGTCCTGTCCGCAACCGCAGTTATAAATGGAGAACTGACGCTTGGCGGGATGCTTGCCATTCAGTATATTATAGGGCAACTTAATTCGCCGGTTGCCAAATTGATGGGATTTTTCTATGCCGTGCAGGACGTAAAAATTTCGCTTGAGCGAATCAATGAAATCCATGGCAAAGAAGAGGAAGATTTTGGCCGTCAAGGGCAAGGAGGTGAGGATATTGAATTAAGACATGTCGACTTTAAATATAATCCTCATTCGCCGCATAAGACTTTGGAAGATATATCGATCCGTATTCCACGTGGAAAAGTCACTGCGATAGTCGGCCCGTCGGGTAGCGGCAAGACAACCTTGATAAAACTAATGCTTGGATATTATAAGGTAACCGGCGGCACAATTCTTGTCGGAGATGAAAATTTGGACAAGATGAATATGCGACATTGGAGACGACGTTGTGGCGTGGTTATGCAGGACGGTGCAATATTTTCGGAATCCATAGCTCGAAACATTGCTGTGGTCGACGGCGATGTTGATTTGGGAAGGCTTGAGATGGCGGCAAAAGTGGCTAATATATATGATTATATCATGGGATTACCACTAAAGTTTAACACAGTAATAGGAAGAAATGGCACGGGTATAAGCCACGGACAACGTCAAAGGCTACTCATAGCCCGAGCAGTCTACAAGAATCCCGATTTTATCTTCTTGGACGAGGCCACCAATTCGCTCGATGCCTGTAATGAGCGTGTGATAGTGGAAAATCTCTCGAAGTTTTATGCCGGAAAGACTGTGGTAGTGGTCGCCCACAGGCTAAGTACGGTTAGAGATGCCGACACTATTGTGGTCTTAAATAAGGGTCGTATAGTAGAATCCGGATGCCATGAGGATCTTATCGCTAATAAATGTGAATATTATGAATTGGTTAAAAATCAGCTTGAACTTGGTATATGACAATGGACGATAAGTGTGATAAAATAGAATTGAGAAGCGAAAAGATCCGCAATATCATAGGTTCGATTCCCTCCGGTCTCGTTCGGTGGGGAACAGTGGTCGTTGCATTCTTTTTCCTTTTGTTTATATTTGCGCTGATGGTGTTGCCGTCTCCTGAATCATCGGAAGAAACTTTCGGAAATTATATCATTCGAGAACTTAACCCTATAAAATAGATGCCATGGAAATTAAAGGACTTACAACTCGCATATTGAATACATTGCTCAATAGGCTACCGGGAGATTTGCCCATAAATCTTATGGGAGGGAAAACAGGGCTATTGTTGTTTACATCGTTGTATTCTTCACTCTTTGAGGATGAACGCCTTCGGGATATTAGCGAAAAGATATTTAATTGTGCATTAAAAGATGCGAAATATTTTAACCGGAGCTTCCTTACCGGGAGTCTTGGCTTCGTTTGGGCCGTTAACCATTTGAAAGAATTGGACATTATCGAAAGTACGCCCAATCTTGAAAAAGACTTAAAAGGAATTTTGAACTTAAAACCGCTTAACAATATAGCGCCGGTCTATATTCCTGCTCCCGGAATTTTTTATGATGAGGCTATAACAGTACTTTCATTCCTCAACGAAGAAGAGACGCTACAACGATATTCTTTTCAGGAACGACTGATTGGGATAGTAGATGACTGCGAACGCCTTCTGACATATACAATTCCCGGACTGTATGACCCTGCTGACATGAAGTGTTCATTTCTTCATTCGATGGTCTACTTCCTAATGCGTGTCAATGAAATAGGTATTTATCCTACCAAGACGCGCAAAATCATTGACATGGTGCCATGGAACAAATACTTAGATTCGGATAAAACCGTTCACAGCGAAATATTGAGTTATTTAAGGTCCAGACATTTATCCGATACTATAAACAATGGCTATTCACAACAATTTGCCGAAAATTTGTCGTTGACGGGGTATTATTCAATGATTTACAATACTCCAAAAATGTTTATTGAGGACTTAGAGCGTAGGCCGGATTCTTTGACTAAAATTTCTAAGATGCTTGCTTCCGGTAGCCTTCATTTTGAAACATTAATTGGGATAGGACTCGGTTTGTTGAACGTTTTAATCACTGATTGATATGGATGAGCTTACATTTGTTATACCCGTCAGAATAGATTCGCAATATCGATTAAGAAACCTATTGGCAATGATTAAATTCTATTCTAATATTGGAGTAAAATTTATCATATTAGAGGCCTCTGCGAGCCCATCGCTGTTCCATTATATCAATATGGACAGCTCTATGTTTAGATATGTTCACGTAAATGACTATGCGATGATATTCCATCGCACAAAATACATAAATCAGATGCTTTGGTTAACCGATACTCGATTCGCCGCTATATGGGATACCGATGCAATTGTGCCCGTTAATCAAATCAAAAAGGCATATCAACTGTTACGATCTGATGGGAATGTCATGGTATATCCATACGATGGAACTTTTTGGTCGGTTAATGATATTTATTCCGAAGTGTTCTGCAAACATGGAGATTTAAGGATATTGACAGACTTCCCACAACCCAAAGTGCTGATGAACGGCTATCATTCAGTCGGTGGAGCATTTATTGTAAATGTTTCGAAATACAAAGATTACGGATGGGAAAATGAAAACTTTATAGGATGGGGCCCGGAGGATGCCGAACGCTATCACCGTTTGGAGATTCTTGGGCAAAAACCGCTTAGAGTCGAAGGCAGTTTGTATCACCTATATCATACTCGAGGTGTAAATAGCGGCGACTTTGACTATTCTACAGCACTTTCTACTAAGAAGGAGTACTGTAAAGTATGCGCTATGACCCGAAAAGAACTGTCTGATTATATTAACACATGGCATTGGATTCGGTAGGTATGAAACATGCGATACTCATATTATGTCATGAAAGTCTCGACAAGTTGGAGAATCTGATGTCATGTTTTAATGATGATTTCAGGTTCTATATACATATCGATAAGAAATGCCGTATAGACAAGTCCAACTTGAAATGTTTTGAAGCAAGACATCCTAATTCTAAAGTATTCAGTAAATATAGAGTAAATTGGGGTGGGATAGGTATATTAAAGGCTGAAATATATTTACTTAAACAAATAGTTAAGGATGTTAATGCCGATTATATACATATTTTAAGCGGCCAAGACTATCCTATTAAAAGCCTTGATGAGTTTAACCAGTTCTTTAAAAATTTTGATGGGAAGCAATATGTTGAATATCATCAGATACCTGCTGAAAAGTGGGAGAACGGGACATACAGCCGCTTTGAATTATATCGATTGAATGATTATTTTGATTATCGGACTGCCAGAGGGAAGCGAATCATAAATTGGGTGAATAATTGGCAAATCAAACATAATTTTAGAAGAAATATCCCGAATCAATTTCCGAAGTTGTTCGGTGGCTCTAATTGGATGTCGCTGACATTTGATTGCGCTAAATATGTGGTCGATATGTTGCCGTATAATCGAAAGTTCTTTAATCGGTTGCGATTCACTTTCGCCTCAGATGAAGTGTATTTCCATACTGTAATATTAAATTCTCCGTTTAAAGATTCCGTTGTCAATGACAATAAGAGGTTGGTCAGGTGGGATAAGAGAAGCCAAAGACCTTCGGTGTTGACTGAGCGAGATTGGTTTGAAGTTGCTACTTCCGACAAATTGTTCGCAAGAAAATTTGTGAAAGGTTTATCGGATAATTTGGAAGCCCTGTTACAGAAGTATATGCTTAGACATACGTCTGTGGAGGTGTCGGGTTCCGGTTATTGGTGTCAAAATTCGTTGTATGGTCACGTTTTTGATTCGGGTCTGGCGAGGGCTCTTTGTTCTGTGGTTAATTTCTGTGACGTGAAAACTCTCGGTGATTTTGGATGTGGTCCGGGATGGTATGTGGCGATGTTTCGCAGAATGGGTATTGATGCGCAAGGGTACGATGGTAATCCCTTTGTGGAAACTATGTCGCGTCCATTCTTTAACGACGGATTTTTTTGCCAACAGATTGATCTAACGGAAGAACTTGGTTCGGATGAGCCGTTTCAAATGGTTATGAGCCTTGAGGTCGGCGAACATATTCCGGAAATATCTGAGGCCGTCTTTATAGATAATTTGGTCAGAAATGCGTCAAAATATATCCTGCTTAGCTGGGGAATTCCCGGGCAGCCCGGATTCGGGCATATTAATTGCAAATCAAATGAATATATTGCACAGAAGTTTAGAGAGCGTGGATTTTATCTAAATGTTCCAATATCAAATTATTTAAGAGTACACTCTTCAAATATTTGGTTTAAAAAGACGATTATGTTTTTTGAAAAACTAAAATGATTAGGCATAGGAATGAAGGATATATTTTATATTGGGACAAATAACTCTACGCACAATGGGTGTAGCACTCATCGCCGCGAATTTTTACGCGCAATGAGCCACTACAGGGATTTCCGGTTGCATTTGGTGCTTATCGGATGTCCGGTGGAAAAAGTTGTGTCCGAGGTTGTTGAAGGAATAGAATATATTTGTATTCCTAAATATGGATTATCATGGATAAAAGCAACCGTTGATGACATGGCAAGGTATGTCAGAAATGTGTCAACGACTGTATTGATTATTAATACTTCACCCACGTATGAATTTTCAAAATTCTTAAAAGGCAAATTCCCTTCAAGTAGAATTGTCTATATAGTCCATGATTTGCTATGGGTGTCATTCGTAAAGGGAAACAAGGACTTGTTCATGCAAATTATTCAATCTCCTACAAATGTAGACCGAGACAGATTTATTGTGTACTTTTATAACGATGTCATAAAGACATCTGCTATAGTCGATAAAATCGTATGCTTAAATCCTGAAACATACTATTTATTCCGAGATGTCTATGGTATTGTTGTAGAGAAGTTGTCGTTGATTAGAAATGGATTATATGAACGGCTGTTGTCGGATAGCTATTCGGTGACTCAACTTCGCCAAAAATATGGAATAAGTGACAATCAAAAAGTCTTTATCATCGTCGGCTCTTCTAAGGGACTCAAAGGCATAACTTACGTTATCGAACAATTCAATATGTTGATGAATGAATTTGACGATATTGTATTGGTGTCTGTAGGTTATAATGCGTCAGAGTCTGAACGGAAAAATCCTCGAATGATATTCCTCGGCGCTATAGATAATGACATTGTACATAAATGGATATGCGCTGCCGATTATGGAATAATCGCTTCATACTCGGAGCAGTGCTCATACGTAGGCATTGAGATGAAGATGTGCTGCAAACCTGTTTTTGCTTCTGACGGCTTTGGTGTCGGAGATATGTTTGCTTCGGAAAATGCGTATTTATATAGCTTAGATATGGATAAAGCTCCAAATGATCTATATAAATCAATTAGGCAAGTCCTTATATCCAAAGAATTAAATGATATGGGCAATCGCTCATATACTGACTATATAGAGAGATATACGGACGAAAGAATGGGTCAAGATTATTACAAATTACTAACAAATACAATTTAAACAGTTATGAAAAAGCTACAGAAAATTCGGATTATCGAAAGTCCGCGTACAGATTTACCGTTGACAATGAATGAAATGCTTAACGTAGAGGGAGGAGCCGTCTGCGACAATACGTACATCACTATGGATATTTGTTCCGGTTATCGGCCTACTTGTGAGTCTTTCAATGAATATGGCACATGCAATGGCAGTGTTATGTTGACATATTGTTCTGACCATACAGTTTGTCCAATAAAGTATGACCCTGATAAAGAAAGCATATTATGAACACGAGATTTAAGATAATTTTTACTCTGGTTTATCTGTTTTTCGGGTATTCCCCGATGATGGCACAAGGCCAGTTCTCTGTGGCGGGGACAATTAGAGATGAAGGCTCCGGAGTGCAACTTTATGGTGCTAAGGTTGTGGTTGTAAATTCTGAGGATTCTATAATTGCTCGAAGAACTGCCGCATTGACTCGAACCGAAGGTGAAAACACTCGCCGAATAGCCGAATTTAGTATCCGGCTTCGGAAATCGGATAAACCATTAACGTTGATTGCCAGTTATGAAGGTTACGATACTACCTACATCGCGTTAGAGCAACCTAAAAGGAATAATGGTCATATTAATTTAGGCGACATAAAACTGCGGCGCACTCCAAAGAAACTGAAAGAGGTGACGGTTACGGCATCTAAAGTGAAGTTCTATTTGAAAG
>CAZIXM010000011.1:38825-79311 GCA_964543345.1 uncultured Muribaculum sp. | reverse complement strand
CATATTACGCAAACCACAAAATTAAATATTTAACCTTTATTAACTAATAGAGGCCAAACAATTTTACAAGTATTGCATTACAGTACGACGCGCAAAACACAGCAATAGAGCTTTTGACAACAATTTTAAGACTTCTTATTCCCTTAATTCAAGAATATGACGTAACTTTGGAGAGTGGATTTTCTTACAAACCACATTATTATATAGAATAACAAAATCATTTCATGCAACCATTTATACATTTACACGTACACACGCAATATTCGGTGCTTGACGGGCAAGCATCTGTGGCCGCGCTTGTTGACAAGGCCATTGCAGACGGAATGCCGGGGCTGGCAATTACCGACCACGGCAATATGTTTGGCATAAAAGAATTTTACAACTATACAAAAAAGAAAAACAGCAAGACAAATGACCTGATAAAGGCGGCGCAAAAAGCCGCAGAAGAGGCAAAATCAAAAGGAGACGAAGAAACAGCCAAAGCCAAATCAGATGAAGCCGAGACCCTAAAAAAGAAACTATTTAAGCCTATTTTCGGATGCGAGATGTATGTAGCAAACCGATCGTTACATGACAAAACCGACAAGACCGACAAAGGCAGGCACTTAATTGTCCTTGCGAAAAACGAAAAAGGCTACCACAATCTTATAAAAATCGTTTCACAGGCGTGGACAGAAGGCTTTTACCATCATCCCCGAACCGATAAAGAGGCTCTATACTCTCACCGCGAGGGATTAATCGTTTGTTCGGCCTGTCTTGGCGGAGAAATTCCGAAGCTGATCATGGCAGGAGACCTCGCCGAAGCCGAAAAACAAGTAAAATGGTTTCATTACACATTTGGTGAAGACTACTACATAGAACTGCAACGACATTGGACCGACAAGCCGGGAGCAAGCCGTGATGTATATGAGATGCAGGAAAAAGTCAACCCTGTACTTATCGACATAGCCCGAAAATACGGTATAAAATTAATCGCCACAAACGACGTGCACTTCGTAAACGAAAACGATGCCGAAGCTCACGACCGTCTAATATGCGTCAGCACCGGTAAATATCTCACCGACGACAAACGAATGCGTTATACCAAACAAGAGTGGATGAAAACGCAGGAAGAAATGAACAAGATTTGGGCAGATGTGCCGGAAGCGTTATCTAACACTCTCGAGATACTCGATAAGGTAACAACATACTCCATCGACCACAAACCGATTCTTCCTAATTTTCCCCTACCCGACGGATTTTCCGACAACGATGACTACCTTAGATACCTTACCTATGAGGGAGCCAAACGCAGATGGGGAGAACCCAACCAAGAACAATGCGAACGTATCGACTTCGAACTTGACACAATAAAAAACATGGGATTCCCGGGTTACTTTCTAATTGTGCAAGACTTCATTCAAGCCGGGCGCGACAGAGGGGTGTCGATCGGACCGGGACGAGGGTCGGCCGCCGGGTCGGCCGTGGCATACTGCCTCGGAATAACTCAAATAGACCCGATCAAGTACGACCTTCTTTTTGAACGCTTTCTAAATCCGGACCGAATATCACTCCCAGATATAGACATCGATTTTGACGACGACGGCCGTGCTGACGTGTTAAAATACGTCACAGAGAAATATGGTGCAGAAAAAGTAGCACACATTATTACTTACGGTACAATGGCGGCAAAAATGGCCATAAAAGACGTGGCTCGCGTCGAACAACTTCCAATCTCTGAAAGCAACCGACTCACCAAACTCATACCGCGCCACATGCCGGAAGTCAACGGTAAGGAATTAAAACCCACACTTAAGAACTGCTACGAACACGTACCTGAATTCATAGCCGAGCTCAATGGATCTGACCCTCTGGTCAAGGAGACCCTAAAATATGCAAAAGAGCTTGAAGGAAACGTTCGTGGAACAGGTGTACACGCCTGCGGAGTCATCATTGGCCGCGACGATATAACTGACTGGGTGCCGGTAAGCACAGCCACCGACAAAGACGGAAGTAAACTGCTCGTTACCCAATACGAGGGAAGCGTTATCGAGGAAACCGGACTAATTAAGATGGACTTCCTCGGACTAAAGACCCTTTCCATAATTAAAGAAGCACTTGCTAACATCAAACTCACCCGCAACATAGATGTCGACATAGACACTATTCCAATCGACGACAAAAAGACTTACCAACTATATTGCGAAGGGCGCACCACCGGAACATTCCAATTTGAGTCTCCCGGAATGCAAAAATATCTGCGCGAGCTTCAGCCCTCTGTATTTGAAGATCTTATCGCGATGAACGCGCTATATCGCCCCGGACCAATGTCGTATATCCCAGACTTTATCGAACGCAAGCAAGGAAAGTCGCCGATAGTATACGACATCCCCATTATGGAGCAATACCTAAAGGACACATACGGAGTAACCGTTTACCAGGAACAGGTCATGTTGCTATCAAGACTACTGGCTAATTTCACTCGAGGCGAAAGCGACACGCTCCGCAAAGCCATGGGTAAGAAGCTAATAGACAAAATGATGGCATTGAAAGAAAAATTTCTTAAAGGCGGCCAAGCCAACGGACACAAGCCCGAAGTTCTGGAAAAGATTTGGTCTGACTGGGAAAAATTCGCATCATACGCTTTCAACAAGAGCCATGCCACATGCTATTCATGGGTCGCATTCCAAACAGCTTACCTCAAGGCAAACTACCCGGCAGAATATATGGCAGCCGTGCTCAGCCGCAACCTAAGCGACATCACCAAACTCACCAACTTTATGGATGAGTGCAAATCTATGCACATAAGCGTAAAAGGCCCCGATGTCAATGAATCGTTCTCGGCATTTGGTGTGAATAAAAACGGCGACATTCGTTTCGGACTCGCCGGGATAAAAGGCATTGGCGGCAACGTTGTCAGCGCCATTATCAACGCCCGAAATCAAGGAGGCCCATTTACTTCGATTTATGACTTCGTCGAACGCGTAGACAAAGGCGCAATTAACCGGCGCACTCTTGAAAACCTTGCCATCGCAGGAGCTTTTGACTGCTTTTTGCCAGACATCAAACGCGAAGACTTTTTTGAGCAGAACAACCGAGGTGAGACACTTTCGGAATTACTGTCGCGCTATGGACAGAATTATCAAAACTCAAAAGACAGTCAAGAAAATTCTCTTTTTGGAGGATTTGAGGAGAACCTAAATACGGCAGGTCGGCCGCCCATCAAACCCGCCATCGCATGGGCCGACATTGTGAAGCTCGACAGAGAACGTGAGTTAGTGGGAATGTATCTCTCGGGGCACCCACTCGATCCATATTATATCGAGATTAAATACGGCTGTACTCATTCTCTCAAAGAGTTTGCCGACGAAGGTCCCGTGGAAAACCGCGAATACGTACTCGGTGGCATGGTCATCGATTACAGCATCAAGCAGGGACGCAAAGGCAACTTCGCCGTACTGAAAATTGAAGATTTTTCCGGAACCTCCGAATTTATGCTGTTCGGACAAGATTTTATTGACTATGGAAAGTTCGGCATCGCAGGTACACCGGTGCTCATTCGCGGACACTATGGAAGAAGATTCGCTAATTCTGACGTTAAATTCCAAATCACCGGGATGTCTCTGCTCGAACAGTCAAAAGGTAATCTTATAGAAGGAATTACGATAAGTGTCAATGCCGAATCATTTAACGAGAATCTGCATAGCATAATAAACGACCTTATCAAATCGTCATCCGAGAACAGAAGCAATTTGTTTTTCAGGATAAAGGACACTTCGCTAAATCGAAGTCTTAAATTGGCTTCCGGGGTAAAAATCCCCATAAACCGGCATCTCTTGAATACACTTGACGAGATGGAAGTGGACTTTGAGATAAATCACTCCTGACAGTCGGCAAATCTATATATACCCCAAATTTAGTTTTGCAAGTTGCACGGATATTTATACCTTTGCCATCAAGAAAGATTAATGTCTGACGGAATATTTAACCACAAAACTATACAAAATTTAGAACAATGGAAATCGAATTCACTGACGAAAATGTCAAGGAGTATATTACCGGAGGCCGACCCGTAGTGGTTGACTGCTGGGCCGAATGGTGCGGTCCGTGTATGCGCATGGTTCCTATTATCGAAGAACTCGCCGACGAATATGCTGGTAAAGCTTATGTGGGCAAATACAATGTCGACGAAAACACCGAACTCGCAGAAGAATACAGAATCATGTCAATCCCAACAATCCTCTTTTTCAAAGAAGGTAAATTAGTCAACAGACTCGCCGGCTCTCAAGCTAAAACAGCTTTGGCAAACGCTATTGACAACATTTTGTAGCCACGCAAATAATAAATAATTAGAGGCTGTGCAAAAAAAGAATTATCGCATCTGACGATGCATAAAATGAATAGCCGGAGATTGGCGCAACGCGCCTATCTCCGGTTTAAGTTTGATAAAGACAAAATCCGAAAGATTCAACAACCTGTAAATCAGCGTTAAATCTTTACATATTTAGCTTTATAGACACGATTTTACCGGGCAAATCGGTCTATCTACCACTTTGCCCGGCTGTGCATTTTGGGTCTTCTTTCAGAAGCTTTTGAATTTTGACACAGCCCCATTTGACAACCTTTTAGCTCAATCCCGTCAAGGAATTATTCTTCGGAAATGGACATCTGCTTCAGGCGACTGAATTTCTAATGTCATCACACTCCCATCCTTGCTGACCTCTACATCATCTAATACAGAATAACGCGACATCTCACTTTGGAATTTCCGAGTAAGCTCACTCTTCCATACTGAAACCAATCGTGCCACTATCGACTCACGCAGATCCTCCGCAAGCTCCCCGTCAATCGAAATATTACTTGGTTCTAAATCGACATTTACAGCTAAGGGATCAAATGAAAGGAGGAGGTCATCCTTGTCATCAACATCATAAGTCCAGATTCCGTCAGCCGATACCATAGCCGTCAACTGCATTTTTGACATAGACGAAGCCACCGAATCTACTATGACCGACTCGCTGACAAAATACTCTTGCGACAACTTGACTGCACCGTCAGTCTTCTCTACCGGCTCAAAAAAGTCAATATATGTCAATGATGCCACCGAGGCTGATGTCCTGGGCATATTTATGCTGACAGCTGAATTTGCTTTCCATGAGCCGACAAACTCTGCCTTGCCGGTACATGATGAAAAAACCGATGAAACACACAGCGCGCAGAATGCGACTATCGATGAAATATACCTCATAGCTATATATATATTAATGGTGTTTACTAATTAATGCCAGTTTAGTCTGAATACCGAAAGAGGAAATCCCTCACGATATATCAGAATGAATATGAAACGCCAATCGACGGCACGTATGCGTTTACTCGATAGTCAGCTTCAAAAGTCTTTTCATATCCACCAAGCAGCCCTTGTGCCGTTTTTGCAAGCAAATCTTCATACGAACATTTTGCCCCGTTCTTGCCAAGTCCGGCAACATACATCATCGAAAAATCTATTGAAAGGTTGTCAATTGGACGGAATGAAAAGCCGATAGACGGTTCGATTTTAGTCATTCCGGGAGTCTCCGGATTATAATGATTTTCGTTAACTGGTGTCATGTCCAAAATCAAACCTGCGCGTAAATCAAACCGATTGGTCAACGCATATTGTGCGCCCAAGCGGAAAGCCCAAGCGTTTTTATAATTCTTTGTCAAGCTCTGGTCATAAGCCGTAAGCTTATCGTCAAGAAAGTCTATGTTGAGATGTTTGTAAGTCTTCCAGCCTGTCATCTGTGCATCAAAGGCTAAAGTCAATGTCTCTATCGGCTTATAGCTGACTCCGAAGGTGAGCACAGCAGGCATCGGCATCTCTGCCGCAAAATTAGCGGTATTCAATACGTTTAAAGTCTCGCCGAGCACTGTCTGAGCCACTTCATTGGCATAAATAATACTTGCATCACCCTTCTTAACCTTCATGGACATTTTTGAGCGGAAGTTGACACCGACAGTCCAACGGCTATCTATATCATACATTACACCGACATTTACGCCTAATGCAAGGTTAGCTGTTCCTGTCAGATTGACCGACGCCGGTGTCGTATTGCCGAACGAATATTGCATTCCAAGCGACTGCAACATCAAGTCAAGAGTGCCAGGCACAACCAGTCCTTTGTATAAGTCCACATTTCCCCACGATATCATCATTCCGGCTCCGACCGAAAGTTTCGGAGTAATGCGCCACGCCAACGTAGGCTGAACCGTAAACGTCGCCAAACTCACCTTTTGGTTAAGTATGGCTCCCGGCCAATTGTCACCCCAATTAATATTACTTCCGTATGGAGTGTATAAAGTTATACCGGCTTTCAAATTATCATAAACGCTGAAGGCCGCCGACACCATCAGTGGAGTACTTACCTTATTGTCAGTTTCATACCACTTTCCATCATATTTTGCCTTAGCTGTAGGCATCACTGCGTTAAACGATCCTGACAAATCAAGCGTTTTGTCCATAAATCCCATTCCGGCAGGATTAAAATACATACTTTCCGATCCAAGTTTCAATGCCACACCCGTATGCGCCATACCACCCTGCTTAGCACTTAATGTATTTACTTGATACCCCTCGGCAAAGGCCATAATAGGAGCTACTATGCCAATAAGCGACAGAAAAAGTTTCTTCATCTCTTGAATTTTAATTATGATTAATATTATATGACACAAAGGTAAACATTTTTACCGTATAATTATCTTCGCCAAAGAGAAAAACAGAACACCAATAAAGAAATTTTGACCAAAAACATTTAAAACCATGCAAATAATTCCCATCAATTTTGTTGTAGGCCATTATATTGCTACTTTTGCATACAATAAAATCGAATCAGCAAATATACCATCTTAAATTCCCTATAAAACGGACATGTCAAAATCCGCGCTCAAAAAGCTACTTAACGACTTAGACTGTGAACAGTTAAAAGAAGTAATTCTGGAAATATACGATGCACGAAAGGATGCTCGTGAATTTTTGGAGTATTTCGTTTCACCCGATGAAAAAGCCATGTATGAAAAATACAAAGCCATTATCCATAAAGAATTTTTTCCTCAGAAAGGTAAAGCCAAAGCGAGGTCTTCGGTATGCAAAAAGGCCATGAAAGAATTTGTCACGCTACATCCAAGTCCGCGCCTTATAGCGGATCTAAAACTATATACAGTCGAATGTGCCACTCAATATGCCATGGTCATGCGCTCATGGATTAAGGATTCGGTCGAAAATCTTCGGGTCGGAACATTTGAAGATGTATTAAAATATATGTATGCCAATGGCATTTTAGACGAATCTATGCAACGCATAGAGCGCATACTGATTACATCTAAAAGTCTCAGGCATCCCATAAAAGACGACCTCGAAGAAGCCTACAACAACTTTCTCGATAATATGAGATAGAGGTTCAGCGGGCTCAAAGTGTTATAATGCCGGCGGAATTAAGTTAATTTGATAATATTAGCATAAATTATTCTTGTCGTTTACTTTTTTTAAGCACTTTTAGTCGAATTATCGCCGATAAGTCACTTCCATTCGCTTTTTCAAATTGTTATTATTGATGAAAACAGTGATATAACCCGCTTTTTCACATCCCTCGTCCTCTTTGATCGGGTAGTGATACCGGGACACTGAGGTTCTCATAAATAAATAGTTGAAACGTGAGAGGTGGAGCAGAAGGAAGTTCTCTCCACCTTTCTTTTCTTATTACTGATGAACATTCAAAATAAATGCGTAAATTTGCATTGATACATAATCCAATACATCACATAATTAATTTCATACACTTGGAAAATATCAACCAAAATATTAAAGCATGGCTGAAGAAGCCTTTCAATATGACCGCAGTGGCGTTCATAATATTCTCATATATAATGTTGCCGGTATTGAACGGCACCATGTTGCGGTGGTTCGACGAAATGTCGCTGTTTGAGCCTGACATGCTATTTTGGAGGCAACTGACATCATACCCGGCCGGCTTCATTAAATATATAGGCACCTTCTTAATACAGTTCCTATATTACCCATGGTTGGGAGCAACCATCCTTATCGGATTATGGCTTTTGATAGTCTACGCATCACGCAAGGCTTTTAAAATAGAAGTTGAAGGAGCGCAACTATTGCTCTTCGTTGTTCCCGCATGCCTTCTGTGCTCCGTTGCCGGAATGGACGAAGGATGGCTCACAATGAACACTCAAGGCTACTTCTTCTCTCAGACTATCGGAACGTTGGCGGCTATTCTGCTCTTTTGGGCCTATCGACAAATCAAATCTTTATGGCTGCGTATAGTTTTGATGGCTGTCTTCGCCCTGACATACCTCCCATTTGGATACTACGCCGTACTTACTATCGGACTATGTTCGGCCTACGAAATTACGGCGGCACTTCGACACCGACGTTGGATTTGTCTTATATCGCCCGTAATCGGCATTATTGCCATAGCTGTGGTGCCATGGATCTGTTACGCGGTGATTCCTGGCATATCCGTAGACAATGACGCACTATATTTAAAAGGGCTGCCTGAATTCAGCCATGACAACTTAGAGCGTTGGCTCGAAATAATCTTCGCCGTTATAGCCATAATGCTGGCACTTTTTTCAGTTCAATCAGCCATCTCCAGATCGATATTCCCGGTGAAACCATTATTCGGATACTCGGCACTGTTAATCGTGGCAGTGTGTGTTATTTCATCTTCAATGAGTGTAAGCAAGCAAGTAAAATGCTCCATCGAAATGTTGAGATATATCGACCATTGCCAATGGACCGAGGCATTAAACACCATCAACAAAGCCGACATTGATCGAGATTTCAACATGATGATTCTCAACAATCTGACTCGCAAGCGTCTCGGATTGCCTCTTGTATATGGAATTCAGCGCCCGCAGTACAACGTCGATAAAACTGAAGGTGGCGAAAATGTCTACGACTCGGAAAAGGCCGCCGGCATCCGCCGCGAAGGTATCACGACTAACGTGTTCCTAAACGTTCCTGTCAATTACCATCTTGGAAAAGCAAACAACACATACCGTTGGTGCATGGAACACACCGTCAAATATGGCAAGCGAGTGTTCTTCCTTAAATACATGGTAAGAGCCGCACTGCTTAACGGCGACTATGAACTGGCTCAAAAGTACAACGACATTCTACGCTCCACCCTGTTCCACCGTAAATGGGCTGACAATTATCAACAGTTCATTGAGCACCCGGAACTAATGAAGACCGACCCCGAATTTGCCGGGATACCGGATTACGTTCCGCCGGCCACGTTCCTGTAACCGGTTCAATCAGAAATTCCCCGGTAAGTAACTGTTTCAGCCTCTGATTCGATGGCTCTGAGTATGTCACTGCGCGACGGTTGAACTGCGCTTACCATAAACTCTGGCACATTATATGACTTCATAAGTCGATGGTAATACCCCGGATCCTCCTGAGGAACGACAAATGCCTTCGACGATTTGCCTTCTGGCGAAAAGTATGTAATATATGGGCGCGTATATGAACCGTCATCACGACGCGAACTGAAGATAATCCAACGTCCGTTTGACGACCACGAATGATAGCTGTCGACATTATCGCTATTGGCCTCGGTCAATGGTTCGGTCTCCCCTGTTACAAGGTCAGTCACAAATAAGTCACTGTCTTTATGCCAAATATGGAACGTACCGTGGTCGGCCTCACAGAACAGCAGGTAACGTCCGTCGGGCGAAATTCTCGGCAACAGAGCGCTACGACTCCTGCCGGATGCGTATACCACCGTGTCCGGTTCCGAAAAAGTCTTGGTGGAGCGGTCAAATTTGCGCGACACTATGTCATAGCGAATTTGATCAAACCTATGCTCAACATTGCTCTTGTCGGTTCCTTCCGGATAACGCGCCACGCTGTAGTAGATGCGTTTGCCGTCAGGACTCCATGCCGGGAAAGTCTCGAGCAAAGTAGTGTCATTTGCCACCGGCGACACCTCTGCCGCCTCTATGTCATACAAGATTACATCCGACTTGCTGTCGAGCACCTCTATCTTTTGATTATCCTTCAAGAAAAATTGCTGATGCGTATCGTTGACAGAATATGCAATCAAGTTGGCATCGGTCGGATGCCATGCCTGATAAACGCCGGCTGAGATGGTACTGTCTGTCTTTAAGTTGACGCGACGCACATTTTTTCCGTCCATGATATAAGTGCCTCCGTTAAATTGGCGGAGATGAAATTGCGATTTCCCGTCGCGATACTGATTGCGAGGCACATGACAGTTTATACAATAGCCTCGCGTTTCGTCGCGATTATACGTGTTATTGAAAATCACCGACTCGTCAAATGAGGTCAAGTCTCGCTGGTTTATTGTCAAAAGGCCATACATAGTATACGACGGCTCAATCAGACGATACGAGAAATGCGAATCGATCGAATCAGGAGCCACGCGGTTGACGCATGAATAGCGGGTCCACGCGCCGTTAGTGTCACGCACATAGACATTTAAGCTGACATCGCGTCCGGCATTGGCGCCAAGAAATTCGCGCCAACCATCCATATTCCATTTAACGGTCTTTCCTCCGGCAGTAATTGATGTGCCGTCGCTGCCCCTAAGTTCGGCAACATACTCTTCACCCGGAATACGTATTTCAAAATTCATGGGCGCTATGTTTGGCGGCATCACTATTCCGGTATAATCCGGATGAATATCTGGAGCTTCCGAACTGTACGAAACCGCTTCGGTAGGCACTGCTACCGACCGAGAACATCCGGCCGCTAAAACCATGAGTCCGAAAAGCAAAACTCCTATACTATACCTTACACTGTTCATATCTAAATCCTAATTATAGTTTTTCCGTTTAAATTGAGATTGTACAAAGTTACGCAATTTCCACAAATTCAGGAATTACAATCAACATAATCAGTAAACTTTTAGACTTGTTAAGTGGTTATAATCATAAAATAAAGTCAATTTGCGCCATATTAGCACGAATCACGCTCATTTGACCAAACGAATCAACATATTTATTAACTAAATTTATACGATATTATGAAGTGTCATGGTGAAACTTTCCTTTTGGGACTGTTACTCGGTGCTTTCGCCGGAATGTACGCTGAACGTTATTCACGCACCACAATGAAAGGTCGCAAGATGCGGAGGGAAATCAACCGTACCGTCCGTGAAATCTACGGAAATGCCGAACAGCAAATCGGACGTCTGAAAGAGAAGGCCGAAAACAGTGTCAGCAAACTCCGCGATAAAGGAGAAGAATTTGTAGACGCTGTCGAAGAGACCACCGAAAAAGTGGAAAAGGCTGCCGGCAAGTAAAAGTCAGCATGTCCGGAAGAGGATGTGTTATCGCACCCTCACGCAAACAGCGCACGAAAGGCTTCCTCAACTTTGGCGACCTCGACGATTCGTATCTTCAGGCGCGAAGTGTCGAAGCCTTTTATATTGTATTTCGGCACCAATATCGAAGCAAAGCCGAGCTTCTCAGCCTCGAGTATGCGCTGCTCGATGCGCGTAATCGGACGTATTTCTCCCGACAGCCCAACCTCGCCCGACATACAGATGTCGCGAGGAATCGACATGTCGACATTCGACGACAAGATGGCACATATCACACTCAAGTCAAGAGCCGGATCATTGACCTTAAGCCCCCCGGCTATGTTTAGAAACACATCTTTTTGAGCCAACTTAAAGCCCACTCTTTTCTCCAATACGGCCAACAGCATATTCATCCGCTTAGAGTCAAATCCAGTCACTGAACGCTGTGGCGTACCGTAGGCGGCCGTCGACACCAATGCCTGCGCCTCTATCAAGAACGGACGGATGCCTTCAAGCGTCACCCCTATTGCGGTTCCGGAAAGATCTGCGTTCTCGTTCTGCGACAGCAGTAACTCCGACGGATTAGTCACCTCCCGAAGTCCACGCTGCACCATTTCATATATTCCCAGCTCCGATGTCGAGCCGAATCGATTCTTTATCGATCGCAATATGCGGTACATATAATGCCGGTCACCCTCAAACTGAAGTACGGCATCCACTATATGCTCGAGCACCTTAGGCCCCGCGATTGAGCCCTCCTTGTTAATGTGCCCGATAAGAAGCACTGGCACGCCAGATGTCTTCGCATAATTCAACAGCCGTGCCGCACACTCGCGCACCTGGCTGACACTTCCCGCCGACGACTCAATGGCATCTGAGGCAATCGTCTGTATCGAATCCACGACGACCAACTCCGGCTCTATCGACTCGATATGCTCCATTATACCTTCCATCGACGTATCGCAGACTATGAAGCAGTTATCGCTCAGACGGCCTATGCGGTCAGCCCGCATCTTAAGTTGCGACGCGCTCTCTTCGCCCGACACATAAAGTATGCGCCTGCCGCGTATCGACAAGATGTTCTGAAGCACAAGCGTCGACTTCCCGATTCCCGGCTCTCCGCCGATAAGCACCAACGACCCATGCACCAAGCCACCCCCCAACACCCGGTTTAGCTCTTCGCTCGGCATGTGAATCCGCTCTTCATTCGTAGCTTCAACCTTCGATATGGGCATAGGTGTGGATCGCCTGCCCGTATGCGCAAACGTCGAGCTTTTCGAAGCCTTACCGCCCACGCGCTCCTCCACCATCGTGTTCCACTCGCTGCATGACGGACATCGTCCGACCCACTTCGACGACTCATTTCCGCAATTACTGCAAAACCACATTGATTTAATCTGTTGCTTAGCCATAACCTATCGACTTTTAGCAGATTTACACGTAAAGTCACTGCCGTTTACCATTCTACGCCGGAATTCACTCAGAGTTATAGCCGTAGCAGTCCCAACGTTGAGCGACTCGCTCGTGACCGCCCCTAACGGATACGACGGTATTCTAAGCCTGCGGTCAACATGCTTCGCCACCGCTTCCGAGATGCCCTGCCCCTCATTGCCCATAACTATGAAGCCGGAATCCGACAAAACCGACCTATATATATCATCGCCGTCAAGAAAAGTGCCGTAGCACTCCGCCCCAACGCCATGCTCATTCAGAAACCGAGGCAAATCGGCATACAGAACCCGCACTCGCGAGATTGCACCCATCGTAGCCTGAACCACCTTAGGGCTGAACACATCCACCGTGTCCTCCGAGCATACTATCTGACGAACGCCAAACCAATCAGCCACGCGAATTATCGTACCCAGATTTCCCGGATCTTGAACCCGGTCAAGCACCAAAGTAAGATTCGACCGAAACTCCGCCTCCGACAGCTCATACCTCGGAATTTCATACACCGCAAGCACCTGCGGCGCAGTCGACAGATGGCTCATTCGCTCCAAGTCGGCCCGCGACGCATCAATCAGAGCGTCACATCCCGCCAACTCGGCCGCATAATGAAGCTGCCAAGCCTTCGCCGCAAACAGATACCGGCAACGAAAATACTTAAGCGTATCAAGCACACACTTAGTGCCCTCAGCCACAAATAGACCCGTCTCGCGCCGTTCCCTCGCGCCGTCAAGCGAAGCCACCATCTTGCGCAACCTGTTGGTAAGCTCTACATTTTCCATATAACTGCAAATATATACAATTCCCCGCAAAATCCCAACAAACACCCCACCCGACTTCCAAACCCCGACTTCCAAACCCCGACTTCCAACCCCATTTCATTCCACTCACCCCTTATTTATACAACCATCAAGTGTCCATTCCCGAAAAGTCCCTATGCAAGCGATATGTTACACAGCATATTCCTTTGTCAAGTCAAGATTTTTTTGTAATTTTGCAGTCGCAGACCGCATCGCAGAGCCCGGTCATGGGTGCTGTGGGTGGGTCAGCAACTGACATACGAAAAGCGTTTACTTGACGCTCTTTCTTGACGCCTTGAAACTTCGCAACTTTCAGAATGAGTCAAGAATGTAGCAAACGGTAGATGCCAATGTGGATATGTATATTCCGTCAGCTGCAAGCGCGTGAGCGTGTGCTTTTGGCGTGTATCATATTCTGCGTGAGGCTCTGCGTGTTTGCTCGTTCAACTCATTCGGGCAATGCGAAGGCCTCAAGGCGTGGGACGAGCAAACAGTACGGCTCTCACGCTTTTTAATACCAATCATTATCGCCAACGAGGAGAGTCCTGCGGCACAACTTTCTTGTACAATGGCATATTTTAGATATTTCGTTGTGTTTTTTGCCGTAATTTCATCATCAATGTTGATAAGTTGCGACAACGATGAACCGGAGTCGGAGAAGGATAATCCTTATGAAACGACAGAATTCACTCCATCTGCTGAATTAGTTTCATATTTTGTTGATGGCATCTCAATATCGTCAACGGCATCTGAAGTCATAATTGAATTTTCAACTAACAAGTCATGGTCTTTAACCGCAAAGGATACATGGTGTAAGATTTCGCCTTTAATGGGGAATAAGGGAAATGTAAAAGCCATAATCAGTATTGATGACAACACTGATTCAGATGATAGAGAGACCATTATTACCTTAACAATAGCTGAGATTGAAAAATACATAAAGTTGACTCAGAATGGGAATACCACGTTCAACGTTGCCATCCAAACAGCCGGTACATTAAAATCTTATCTTGGCAATAACACCTCTGCAATAAAAAATCTGACAATATCTGGACCATTAAATGGCGTAGATTTTAACCTCATAACCCAGATGGGTTTATACGGCCAACTTTCGATATTAGATTTAAGTAATGCTACGATTGTCGAAGGAGGAGAGTATCATACGCTGAATAATCATACAGTGAAGACTGTCGATTATGAAATTACTGATGAGATGTTCTTTTGTTACAATAATCTCACAGAGCTATATTTACCTAACAACTCGACAAAGATAGGACAATACGCCATTTACAATTGTCCAAAGCTAAAAGTACTTGAAATACCTCATTCAGTCAAATCAATTGATACAATGGGGCTATTCTATCTTCCAATGCTAAATGATAATCTGGATATTCCAGAAGGAGTTGAATATATAGGTCAGAGTGGATTATGTCTGCCGAATATAAAAACATTGACCTTGCCGTCAACGATTAAGGCTCTTGGCTATGATGCTATTGCTTGTGAAAATTTACAATTATTGCATTGTAAGACTACCGAACCACCTCTTTGTGACTATACTTTCACACAATTTTCATCAGTGATACAGAATGGAGCCGTGCTATATGTTCCTATAGGTTGCTCAGATGCTTATAAAAATGATAAAGAATGGGGGAGGTTTAATACGATTATAGAGGAATAAACATATGGAATACAAAAACATAAACATGATTGGAGACAAAGACTCTTGTCGTTTTCTTCTCGAAATACCGGGCTCCAATCCTATAATAATGATTGCTGCAAATCCGAGTGTAGCAAACGAATGTCAAGCAGACAAAACAACATCTATGGCAATGAAAATTGCAGAGAGGTATGGTTTCGATGGAGTGATTCTTCTGAATGTATATGCTCAACTTGCCACACACCCCACTGCTTTGCATCAAGACTGCGACATCACTCTACATAACAAGAATCTTCATCATTGGTATTTGGACAACGAAAGACGATAACGCGAAATCTCATCTCCAATCCTGAATAATTACCAATATGTCACAATGTGAATGGGATACTTCTAAATACTATTGTTGTTTTGCACAAACAATTGAATTCTATTCCGTTCACAATTAGTTTGACATAAAAGATATTGATCTATTTGGTAGAGTCAAATATTGTCGTTAACTTTGCGCTTTAGAAAACTGTCACAAGTGACACGAATCTAAAGTTGATGAGATCAATAAGACGCGACATATACCTAATAGACTGATAACACGCCGACACAACGGTAGAATTAAAGGTAAGAAATATATTGATACACCGTATAAATACTATTTCGCAGACAGCGGATTAAAAAATGCAAGAATAAATTTCCGTCAGAACAATGACAGCCATTCGATGGAGAACATCATATACAATGAACTTCGCAGACGAGGATATAATGTGGATGTCGGCGTGGTGCCGGTAGTTATAAGAGGCGAAGATGGCAGACAGTCGCGAAGGCAATATGAAATTGATTTTGTATGCAATCTTGGAAGCAAGCGTTATTACATACAATCCGCATACAGAATGGAAACCGATGAAAAGGTAATTCAAGAAGAGACGTCTCTACGCAATGTGGATGATTCTTTCAAAAAAATCATCGTTCTCGGACAACATACACCTGTGAGGCGCAATGAGGCCGGCATTACTACTATGTCAATATATGATTTTCTATTAAAGGAAAATTCATTAGAACTATAGAAAAAGAGCCTTGCCGAAGCAAGCGTTCTATGGCAAAACGACAAGTCGATAAGGCGCGATCGCCTGATAGAAATCAAATGGAGCTGACGACAAGAACACGGAGTTGCTGAAACGGCAAGAGTCGGAAATGCGACGCCTCCGGCTGTCAGCAACTCGGGGATTATTTCATACACATTGCCTCATCAAAAAAAGAAATTTATATCATTATTTTTCCTTTTTGATTAACATATAAAGACTATTTTATCCCCAAATATCCAAATGATTATACAGTCATAGCCCCAAATTCACATAACGCATTTTAATTTTTAACAACGTCAACAACGCTGTTGGGCAGAATTGGCTGTTTCAAAGATTAGTTGTATTTTTGTCAGTGCATTCTGCCCGGAGCCGGACAGCCGAAAGGCCGTTGGCCTTTCATGATGGTTCCGAAGAACTTATTTGACTTTTTCTGACTATTAATTAATATGAGCATTACTATTCTCGGCATCGAATCGTCATGCGACGACACTTCGGCGGCAGTCATTCGCGACGGTCTGCTCCTGAGCAACGTCATTGCGAGCCAAAAAGTACACGAAGAGTACGGCGGCGTGGTGCCCGAACTCGCTTCACGAGCGCATCAGCAGAACATCGTCCCGGTGGTCGACACTGCCATCAGGCGCGCCGGAATCGACAAGCACGACCTGTCGGCCATAGCATTCACCCGTGGCCCCGGACTACTCGGCTCGCTCCTCGTCGGAACATCTTTCGCCAAAGGACTTTCCGTAGGACTCGGCATTCCGATGGTCGATGTCAACCATCTGCACGGGCATGTGCTGTCGCACTTCATCCGCGAGAACGAATCCGACGAAGTCCCCGAGTTTCCATACTTGTGCCTGCTTATCTCCGGTGGAAATTCCCAACTTATACTCGTAAAAAGCCCGAAAGAGATGGAAGTGCTCGGACAGACCATCGACGACGCGGCCGGCGAAGCCTTCGACAAATGCGCTAAAGTAATGGGGCTACCCTACCCCGGAGGCCCCCACATCGACCGGTTGGCCGCCGAGGGCGACCCCTTGCGCTTCAGATTCTCGCGCCCCCACATTCCCGGACTCGACTACAGCTTCAGCGGCCTAAAGACATCGTTTCTCTACACTCTGCGCGACAATGTCAAGCTCGACCCCGACTTTGTCAATAAAAATCTCGCCGACCTTGCCGCATCGCTACAGCACACCATCATCGCCATCCTGCTCGACAAGCTCGACAAAGCGGTCAAGGCTTCCGGAGTCAAAACCATAGCCATCGGCGGAGGAGTATCGGCCAATTCGGGCGTTCGCGCGGCAATTGCCGAATATTGCCAAACGCACGGACTTAAGGCATTCATTCCTAAACGCTCATTCACCACCGACAACGCCGCAATGGTGGCCATTGCCGGCTATTTCAAATATCTCAACGGCGAATTCTGCCCCCTCGACGCGATCCCTTACGCCAGAGTGACCGTATAACAATCCATCTAACACAATTAAAACACCCCTTCTATGAATGTTTCCATAATAGCCATAGGCGACGAACTGCTCATCGGACAAGTAATCGACACAAACTCCGGCGACATAGCAGTCAGGCTCAATCCAATGGGTTGGAGAGTAAACGACGTACAGGTCATAGCCGACAACGCCGACGACATATTCCGCGCCATCGACCGTGCCTTCGAGCTGAGCGATGTAGTTATTACTACCGGCGGCCTCGGCCCGACAAAAGACGACATCACAAAAGCCACTCTCTGCAGCTACTTCGGAGGCGAGCTCGTGGAAAATCCTGAAGTACTCGAAAATGTGAAGCAGGTCATCGAAAAGCGCGGACTTAAGATGAACGATCTGACAGCCCGGCAAGCCTACGTGCCGACCTCGTGCGAAATAATCCAAAACCTCGTTGGAACAGCCCCGATAATGTGGTTCGAGCGCGACGGAAAAGTCCTCGTCGCAATGCCCGGTGTTCCATTCGAGACCCGCGAGATGCTTGACCAGGCTGTCCTGCCGAGACTATTCAACCGGTTCCCCACTGACGGACACATCGAACACCGCAACGTGATGGTCACAGGCTACAGCGAATCGCTCCTCGCCATGACTATCGCCGAATGGGAAGCCTCACTGCCCGACTTTCTCCACCTGGCATATCTGCCCAACGCCGGAATCGTCAGATTGCGCATCGACGGACACCACACCGATGAAGCCCTCCTAAAGTCTGAAATAAACTATCGCCATAACCAGCTCGTGAAGATGCTCGGCCCTGAGCATGTCCTGTCAGACAAAGACATCCCTCTCGAAGAGATTCTTTTGCAACTGCTAATCGACAAAAAATTCACTATAGCCACCGCCGAAAGCTGCACCGGAGGCAATATAGCGCACCTGCTCACATCAATACCCGGAAGCTCCGAAGCATTCAAAGGAAGCGTGATAGCCTACAGCAACGAAGTGAAACACCGACTGCTGGGTGTCAGCGAAGAGACGCTAAAAGAATTCGGAGCCGTCAGCCGGCAGGTTGTCGAGCAGATGGCAGAAGGGGCGTGTGAAGTATTAGGCACACAATGCGCCATCGCCACTTCAGGAATCGCAGGCCCCTCGGGAGGTTCCGACGAAAAGCCCGTAGGCACAGTATGGATTGCCGTAAGAACCCCGGCACGCACGTTTAGCTTCTCCCACCGCTTCCCGGGCAACCGCCAGCGCATCATATTCCGCGCAAGCATGGCCTCAATGATAATGGCCGTCGAAGAAATCCGCAAAAACTAAGCGTTTTCTAAAACAAATTTAGAAAAACTCATAGCATTAACGATATCAGAGGGCGCTGCAGAATTTCCGCAACACCCTCTGAAATTTATAGTCACATTAAGTAGCAACGATCACATCATCATCTTTATAAACCAGTAGACCAAAGCGGCTATAATTCCGCCGAATACCGGCCCCACGATAGGAATCCAGCTATAATGCCATTGGCTGTCACCTTTACCCTTGATGGGGAGGATGGCATGTGCGATGCGAGGCCCAAGGTCGCGTGCCGGATTAATCGCATATCCCGTAGTTCCGCCAAGGCTCATACCGATGACCACGACCAACAGAGCCACAGGCAAAGCGCCTACACTGCCGAGGCCAACCTTTGCGCTATAGCCCGACTCATTGATCACCTGCGCCGAATTACCGTCGTCACCAATAAACAGTATCACCAGCACCAGAACAAATGTGCCGATCACCTCGCTTATAAGGTTACGGGATTTATTCTGAATGGCCGGTATGGTAGAAAACACCCCAAGTTTAGTCTCAGCATCTTCCGTCGCGTCAAAATGGTCCTTATAAAACACATAGACGAGCACAGCCCCCAAAATTCCACCGAGAATTTGAGCCACTATGAAGGGACCCGCATCCGTCCACGGAAATTTACCGGCCGCGGCCAATCCAAGCGTAACCGCAGGATTCAGATGGGCTCCCGACCAAGGGCCTGCGATAAGCACTCCGCAGAACACGGCCAGACCCCACGCCAGAGTCACCACTATCCAACCCGCGCCCTCTCCCTTGGATTTCCTTAAGCTGACACAGGCAACAACGCCACAACCGAGCAACACTAAAACCAGCGTGCCTAAAAACTCAAACACACATTGCACAAATACCGATACTTCTTGTCCCATAGCCTTTTAAATTATTTACTTTCATCCTTTGTCAATACTCTCCTGACGGCATCGTGCCATCCTTCAATCTCCCGGGTGACCTTGTCTTCGTCAAGCACAGGCTTAAACGATTGCTCAACTTGCCACTGTTGCTTGATTTCATCGATATCTTTCCAATAACCCACGGCAAGACCAGCCAGATAAGCAGCTCCCAAAGCTGTGGTCTCAGTCACCTTCGGGCGAAGCACCTCCGTGTTAAGTATATCGCTTTGGAACTGCATAAGCAAGTCATTGCGCGATGCACCACCGTCAACTTTCAAATTAGCTATAGGCAAACCTGCGTCACGCTCCATAGCCGACACAATGTCGTAGGTCTGATACGCAATACCTTCAAGGGCGGCACGGGCAATGTGCGCCACCGTCGTACCGCGGCTTATTCCCGAGATGGAGCCACGGGCATACTGATCCCAATAAGGTGCGCCAAGACCCGTCAAAGCCGGCACAAAATACACGCCGTTAGTATCCGGAACCGAAGCCGCCAGCTTCTCCACGTCAGACGACTTCTCTATACACTTGAGTCCGTCGCGGAGCCATTGCACCACAGATCCGGCCACAAATATCGAGCCTTCGAGCGCATACGTGACTTCGTCGCCTATCTTCCAGGCCACGGTAGTCAAAAGCTGATTCTTCGACACAATAGGCTTACTGCCCGTATTCATCAGCAAGAAGCATCCCGTGCCGTATGTGTTCTTAACCGAGCCGGGTTCGACGCACATCTGCCCGAAGAGAGCAGCCTGTTGGTCGCCTGCGATACCCGCGATAGGCACCTTGTGGGCAAACAGCGTCGTCGTCGTATAGCCGTACACTTCGCTCGACGATTTCACCTCAGGCATCATCGACTCCGGTATGCCGAGAAGGTCGAGCAACTCCTTATCCCAGCTCAAAGTGTTGATGTTAAACAGCATTGTGCGGGCGGCATTGCTCACGTCTGTAACGTGCACAGTTCCTCTTGTAAGTCGCCATACGAGCCACGAATCCACGGTTCCGAAGCGCAACTTGCCTTCTTCGGCACGCTTTCTGGCTCCTGGCACATTGTCAAGAATCCATTTTATCTTTGTCGCGCTGAAATAAGCATCCAATATCAATCCCGTCTTTTGCTGAATCATTTCGGTTAGTCCGCGTTCCCGGAGCTCGTCGCAGTACTCCGAAGTGCGCCGATCCTGCCATACTATAGCGTTATACACCGGCTCGTCAGTGTCTACATCCCATATTATAGTGGTTTCGCGCTGATTAGTGATTCCGATCGCGGCTATGTTGGTACCGTTAATGTCAATTTTTGAGATGGCCTCTGCCACTACAGCCGCCTGCGATGCCCAAATCTGATGAGGGTCATGCTCTACCCATCCTGAACGGGGGAAAATTTGTTCAAACTCGTGCTGAGCCACAGCACAGATAGAGCCATTGCGGTCAAACACTATTGCACGCGAACTGCTCGTACCTTGGTCAAGGGAAAGAATGTATTGATCCATAATGTTAATGTGTGTCACTTCCATGGTGTAAGTGACGGGATTTAAAGTGTTAGGAATATTTTGAAGGCAAATCCCTCTACTTGGATATGCCTCACATATTTTCAACGGCTAATGTAGTAAAAAGTTTCTACATGGCAAAGGTTTTCAACCCTTTTTATACTCCAAATAGTCAGAATATTCGCGAATGTAGTCTGATTCGTCGTAAGGAAGCGAGGAAATCACCAGACATACTGCTCCCGAAGAGAAGTCGTCAAGCGTACGCCAGATGCCGGGCACTATGTGCAGTCCGCGGTTCGGACGGTTGAGCATCACAGTCCGCCGGCGCTCTCCGTCGCCTATAGTAACGGTAAAACTGCCGCTCACCGCCACGAGCATCTCATGCAAAGCGCGGTGGGCATGGCCGCCTCTGCTTTCTCCGCCGGGAACATCGTAGAGGTAATAGACTCGCCTTATCGGAAACAATGCACCCTCACCGCCGGACATCACCGACAGATTGCCGTTACGCCCGTTAGAGTGGCTCTCAATGTCCACGACTCGGCAGTCCTCGATCGTATTACGCTTCATCCTGTCCCTTTCCCACTAACTTATTTAAATGAATTAATTACGTATGCTATAGCCCTGATGTCGTCAACCGATATATACGCAGGGCTGATTGGCAGACTTACAACCTCCTCGGCCAGCCGGTCGGCAATCGTCATGTTAACACATCCGAACTCCGGATAGCACTTCTGACGGTGAGGCGGCACAGGATAATGTACGGCCGTCTCAATGCCTCGGTCCAAAAGGAACTGACGGAATCTGTCACGGTCCTTCACCCTTACTACATACTGATGGTAGACGTGATAGTCCGGACCCGGATCCGGGGTAGTCACAAGATGATTGTCAATCTCCTGGTCATATACTGAGGCCAGACACCTCCGTGAGGCATTTTCTTCGTCCAAATAGAGCATCTTCAGATTCAGAACGGCTGCCTGTATTGTGTCCAGACGGCTGTTGAAGCCCTGAATGTCATTGATATATGGATCCTCCGTACGCCCATAGTCGCGTAGTTTGCGTATTATCGCGGCCAATTCGTCGTCGTCAGTCGTCACGGCGCCTCCGTCGCCGAGGGCTCCGAGATTTTTCGTAGGATAGAAGCTGAATGCCGCGGCGCGTCCAAGGTGTCCAGTCTTGACTCCGTTGACACTCGCCCCTATTGCCTGAGCATTATCCTCGATTATCATAAGCCCATGCTTTGCGGCCACGTCGGCGAGATCGTCATCATACGACGGACGGCCATAGAGATGCACCGTGATAATGGCCTTCGTGCGCGGCGTGATGGCTCCTTCTATTAGATAGGGATTAAGATTATACGTAGTCTTCGACGGCTCTACCAAGACAGGTTTTAACCGGCTTGTGCTCACAGCGAGAACTGTGGCTATATATGTATTCGACGGGACTATCACCTCGTCTCCCTCCTTTAGATGCCCCAAAGCGATGTATCCGAGCAGTATCATTCGCAAAGCATCAAGCCCGCATCCGACACCGACCGCGTGTTTGGCTCCTACATAGTTTGCAAGCTTCTCTTCAAATTTTTCCACCTCGCGTCCGCCTATATAGCGTCCGCCGTCTATCACCTTTGCGCATACACCTTTAATCTCATCGGCATAACGTCCGTTGACTTTCCCTAAATCCAAAAACGGATATCTGATAGTACACATAATAGTTGAGTGTTTAATTATTAACGATATTAACAAGCCTGACAAAGTCGTCGTAGTCCTCTATATAGTCCGAGGGGGCATACTCCGTCGACGACAGAATAAGAGCCACCGAATTCGTCGAAAAGTTGTCAAGACTTCTCCATGTCATCGGAGGAACATACACTCCATAATACGACCTTGACAGATGATGACGGGAAACACCGTTGCCACGGTCAAGCACCACGTCAAACGAACCCGACAAAGCTATTATCAGCTCCTCTTGCCGACGGAAGGCGTGCCCATGCCTTTCCGCCCCCCCCGGAACGTCATAGACCCAATATGCCCGCGCTATTTCAAACGGCACCTGGTCAGGATATTGCAGGAACGACAGGTTACCCCTCGGATCTTCTATCCGGGGAAAGTCGATAATCTCTATGTCAGATTTTTTTGACATTTTCTCTCTTGTTGTTTATTTCCCTCAATTTGATCTCATGCAAACTTTTAAGCACCCATGCGATCTAATTAATTTAAATATGTAACACGTTTGCAGCATATCTTGTTGACCTTAAACCGCAAATAAAATTAAATCCCGAGAGATTTATAACTTATTAAGTTAACTCGTTAACAATGCTGCAAGTTACCACTTTTTTTTGATTCACGAGCACTCTTAAGCACAGAATCTTCAATGTCCGATGCCATTCCATCTCCTTAGATAAGGTCGGGTGCCTATAAAACAAATCCATATTTATTGCGTTATTAATAAATAACAACCAAATATTACATTTTCATGGAGTCCAAATTAGCCATAATATTTTTTGCCGGAGGATGTTTCTGGGGTACGGAACATTTCTTGAAGCAAATCGACGGAGTTGTCAACACCGAAGTCGGATATGTCAACAGCATAGTCCCTAATCCCACTTATAAAGACGTATGCACGGGAACTACTTTGGCCGCCGAAGGGGTCAAAGTGGAATATGATCCCGAAAAAATCGACCTTCAATTTCTGATTCAGCTGTATCTTATGACAATCGATCCTACTTCAGTCAACCGTCAAGGCAATGATGTCGGCACACAATATCGCACCGGAATATACTATACCGACACCATCCAGCGCGATATTGCCTTGAAAGAACTGTCGAAAGAAGCTGTGCTGCACCGACACCCGATTGCCGTCGAAGTCGAGCATCTAAACAATTTTTATCCCGCCGAAGACTACCATCAGGACTACCTCGATAAAAACCCGCAAGGCTACTGTCATATTGATCCTCGGCTCTTTCAAATTGCCAAAAAAGCCCGAAAGGCTAAAGAAGCTGCGGTCAATCCTGCGAAGTATTCCAAGCCGTCGGATTCAGAGCTAAGCAAGATGCTCTCTCCCGAACAGTACGCAGTCACCCAAAACAGCGCCACGGAGCCGCCATTTGACAATCAGTATTTCGACGAACATCGACGGGGAATATACGTCGACATTACCACCGGTGAGCCTCTGTTCCTTTCGACCGACAAATTTGACTCCGGATGCGGATGGCCCAGCTTCTCTCACCCTATCAACAAGGATGTCGTCATTGAGCGCGACGACAATTCGCATGGCATGTTCCGAACCGAAGTAAGAAGCCGCGTTGGCAATGCACATCTCGGCCATCTGTTTCCCGATGGTCCCAAGGATCGTGGCGGATTGCGCTACTGCATCAATAGTGCGGCACTTCGCTTCATCCCCCTTGAAGAGATGCAGTCAGCCGGATACGGCGAATATATCCCATTCGTAAAGTAATCGCAAAACTGCGAAACAAGCTCTGTGCGATTCAACACATCGACACGCCCAATAATAACTTAGAGCATATCGCGACGACCAAACGCCATTATTATAGCCAATCCGCAACAACTTCAGATGTGGAATTCAATCCCACATCGCATAAAATTGTTGTGGCAAATTCTTCATTATTCGGCACAAATGGCAAGGATAAAGTCACAGATGTCGCGGAGCAACTCCGGCGAAATTGTCTCCTCGATATTGCCGTACTCTTCGGAATATCCCGTGACGGCATGTTGCATCAGATGATTAAGCCCCGAGTAGCATCTCACATCCGCTTTTGGAGCAAGTCTGCGCGCCTGGTCCAGATTAAGCGACGGTGGCACCTGACTGTCCTTTTCGCCATATACAATCAACGTCGGTATCTTCAAAGCACTCAAATCTTCCGAAGGATCGTAGGCAAGAAAATAATTCATCCAAGCAATGCCGGCATTTGAGACAAGCATAGATTTGATCGATTCACCCAAGCGACGTGTCAGTGCATTGTCATTGTATTGAGGGTAAAGTCCCGCCAAATCATCATCAGAAATGTCTGACGCATAATCTCCTGACAGTTTTCTTTCAAAAGCCTTCTCCACAGCCTCGGAAAATTCCGATGCTTGCCGCTCAGGAAGTCCCGACTTCATTATCGCAACTTTATTCTGGTAGGCTATGGTCTTTGTTCCTTTTACCGACGGTCCGGCAATCGCGACGATGAAGTCCGGGCCACCTGTTTTTGATCCGAGCATATAAGCTATCAATCCACCCTCGCTATGGCCTAAAATTCCTGTTTTTCCGAAACGCTGCTGCTTACGGAGCCAACTCATGACGGCCTCTGCATCAGAGGCGAAATCCTCTGTCGTTGCCGTCGAGGCATCTCCGGTCGACTCTCCGAATCCTCTGTCGTCATATCGCACCGATGCGATTCCGTTTCGTGCAAGATAGTCCGCTATCACGGCAAATGGCTTATGTTCAAATAATTCCTCATCGCGGTTTTGCAGTCCGCTACCGCTTACCAACACTACTGCCGGTGTCGTTTCCGAGTAGTTTTCAGGCACAGTCAAAGTTCCTGCCAACACGGCCATTGAGGTCGGATTAGTGATTCTAACCTCTTCGGTCGTATATGGAAATGGAGGTTGAGGCGTCTGAGGTCTGTTAAGTTTTTCTACGCCACGAACAAACAAAAGCGGACTCTTAAATCCTCGTTGCTGAAATGTTCCACTAATCGTATCTCCATTTAGCCTCCCGGAATAAGTCATCATCAGGCTGCCGATACGAAAGTTTACAGAATCCTCCGAAAGGAAAACTGTCTCACCTTCAAGTCCGTATACGGCCTGATCCGGAGAGTCCATAATTATCAGCGAATCGACTTTCGAGACATGCAAAATCAGCCTCAGGTTCCGACCCCCTCCAAGATTGAGTCGCCCCGACCAGTCGCCGGACACTCCCTCGCCCCTCGCCCCGACTCCCGACAAAACTACCAACAATATTATACCACACAAATAGCGCATATCTAACTATATTCAATAATCAGTCTTCAAAAATTCAAATTCACCTCCTGAAGCCGGCAAATTATATTCATATTGTCCGGGACCATTGATTACTGAAAAATCGCCGGTTGTCCATATAATTGGCCATTTGAATTGACCATCGACATCAAACCAACTATGCCAATCTGTCAAAACAGGGTCTACAACATCCGGTTCTGGATCGATAGGCTCTTCTGACTGCACCGGATCATCCTCACATGAAATAAGGCCAGCAACGCTGAACATCACTCCAAGCATGACAGCAAAAACCCTAAAAAGCCTCAACTTCATCATCTCGCAATTATTTAACAATTACTCGCAAATATAACGAAATTGCAGACCTAATGCAACATATTGCGCATTTTAGGCGAAAAATCCCCCAAATTTACAGTCATAATAAAGCTTCAAAAAAATTTTACCCCAATTTTGCAGTATCAATTGGAAAATCCTGTCGTAACTTTGCATCGTTCGATTAATCCGAATCTGCGGCGACGTGGCTTAGGGTGTTATTGGAGCCTGAAAAATTGGTTGGCAATTCGGATCCGGGCCAACCGACAGTAAGACTCCGCCGACAATCTTAAGTCCATCGCGCCAGACGGCGGTCCGCGGCCGGTGGCTGGCGGATACGGCAGACCGGAACCGTTCGGCAAACGTCCTCTTCGTGAGACCCCGGAGAATACATCGCATGTGCATGCCATGCTTCTTAAATGCTCCGGACTCCACTTTCGGCGAATCAGAATCCTCGAAAGTGTTGATCCGGGCTTCCGGGTGATGAAGAGTTTACGCGTTTGGCCGCTAACGACTCCGGTCTGGCGAATCTCCGCTATTTATATAGCTTGAGAACAAGCTTCTACACGCCTCCTGTGATAGGTGTGTCTGATCCTCCTCCGTCGGCCGACGACGAAGCGGGAACTTTGTCTACATCCTTAAACATCTTGTCGAACACCTTCTCCTGAAGCGACTGCATCAAATCCCAGAAGTTAGGCACGAACAAGATGCCAATCACTGCGTTCAGCAACATACCCCATACCACGGCCGAGCCAAGCGATATACGGCTTTCTGCACCCGCTCCGGTGGCAAACATCATTGGCATTACACCAAAAATGAATGCTATGGCAGTCATCATAATCGGACGGAAACGTATCACGCCTGCATCATGAGCTGACTGGATAATGGGCAGCCCTGACCTTCGGAAATATGTAGCGTACTCTACGATAAGGATAGCGTTCTTTGCCGAAAGACCGAGAAGCAGAATCAATCCGATTTGCGTATAGATGCTTATGCTCTGTGACATAATGATGCATCCGAGAACCGTTCCGAGAATGGCGATAGGCATTGACAGAATCACCGCAATCGGGTCAGTCCAGCTTTCATACTGTGCCGCAAGCACGAGCAATGTCAATATAATGGCGAATATAAACACTACCGTTACTGTCGTTCCCGACTGTGTCTCCTGATAAGCAAGACCCGTCCATGCATACGAATAATTTGTGCCAAGAGCTTCTTCTACTATCTCCTCCATGGCCTTAATGGCATCGCTCGAGCTTACATGGTCGGCCGGTGTGGCGGTAACAGACGCTGTGCCGTACATATTATAACGCGACGACAGCGGAACGCCCATCGATTGCTCAAGAGATGAGAAAGCGGCAAAAGGCACCATCTTTCCGTCGGAATTACGAACGCTTAACTTAAGAATGTCATTAATATTACCGCGCGCCTCATCGTCGCCTTGTATCGTCACCTGATACACTCGCCCGAACTCGCTGAAGTCATTCACATAGCTTCCGCCCATATAGGCCGCCAAAGTCGAATTTATATCGCTGATGGTCAATCCCTCCATCTTGGCGCGGTCACGGTCAATATTGATTTTGTACTGCGGGACTTCGCCCTCGTACAGCGTCGTGACACTCTTTATCTTCGGATTTTTCGCCGCCGCGGCTATTACGCTTTCTACTGCGTCTTTAAGCTTTGCCGCGCCTAAGTTGTTGATGTCAAGAAGTTGCATCTCAAGTCCCGACGACATACCGATACCCGGGAGTGCCGGCGGATTTACCGAAAAAATAATAGCCTCCTGGTATGACGCGCTCATCTCATTAACTTTGTCAATCACGTCGAACACGCTCTGTCCCTTGGCCTTACGCTCTTTCCATGGCTTAAGAACCACAAACAAACTGCCCATGTTTGACGATGCTCCCCCACCCATAAACGAGAATCCCGAGATAGCCATGACATCCTTAACCTCCGGTATCTCCTTGCGTATTTGATCCGACAGGTCATTGACCAACTTCTGCGTACGTTCGAGCGACGCTCCCTGAGGCAATTGGATCGATGACATGAAATAGCCTTGGTCTTCTTCCGGAACATAGCTTGTAGGCCAATAGAGGAATGCGGCGATTCCGATTACTGCTAAAATCACGAATATGGTCAGCGACACTCCGGCATGAGAGAGCATCTTGTCGACACACTTGCCGTAAAATGTCTCTACTGCATTATACCCTTTATTGAATATCCTATAGATAGGATTCTTGCTGTTCTTATTGCTTGGGGTCAGGAACAGGGCACACATTGCAGGAGTAAAGGTCAATGCATTGAAGCCCGAGAACGCCGTAGAAATGGCGATAGTCAATGCAAATTGCTTGTAAAGTTCACCGGTGATACCGCTGACAAACGCAGTCGGGATAAACACTGAAAGCAGCACAAGCACCTCGCCTACAACGGGACCGGTAAGCTCGTTCATGGCCTTTTCAGCCGCTTGTCGCCGAGAAAGCTTCCCTTCGTCAACAAGTCGGGCACAGTCCTCCACCACCACAATGGCATCGTCCACTACGATAGCTATGGCAAGCACAAGTCCGAACAAAGTCAACGTGTTTATAGTAAATCCTGCCACTTTCATAACCGCGAAAGTCGCGATAAGCGAAATGGGGATGGTAAGCATCGGGATGATTACGGCCCTCCAGTTCTGAAGGAAAATAAGTATGACAACGAGCACGATAAGTGTAGTCTCTACGAAAGTCACGAGCACTTCGTCGATTGATGCCGTCACAAACTCTGACGTGTCAAGCACTACGCTGTATTTAACCCCCGGGGGGAAATATTCTGCCAGTTTTTCCAGTTCGGCTTCGGCCGCCTTGGCAACAGAAAGGGCATTTGCGCCCGGAAGCTGCTTGATGCCGAGCAATGCGGCTTCTTTACCGGAAACTTTCGTCGAAGCGGCATAACTGATACTTCCAAGATCGACACGAGCAACATCCTTCAGTCGAAGCAACGCACCGTTGCCGTCGGCACGCAATATGATGTTCTCAAACTCCTCGGCCGTCGACAACTGACCCTGCGACGTCAGGGTAAACTGGAATGCATCATTGTCGGGATTCGGAGCCGCGCCCACAGTACCGGCCGATACTTCCATATTCTGCGACGTGATGGCTTCGCGCACGTCGGCCGGAGTCAAGCCTCTTGCCCTCATGGCTTCAGGATCAAGCCAAATACGCATACTATAGTTTCCTCCGCCGAAAGCATCGACACCGCCAACCCCCTTAACACGCGCAAGAGCATTGACGAGATTGATGTTGGCATAATTAGTCAAGTAAAGCGCATCGTAATTGTGCTCTTCGTCGCCGGTCAAGGAGCAGAACAGCACGATGTTGGTCGACTCTTTGTTGACCTGCAACCCTTGCTCCACAACATCCGTCGGAAGTTGCGACTGCGCAAGCGAAAGTCGGTTTTGCACATTTATTGCGGCTTGGTCAATATCCGTACCTTGTTCAAACGTTATGGTCAAGTTATAGCTGCCGTCGGAGCTTGAGGTTGAACTCATATATAGCATGTTCTCAACTCCGTTGATTTGCTCCTCGATGGGCACACCGACCGTACGCGCTATAGTCGATGCGTTGGCTCCCGGATACGTTGCGCTGACATTTACCGTAGGAGGCGTAATGTCGGGGTACTGCGTCACCGGAAGGGATGATATTGTAATCAGACCGGCAATCACCATCAATATCGCCAATACGGTGGCGAATATGGGACGGTCTATGAAAAATTTCGAAAACATAGCGGACAGTTTTAGTTAGTTCTTCAATACTGGCTTTACCTCCATTCCGTCACGAACCTTCAGAAGAGCCGAAGTGACATACTTCGACTGCGGAGTTATTCCGTCAGTGACGATGCGGAGTGAATCCTGATAGACGTCGCCCACTTTTATCGGAGTGTAGACCACCTTGTTTGAATCGTTTACCACATACAGATACTTACCTTGCTGGTCTGTTCCGACCGACGCGTCCTTTACAAGAATCGCTTTAGAGTTCATTCCGTAAGGAAGATTGACCGTGATGTACATGCCAGGCTTAAGCTCGCCGTAAGTGTTTGGCAGACCCACTTTGAGCAATATCGTACCGGTGCTGGTGTCGACAGAAGGCGATAGATAGGTGAGATTGGCAAAGTATTCGTGTGCCAGCGGCTCCTCAAACGTCAGCGGAACGCTCTTATACACATCGCTTTCAATCTTTCCTGTCTTTCCGATCATGCTTTCATACTGCGCGTTTTCGATAGAAAAGTCTATGCTTATTTTAGAATCGTCATAGAGGGTGGCAAGCTCGACCGGCGACCCCTCCCCGCTCACATACGATCCGGGGTCAATCGTAGATGCCGAAATATGTCCGGTGAATGGTGCGCGTACGGTACAGTAGCTCAGCATGGTCTGTGCGTCGCTGAGAGAAGCCTGCGCGCTTTTTATCGATGCTTCAGCTTTATCCATATTGCTCTTCGCCTGAATCACGTCCATCTGCGACACCGCGTCGCTTTCAAGAGCCTTCTTCATAGCAGCATATTGATTTGAAGCATATTCATATTCGCTCTTCGCCGTGGCGAGCGTGGCTTGCGCCTGCTGTACGGCATCCTGATAAGTCGACGACTCTATCGTAAAAAGTACGTCGCCTTTATTCACCAGTGAGCCACCGGCATAGTTCTGCGATAGAAGCTTACCGTTGACACGTCCCACTATTTTTGCCGTCGCGTTAGCGTACGCCACACCGGGGTAAGTTTTATGCAATGTGATTGAATCTACAACCGGCAGAGCCACATCTACCGCCATAGTTTCATCTGCCGATTTGTCGGCTTTCTTCTGTCCGCACGATGCCATGCATACCAGTCCGAGTCCGGCTATAGCCAATCGCGCATATATTTGATGTCTCATATATATAAGTATTTTATAGTGGATTATTCAATTAACGATGCGTCCCAACCGCCACCTAAGGCTTCATATAGGGCGATCAACGAAGTAAGGGCATTACCTTTCGATGAAATGAGGCTGTTTTGGTACTCAAGTAGCGACATTTGCGCCGAAACGACGTTGTTGAACGGCGAAAGTCCGCGCTTATACAGGTCTACCGACAGCTCAAGAGCTTTTCGGCTTTGCTCTATCACCTGTTCGACAAGGCCTATGTTCTGAAGCGAACCGATATATGACGAAATGGCCACATCCACCTCTTCTACGGCCGTCATAACAGCCGAGTTGTAATTGTGAATCTCAATCTCCATCTGCTCGCGCGCGCTGATGGCATTGTACTTTCTGGCAAAACCGTCGAATACGGTCCATGTCAAAGTCGGAGCTAATGCATAAGTAAAGCTTTGACTCTTAAAGAGATTATCCAGCTTATGGGCCGAAGTGCCGATAGAACCGTTCAGTGTCAGCGTGGGAAGGAAATCCTTTTTGGCTATACCCAATGCTGCGGCTGCGGCCGCGAGTTGATATTCTGATTCCACTATGTCAGGTCGTCGCCGCAGCAGTTCCATCGGTACACCGACAGGCACTATCTGCTGGTAGTCAGGCATATCCCTCATGGTATTCAGCAGGTCGGACAACTCTCTCGGATAAACACCGACAAGGAGGCAAATCGAATAGATGGAATTGCGTATCGAAGCCTCGAGAACCGGCATTGAAGCTTGGGTGGAATAGTACACCTGTCGTGCCTGCGACACATCAAGCATCGAAGCAAGTCCGGCTTCATGTCGGGCCTCGGTGATCTCCACGATTTTGCCCTGTGAAGCTATATGCTCTTTTGCCACCGCCCATTGAGCCTGATACTCACGTAGCTGCACATAAGCCTTGGCAATGTTTGCGCTAAGAGCAGTCATCACAGCTGCATAATCTGCCCGCGACGCGTTCCAAAGAGCTTTTTCTTGCTTTGACTTTTCATAAATCTTTCCAAACACGTCAATCTCCCAGCTCATGCTCAGCCCGAGGTCGAAATAGTCGGCCACCGTAGCCGGGACAATGTCATTGCCGAGAGCCCCCGACGAACGGGCCTTAGACCATCCGGCACTAAGATTGACCGTAGGAAGATAAGCTGCCCGCGCTGAGTTCAGAGCTTGTCGTGCTATCGTTATCCTACGCGCGGCTATCAGTACGTCGGCACTATGCGTCTCGCTCAGAGCGATAAGAGTGTCCAATACAGGATCATCAAGGTGTGACCACCAGTTATCCTCAGTCGGCAACGCCTGATTAAAATGCTCGTTGTAAACCCAATGTCCCGGGACAGAATCGGCCAATTCCTTTGTCGGATCAATACCGGCCGCCTCACTCGTCACCGGCAGAGACAATAAAAGCCCCATAAATAGTTGAAACCAAAATTTTTTACTCATAACCGGAGTTTTTGTAATTTTTAGATATTCGTAATATTATAACCCAGCCGCATAAGCTTGCGTTTACTCTCGTACACTCATTTTAATATTTATTATATTAATTGGTCTGATGTTTTGTTGTCGAATCATCGCCGGAGGCATCTTTTGGCGTGACATCGGGCGTATCGTACTCTTTCGGATAGACCGCCACGGTAGAAAATGTGCAGCCAGGATCGCCGGATGTGTTAGGCGGAATAACATAGTTGGTCTTAGGATCATAGGCCGGCATATTTACAGGGGCTGTGCCGTTGTACGGAAGAGCCTGCGGATTTGCATTGGCAATGTTCACCATGTCGCGTCCGGTAGGTGCACTAAACGCCGACAGTCCGAATGTAGGCGCAATGGCCATCAAATGCTCGAAAATGTCGCTTTGAATGCCCTCAAACTTAACCCAATCAATAGTATTTACGTAGCAAAACACTTGAAGCGGCACACCGTTGGGAGTATGTTCAAGCAGACGCACCATACAAGTGGCACCGGAGTCAACCGACACGTAAGGATGCCGGCGAAGATATAGTCCGACGTAGGCACGGAATAGTCCGAGATTAGTGTCAATGCTACCGTTGACATGAACGTCGCCCTGCATAAGGCTTGTGCCCTTCCCTTCGGCGGCCCATTGCTGGTTGGTGGAGATATAGTCCTTCAATATGTCAATCTTTTTAAGCCGGTCCAAAAGCTCTGGCGCAGCCGGAGCCACAGTGCTGACATCTATTAGCAGTGAGCTTTCTATCTGTCGTCGTCCTCGCTCTTTCATCTTGTTCCAATTTTGTAGCGGAGTCGACACGAGAGTGTACGGCGGTATTGTTAAGGTGGTGTTATTCCAGTTGCGAATTTTTACGGTGGTCAACGACACATCGGTAACAATGCCGTTAGCTATGGTTCCGGGTACGGCAATCCAATCGCCGACACGCACCATATCGTTGAACGACAGCTGAAGCCCGGCAACGAAGCCTAAAATGGAGTCCTTAAATATGAGCATCAATGCAGCGGCGAAGGCTCCAAGTCCGGCTAAAAGAGCTCCAGGGGATTTATCTAAGGCAATGGAAATTATGACTATAGTAATGATAATCCAGACGATGCCCTTGGCAATATTGAGCACACCCCGCAAAGGGAGTCTCTTAATGTTTTCACGGCGGTCATAAAACGACCACACGATATTAAACACGGCGCAAATGGTCCATCCGAGTACTATCAGGAAATATATCAGCACTAACCTTACGATGTAGGACAGCGTCTTGGGGTCGGTTTCAAACGCAAAAGGTATCAACGCAAGAAACACGAGCGGAGGGATTACATGACTACACTTTCTGAGAATCTCCTCTCGTTGGAAATCTTCAATGAGCAGGGTGCGCTTTCGATAAACCACCTTTTGAAGTACGAATACAACGATTTTGCGTATAATCCAACCCAGGAGCAAAGCCACCCCGATAATCGCTACGGTATAGATAATCTGTTCAGCAGTGCCGGAACGTGTCAGGCCTATGGCGGTGAGGAAGTTATCGATAACTTTCAAAAGCCATGATGCCAAAGCATGTCGCGGAATTAGAAGTGGAACCATCGTTAAAAGTAAATAGTTGAACATTGAGAACCGGGAGCCGGAATTCATAGAAATAACGTGTGCCGGCATATAAGAGTTCAGGATAAAAAGAGTATCTTTGTCGACATGATACTGTTATGGACAGCGTTAGGAACCGTGGAATGGTGTGTGATAAGCTTCATTATGGCCATGGCAGTTGTTGTGGCCGTCATTAGGCCACAACCCCGCCACGCCGCATCAACCTACTTCATAAAGGGATCATTTGGGGATGATGGCGATGAATATGCACCCGGCCATGCCGATATAGCGCCGAATAATGACGAGGTGGCAGAGTTGGCGGTCTATGTGGCTGATTCGGGACCGGTGATCGCGCGCAAAGGATTTGACGGACTACTCCGATGCAACGGTTCGTCGCTGGCACTTGCCATCACTATAAAAGGCACCGACATAACAATCAAAGAACGGTATGTAAGCGGACAAGGCGCACCCTACCAGGGTGTTGTCAACTTCGACTTATCAGGACTTCATCTGCGAGGGAATTTCCACATTCAATACCTCTCGGAAGAAATGAGCCGGTCGACCGCCTTCACCCTCCTCATCCGCCCCGGTATCCTCATCCGCCGCCAACTCCGCCAATAATCCGCACAAAAAAGTCTCCACGGAATACGCGGAGACATAGGATTACACCTTCGGCATATAGCCTTATTGTGATAAGATGTAGAATTTGCCACAAAAATAAACATTTTATTTTGAAGAACCAAATATTATACATAATTTTACGAATAGTCAAAAAAAATAGATCAAATCGACAAATAATTAAATTTTACTTTAAGACAGTATGCCATATAGAACTTTGGGAATCGATTTAGGGACAAACTCTATCGGATGGGCTATAGTTGATAACGATGAGGGGCATCACTCATTCATCGATGCCGGATCATTGATTTTTCAAGAAGGGGTTGCAAGAGAAAAAGGAGTTGAAAAACCGGCAGTAGAAAGCAGAACTCAAGCAAGAGCTTCACGACGACACTACTTCAGGCGTAGACTATTAAAAATAGAACTACTAAAAGTCTTGATAAGAAACAAGCTATGCCCTTATATTTCCGAACAAGACTTAAAGATCTGGAAAACAAAAAAGATATATCCCGCAAAACCGGACTTTATCAAATGGCAACGAACAAACGCAAACGAAAATCCATATTTTGCCCGAAATGAGGCTTTAATCCGAAAATTAGACCTAACTGATGTATCGGACAGATTTATGCTTGGTCGCGCTTTGTATCATTTAGCACAAAGACGAGGCTTCTTAAGCAACAGAAAAGAGCAGACCAGAGAGGTTGACGGTAAAGTGAAAAAGGGAATTTCCGATCTATCTGATGAATTACTACAAAACGACTGTAAATATCTTGGTCAATATTTTTTCAAGTTATACGAAGAAGGAAAGAAAATCAGATCACGTTATACAGACCGGTTAACCCATACTGAAAAGGAATTCTATGCAATATGTTCAAAACAAAATCTTTCCGACCATCTTATCCAAGATTTACATAAAGCGATTTTCTTCCAAAGGCCTCTGAAATCGCAAAAAGGACTTGTCGGAAAATGCATTTTTGAACCAAGCAAAAGCAGATGCCCCGTCTCTCATCCATCATTCGAAAGATACAGAATGCTATCCTTTATTAATAATATAAGAGTAAAGGAGAGCTTTGATAGTGGCTATCGGCACATTACGAAAGAAGAAAGAGATAAAATTCTGCCTTTATTTTTCAGAAAATCTAAAGACTCATTTGATTTTGAAGACATCGCAAAGAAAATAGCAGGTAAGGGCAACTATTCTTTTAAAGATGACCCCATATCTACCGCTTATAAGTTTAATTTTAGGATGTCAGCATCGGTCGCGGGGTGTCCGTTTACGACGGGGCTCGTGGAGCTGTTTGGCAACAATTGGCAAGACTACCTATGCTCATGTTATGCTCTTGCGAAACATAAAAATCGCTCACAGATAATCAACGATGTATGGCATGTGTTGTACACGTTTGATTCTGACGAGAAATTAGCTGAGTGGGGCCGCAAAAATCTACAATTAGACGGTCACCAAGCTGATGCATTTATAAAAATCAAAGTTCCGCAAGGTTATGCGTCATTAAGTCTAAAGGCAATAAGAAAAATTTTACCCCATTTAGAAAATGGTCTACGATACGACGAGGCTGTTTTTGTCGCAAATATTGATTCTGTGCTTCCTAACAACATCCTAACTGATAAGACATATAGAAGTAATTTAATGAATCAAATAGTTTGCCTTATTGCCAATTTTAAAGATTTTCCCTTTAGAAAGACTATGACCAAACAGATGGCAGTCAGGCAAATATTAGAGGATATTCCGGGAATAGAGTACAAAAAGTTAGACCGACTCTATCACCCGTCAAAACTCGATACATATCCTGAAGTAGAAGCGGACAGTCATGGACAGCTTCTACTTGGATCGCCCCGAACAAGATCAATTCGCAACCCAATGGCAATGAGAGCACTGTTCAAGCTACGCCACTTAATCAATCGGCTTATAGTCGAAGGAAAGATTGACCGTACTACCCGAATCAATATTGAATTTGCCCGTGGTCTTAACGATGCCAATATGCGCAAGGCTATCGAGCAATTTCAACGGGAAAATGAGAAGAACCATAGAGAGTATGCAACTAAGATAGCAGAATTGTATAGCGAATCAACAGGTGTTGATATCGACCCGACAGAGACAGACATTCTCAAATATCAACTATGGGAAGAACAACAACACCGTTGCCTCTACACTGGCGAGCAAATTGGAATAACCGACTTTATTGGCCCGAATCCCAAATATGACATTGAGCATACCGTTCCGCGCTCAGTAGGAGGCGATAATTCACAAGCCAACAAGACCTTGTGCAACTCGGTTTATAACCGACAAATTAAAAAGGCTTTATTACCATCGCAACTAAAAGATCATCAAGTCATTCTTGAGCGCATTCAATCGTTAGGATGGAATGAAAAAATCAATGAACTGTCAGACAAAATAGCAAAAATCCGGACAGGAAACGCCTCTACCAAAGAGATAAAGGATGCGCTTCTCCAAAAGCGACATCTTTTGAAAATGCAACTTGAGTATTGGAGAGGAAAAGTCGGAAGATTCACTATGACTGAAGTACCTGAGGGATTTTCCAATCGGCAAGGAGTTGACATCGGCATTATAGGAAAATATGCCAAAGAGTATCTGCGGACGCTTTTCCGAAGCGAGGAACGTCAAATATTCACAGTAAAAGGAATGACTACAGCGGAATTCCGCAAAATGTGGGGACTCCAAGACGAATATTCTAAGAAGGAACGAATTAACCACTGTCACCACGCCATTGATGCGATAGTTATAGCATGCATCGGGAGAAGAGAATACCAGCTTTGGGCGGAATATGTACGGAATTTGGAAGACTACGATTTCTCAGGAGAAAGCAAACCTCGTTTTGAAAAACCGTGGGAAACATTTACTGAAGACGTAAAACGTATTACCGAACAGCTTCTTGTGGTTCACGACACACCCAACAACACCCTGAAACGATCAAAAAAAGCACTTAGAAGAAGGGGTGAAATTTGCAAAACTCCAAGTGGGACTCCTATGTATCAGCAAGGCGATTCCGCGCGCGCACTTTTACATAAACAGACTTTTTATGGAGCCATATCCCGCGAAGGTGGGGTAAAGTATGTTCTCCGTGTTCCTGTTAATTCATTGACTGAAAAAGACATATCCAAAATTGTAGATGATGCGGTCAGAGAAAAAGTCAAGAATGCAATCACAGAGCGAGGATTCAAGCACTTGTTTGACACACCCATTTGGATGAATGAAGCCAAGGGTGTGGCGATTAAAAAAGTTAGAATCTATATTCCTTCGGTTACAGCTCCTATTCATTTGAAACGCCATCGCGACATTTCAAAGCATTTATACAAACAAAAGTTTCATGTAGCTAACGACTCGAATTATGGAATGGCCATATACGAGGGTAATACGGCAAAAGGAAAGACTCAGCGGTCATTCCTAATTCTTAGTAATCTTGAGGCCGTAAAACGTAATAAGTCCGGCGAAGATCTGTTTCCAATGTCTGATGATAACGATTTGCCGTTAAAATGGACTCTTCGGATTGGAACCATGGTACTTTTTTATGAGAAGTCGCCAAGCGAAGTCTATGAATGCACACAGAAAGAATTAGCAAAAAGGTTATATAAAATCGTGGGATTATCCACCCTTCCTGTGGGTAAGGGTTATGGTTCAATTAATCTTAGATTTCATCAGGAAGCAAGACCAACAACCGAAGCTAAAAGCAAAAACGGCACCTGGCAACAAGGCGAAGATGTTCGCCCTGGAATATTAGTTCTTCATACGCAGTTCAATGCACTTGTCCAAGATCAAGATTTTACAATATCAGAAACCGGTACAATAACATTTCTACGACAACCATGTTGAAGCGTACAATATTCATCTCCTCACCATTGGGAATCTCTGTTAGAAACTCGCAACTCGTACTTACGTCAATTGACGGAAGCGACGAACAGGCCAATAAAGTTCCCATTGAGGACTTGGCTCATATTATAATTGAGAACCAACGGGTGGCCTTAACAATTCCGGCGATGAATCAACTTGCGAGCAGTAATGTCGGAATAATCGTGTGTAATGAAAAGAATATGCCACACTTAATGATGAATCCATTAGAGTGTAATATTCTGCAAGGACAACGCTATAAGACACAACTTGAAGCATCTCTTCCTTCTAAGAAATCAATATGGCAACAAATTGTCACGGCTAAAATCAAAAACCAAAGTTTATTATTAAGCAAGTATGGTTTTGAAGGTGACGTACTGAAACCGTATTACTCAAATGTAAAAAGCGACGATTCTGATAACCGCGAAGGAATTGCCGCCAGAGTATATTGGCAGAAACTCTTCGGTGAAAATTACATGCGTTCAAGAGAAGGTGGCTCGCCCAATAATTTACTTAATTACGGCTATACCATTTTACGGGCTTCCACTGCAAGAGCCATAGTAGGCGCAGGAATGTTGCCGGCATTGGGCATACATCACCATAATCGTTCAAATGCATTTCCCCTTGCAGACGATCTCATGGAACCATTTCGTCCATACGTAGATGATATTGCGTATAAACTATTCAAATCAGGACATAACGTTCTCGATAGGGAATCTAAGTCGGAATTAATAAATGTGTTATATCGTGATACTTTAGTCAATGGGAAGACGCATCCGTTGGGAATTGCATTGGAAATGATTTGTACTTCCACTTTAAAAGTAATGTCCGGAGAATCGAAACGAATAAATGTTCCGCGGTTCAGTTAATAATAAAGATGAGCTTTTTGTGTATAAACGCATATCGAATCATGTGGCTGTTCGTATTTTTTGATCTCCCGGTAAAGACAAAAAAGCAACGTAAAGATGCCGCTCAATTTCGAAAAAATCTCGAACGAGACGGATTCACTATGATGCAATTTTCCGTATATACTCGCCATTGCGGTTCAAAAGAGAGCATGGAAGTGCACATTAAACGAGTAAAAGCATTAATACCTGCTCATGGGAAGACCTCGATATTAAAAGTTACAGATAAACAATATGGCGACATTATTAATTTCTGGGGGAAAGAGAAAGAAATAGTGCTAAAAACTCCGCAACAGTTAGAATTTTTTTAATAACTTTGTACAAATAATCTGCTCAATCGCCACTTCTTTGGCCGACACAATTAAAATTTACGCTTGAATTATCAGCGTAATTGCCTATAAATAAGGCTATTTTCACACCAAGGTTGTGGTTTGATGTAGTTTTTCTTAAATTAGCAAC
>CAZIXM010000011.1:0-38725 GCA_964543345.1 uncultured Muribaculum sp. | reverse complement strand
GTTGTGGTTTGATGTAGTTTTTCTTAAATTAGCAACCGGCTTCCCGTGTGGTCGCCGTCATCATAGTTGTGGTTTGATGTAGTTTTTCTTAAATTAGCAACTTTGAGATAACGCCCGGCAACGGCTACAATGTTGTGGTTTGATGTAGTTTTTCTTAAATTAGCAACGTTTGAAACCACCATCCGAAACCGCGTTAAGTTGTGGTTTGATGTAGTTTTTCTTAAATTAGCAACCAGTAATCTCGACGAAGTCCTTCCCGTCGCGTTGTGGTTTGATGTAGTTTTTCTTAAATTAGCAACAACATTAATAAAATACAATTAGTTGGTTTGTTGTGGTTTGATGTAGTTTTTCTTAAATTAGCAACTAGGCTGTTCTCCTAGATTAGCAAACTCTGGTTGTGGTTTGATGTAGTTTTTCTTAAATTAGCAACCCGAAGTGTATTTTGAAAAAGAATACTCGGTTGTGGTTTGATGTAGTTTTTCTTAAATTAGCAACGTATAGTCAATCAAGATTGATTGATGCATGTTGTGGTTTGATGTAGTTTTTCTTAAATTAGCAACTAAACGGCGATGCCAAGACTCCCGACACGGTTGTGGTTTGATGTAGATTTTCTTAAATTAGCAACAATAACCATTTTCATAAGCAGTTGCCGAGTGTTGTGGTTTGATGTAGATTTTCTTAAATTAGCAACTAAACGGCGATGCCAAGACTCCCGACACGGTTGTGGTTTGATGTAGATTTTCTTAAATTAGCAACGTGGTGCCGGAGAACAATTCATTATCCGTTGTTGTGGTTTGATGTAGATTTTCTTAAATTAGCAACTTTGGAGGCTTGTAGATCGGTTTATGCTCGCTACTTTTATCACTGTTCCTAAGTTGTGTTGTATATGCTGGCGGTGGATTCGCCATACCGTTTTGCAGGAAAAGGGAAAGAAAATGGGGGGTAAGGATTTGACAATTTGAATATTACACCATTAAATCTTTACCATCAGATTTCATCCTGATAGGTGATATTTTTCCAGCAAATCGGTCTTGCAACCGATTTGACACAGCCTCTTTTCTTCAAAGGTTCGGATACCTCAGTGACCCCGGAGAGATTTATCTGAAACGGGGTTAAGTGTCTTGTCTATCAATACTTTAGAATTTCCAAAAATCACGGCTGTTCCCTCTTTGCACACCCGGACATTTCAATGTTGTTGACTACGTCGAATCCTACGGATTTCGTATATCTATAACACAAAGATAGCAACAATAGTCTGATTTACGGCTATTTCCGGCGTTAAAAATTGTCATCAGATATAAGTTATGGCACAAGACGGCCATTCTTCAGTTCCGATAGCAGTAAGTCATAGACGTATGCCGGACTTTCGATATACAATCCTGTGGAAAAGTCCTCCAATTTAGAAAATGTTTCCGAATTGTGGAAAGTGGAGATTGCTTCAATCAATTCCATTCCTTCCCGTTCCACAAGATAGCGGACAACATCGGCAGATATGCCCTCAAATAAAAAACGTGCGTTGCGGTCTTTCATAATTTCTTCAGCATTTTGATCGCTGCCTCCGTGTGGAAAAAGTATTGTGAGGTTACTTGCGAGAATGTGAGTTCTTTTACAAGCTGTTCCTCTGAGATGAAATTTTCAGTAAACATACGGAGCAGACGGGCAATCGTATCATCAGCAACCGGACCTATCACAATGTCATAATCATGGCATGGCTGCGGGACACTTATATCGCGGTTGGAAATCACAAACCTCGCCCACTCCTCGTCAGGCGCATTGAAGATCTTTATCTTCAAGCCTATTGTGACAGCTTTTTCTATATCAAACTCAAAGGCTGTCAAAGTAGGTACACCCTTGAACATTTTTACTGTTCTTGCCGCCATTCTTTCTGCTTGATGCCGAATGTCGGTAAGATAGAAACCTTTTCCAAAATCCTTATAAGGACGACACTTTTCGAGGTCAATCCTGTCTATTGCCATGCTTGAGCCGTGGTACAGTATCATCTGATAGCACCTCCATTGTTTTGGCAGACGACTGTAAGGTCGTCAACACAGTCATTAAACGACAGGGTATGTTCCACATCATAAAATTCGGTCAGAAAAGCAATACCTTTGAAGCGATTAAGGTAATTGCTTGCCTCACGGATCGTCAGGCGGTGTCTTTTTGAAAACTCGATGATGGCTGTCATTATATAATCTATGACATTCTTATCGGCTTTTTTCATTGGTTTAAGTTCAACGACAGGCTCAACCTCCAGAGCATCTGCAATCCGGCTGATTGTGTTGAAGTTCACACATAATCCGTTTTCCACCTTCGACACCATCGCTTTCTGCACACCAACCATAGCCCCTACCTCATCTTGGGTAAGTCCCTTGCTTTTACGTCGCAGATACAGCAATTCTCCTATTTTTTTGAAATTTGTATTCATGGTGCAAATATAATAAAAGTTTCTTGTTTGAGAAACATTTAGATAAACAAAGTGTTCGATGCTCTATCTTTTTCTCTCTGCGAAAGCGGCAAGCCGATAACGAGCTTCACTCCTTCACCAGCTCAAACCGCATTAAAAAAGGTTGCAAAGGTGGTTGTAGTTATCCTCGGTGCTATTGTCGGTCTGATGATATGGGCGGTTGTAAAGCCGATATACCGAGGTATGGGGTTATAATCTCCATACTGACGATGATGGCGATAATATATTGGTTATTAACTCTCTAAAATATTACGACTATGGCAAAGACAATGAAATCAAACGACTCTGCAATCTTATCGAAAGTTTCGATAAGATACTAAAATAGCGAAATACATTCTATCGAGGGTGCAATTTGTAGCATAAGTTTCTCTGCACCCTCCTTGCACACCAGCGGTTTCAATATTTTGCGTCGATTGGGTAGTGGGGTAAAAAGAAAAATTCCTGAAAACCAATGATTTTCAGGAATTTTCGTCGGCCCGATAGACCTCTTTGTGACCCCGGAGAGGCTCGAACTCTCGACCCACTGATTAAGAGTCAGTTGCTCTACCAACTGAGCTACGGAGTCATAGTTTATTTGCAATTTTTGCCGATCTCTATCGGCTTTGAGGCGTTGTTTTCTCAATTGCGTTGCAAAGGTAAAGAGAATTTCGCATTCAACAAAATTTTTTCGGATTTTTTTGCGATTTTTTGCGCCGGGAAGTTTCGTTGAGATTGAACATATCGGTGAGCTGAGACGAAGTAATGCGTTAATAATTATTGCTTTGGGCTTCGCAAAAGAGGGTGCATTTTGGAGCATAAACTTGTTGCGGTCCGGAGATCAGCATAGTTATCGTTATAAAAATTGGGCATCTATGCTACTAAAAAATTTTAATGCTTAGCGTTTTAGTGGCCCATTCAGGTCGGCATTCTGATAAAAATAGCTACCTTTGCACACATGAATAAGATCAGCAAAAAATCTCGAATTATTATATCAATAATGTGGGCCGTTTTTGGCATCGCAATAGCTACCGTGTTTATAGTCTTACTATTGATTTACAACGGAACCATCGGTTATATGCCGGCAATCGAGGAGCTTAAGAATCCGAAAGACCGTTTTGCTTCGGTTGTCTATTCATCTGACGGCGAAGAACTTGGACGCTACTTCTCCGGCACGGGAAACCGCGTATATGCGGACTATGACGATATTTCTCAATATGTAATCGATGCGCTCATAGCAACAGAAGACTCCCGATTTGAAGAGCATTCGGGCATAGACGTTAAAGCATTGGGACGTGTGGCCGTGAAAACGCTTTTGATGGGGCAAAAAAACGCCGGAGGAGGCTCGACTATCACCCAACAGCTTGCCAAACAGCTATATTCCCCCTCAAGCACAGGACTTGTGCAACGCGCCCTGCAGAAGCCAATCGAATGGATGATTGCCGTGAAACTCGAACGCTTCTACTCAAAGGACGAAATCATCAAAATGTATCTCAACCAGTTTGACTTCCTTTATAATGCCGTCGGCATAAAGTCGGCCGCTTACGTGTATTTCGGAAAAGATCCGAAAGACTTGACTGTGGAAGAAGCCGCCACTCTCGTCGGTATGGTAAAGAATCCCTCATACTTCAATCCTGTTCGTAAGCCTGAAAGGGTCAAAGAGCGCCGCAATGTAGTCCTTGAGCAGATGTATAAGAACGACATGCTGACCAAAGCCGAGCTTGATTCATTAAAGCAGCTTCCTTTGACGCTTGACTTCCATCGCGCTGACCACAAAGAGGGTCCGGCTCCGTATTTCCGCGAAGAGCTCCGCAGAATCCTGCGCGCAAAGAAGCCGGTTAAGTCGGACTACCGCGCATGGGAGGCTCAGAAATTTGTCGACGACTCTATCGCATGGGAGATTAACCCACTTTACGGATGGATAGAAAAGAATCCGAAATCAGACGGCACAAAATATGACATTTACACCGACGGACTTAAGATATATACGACAATTGACTCGCGAATGCAGCGCTACGCGGAAGAAGCCGTGGTGGAACATCTGGGACAAACGCTCCAACCAAGTTTCTTCAAGGAAAAGAAGGGTGTAAAAGGTGCGCCATATACGACTAACCGTACCGAGCTTACACAAGAGCAATTAGATGGTCTAATCGACAAAGCAGTTAAGTCGACCGACCGCTATATCGCCATGAAGCAAGCAGGCAAGTCAGAAGCAGAAATCAACCAGGCGTTCAACACGCCCATAGAGATGAAGGTGTTCAGCTATTCCGGGCCAATTGACACCGTTATGACTCCGATGGACTCATTAATATACAACAAGCATTTCCTGCGGGCCGGCTTTATGTCGATGGATCCGGTTACGGGACATGTAAAAGCTTACGTCGGAGGCCCGAACTTCACGTTTTTCCAATATGACATGGTGTCGACCGGACGTCGACAGATTGGCTCGACTATAAAACCGTTCCTCTACACGTATGCAATGGAGGAGGGATTTACACCGTGTGATGAATTTCTTAACGAACAACCTACCATTTACGACGAGCTCGGAAGACCCTGGACTCCGCGAAACGCAGGCACCGCCCGCATCGGAGAGATGGTAGACATACGGTGGGCACTTACCAACTCCAATAACTGGATTTCGGCCCGACTCATGAGCCAACTGTCGCCCGCCCAACTCGTGCGCAACATGCATAACTTCGGAATCACCAACCATCTTGATCCGGTCATTTCCTTATGTCTGGGGCCATGCGACGTATCGGTAAAAGAGATGGTCACAGCATATTCGGCCTTCGCCAACAACGGCATGAGAGTCGACCCTCTTTACGTAACTGCCATAGCCGACAACAACGGCAACATAATCAGCGAATTTGCTCCGCGCCACACTGAAGTGATAAGTAACGAAGCATACTACAAAATTCTGTCAATTCTGCTAAATGTAGTCGACGGCGGAACGGGAAACAGACTGCGCAGACCACCATATAATATCACGGCTCAAACCGGAGGCAAAACCGGAACCACCAACTCAAACTCTGACGGTTGGTTTATGGGTTTCACACCTCAACTCGTCTCCGGGACGTGGGTTGGCGGTGATGAACGATACATCCATTTCAACGGTATGGCAATGGGACAGGGCGCATCAATGGCACTTCCGATTTATGGCAAGTTTATGTCAAGAGTCTACGCCGACCCCACACTTCCATATAGCCAGGATGCCAAGTTTGAATTTCCTGAAGGCATCGATTTGTGCCATAAAGAATACTACGGGGAGTATGTCGACGAATCGCCCGACACACAGGAGAGCATAGAGGGAGTGTTCGATTAAAGCCCCCCTTTTTGGCAATATATCTATCCAAGGGAAATTAATTACGGAAATATTTCCGTAATTAATTTTAAATTCATACATTTGCGGAAACATGTATTAAATAACTAACTAACCAAATCACTATCGGTATGCAGACACGTAAATTAAAAATCAGAGACCTAACAATGCGTGACGGTCAACAGTCATTGTTCGCTACCCGCATGAGCCAAGCCAGCATCAACCGCTTGCTCCCGCTCTATGAAGATGCCGGATTCTATATCATGGAAGTATGGGGAGGCGCAGTCCCCGATTCAGTAATGCGCTATCTCGACGAATCGCCATGGGAGCGTCTACGCATAGCCAGCAAGGCCATGAAAGGGAAATCGCTTCTGTCGGCACTATCGCGCGGCCGTAACCTGTTCGGCTATGTACCCTACCCCGATTCAGTACTCGAAGGTTTTTATAAAGAAGCCATCAAGAACGGTCTGAACGTAATGCGTATTTTCGACGCCTTGAACGACCTCGACAATGTAAAAGAATCCATTAGGATGATAAAAAATCTTGGCGGCATTCCCGACGGAGCAGTTTGCTATACGGTGGACCCCAAGGACGAAATACCCGAACAGCCAAAAGGCTTTTTTGCCAAACTGTTCGGCAAAAAAGCTCCGGCACCCGAAAAGATATTTACCGACGAATATTTCGTAGAGAAGGCTCGGGCAATGGAAGCTTACGGAGCAGAAATCATCACCCTTAAAGATATGGCCGGATTGGTCAATCCATCACGCGTGGCAAGCATAATGCCCAAGCTTAAAAGCGCGCTTACAGTGCCTGTCGACTTCCACACCCACTGTACACCGGGTTATGGTCTGGCATCATCACTTATGGCTATCCTCCATGGTGTTGACATCCTTGATACAAATATATGGTACTTTGGAGGCGGCTCAGCGGCTCCGGCCATTGAGCTTATATATGTATTTTGCCAGAAGCTCGGCGTAGAAGTTGAAGCCAACATGGAAGCAGTAGGCAGAATCAGAAAAGAGCTTAAGAATGTCAGAATGGAGCTTAAGGATTTTGATCTCGGGAAGAAATTTCCCAACGACTTCGACCCGCTTACCGACAAACTTCCGGACGAAATCGACGCCCTATTCAACCAAGCCATTGCAGAAGCGAAAGCCAACAATGAGGAAGCCCTTCTGGAAGCCTGCCATGCAATCGAAGACTATTTCGGATTCCCGAAACCGAACTTGCTCGTTAAAGATGCAGAAGTTCCGGGCGGAATGTACTCCAACATGGTTGCTCAGCTGAAAGCGCTCCAGGCTGAAGACCTTCTGGACGACGCAATGCGCCTAATCCCCAAAGTTCGTCGTGACGCAGGTCTGGTACCTCTTGTCACTCCCACCAGCCAGATAGTTGGCAGTCAAGCTGTGAGTGTAGCTCTCGACCGCAAAAAAGGCAATCCCGACTATTCAAATCCGTCAAATCAATTCATTTCACTCGTTAAGGGAGAATATGGACACACACCTGTGCCCGTTACCGCTGAATTCCGCGAAAAAATCACAGGCAGCCCTGTCGAAGTGGCTTACGACGTCACAAAATATAAAAAACCGGAGAACCCGACTCTTGACGACATGGGAGGCGTAAAGCTCGCCAAAAATGAAGAAGAATACCTACTTCTGGAGTTGCTACCATCCGTAGCCAACACATTCCTGCGCAAACGTCGCGCCGAAGAATGGGCAAAGACAGAAGAAGCCAACAAACCGAAAGAGGAAGAGGTTAAGGTAGAAGCAAAAGCAGAAGAGCCAATCACCGGACCGACATTGGTAGCTCCAATGGGGGGACGCATCATCTCAATTAACTTCAAAGCCGGCGACAAAGTAAAGAAAGGCGAGACTATTCTGGTCTACGAAGCAATGAAGATGGAAAATGATGTTCAGGCAGAACATGATGCCACGATCAAACGCATTTTCGTAAAACCGGACGAAGTGGTAGGCACCGAGGCCGTCTTAGTAGAATTTGAATAACAATTTTAAAAGAAAGTTTTGTCGGAAGAACTAAAATTCGTAAATTTGCAGGCCATTACAGATTATCGCCTTACCAGCGTAATTTAGCAACACTGAACAAAACAAACAAAAAAAGCAATAAAACGATGAAACAAGACATCCATCCTTCCAACTATCGCGAAGTAGTGTTTAAAGATATGTCAAACGACGAAATCTTCATTACTCGTTCAACCGTAGCCTCTAAGGAGACTATTGAAGTCGATGGCGTTACTTATCCTTTGGTTAAGCTCGAAATCACCAGCTCGTCTCACCCGTTCTTCACCGGTAAGCAGAAGTTGGTTGACACCGCCGGTCGTGTAGATAAATTCATGAGCCGTTACGGCAACCGCAAGAAGAAGTAATCAGTCTTGCAAACCGTTTCTATACTCCATAAATATAGGCTTCCGAAGTTCGGGAGCCTATATTTTTATCCAAAAATATAGGTAAAGCGCCACTTTAGCCCCGGGAAATAGCACGATTATTCCATAAAATACGTATTTTTGCATAATTCAAAAACTAAATGACCAATTGCTCTATGGGTAAATATGAAAGAATATTCGGATTGATAGGATTCCCTCTCACCCACTCGTTTTCTCAGACTTTTTTCAACCAAAAGTTTGAGTCGGAAAACATCAGTGCCCAATATCTGAACTTTGAGATACCCGACATCGGCGACTTAATGGAGGTAGTGTCGGAATATCCGGCACTATGTGGACTAAATGTGACCATCCCCTATAAAGAACAGGTGTTACCGTATTTGGACGAAATAGATGACGACGCAAAAAAAATCGGAGCAGTAAACGTCATTAAGTTTATCCGCAAAAAGGGCTCGCTTATATTCAAAGGCTACAACTCAGACATCATAGGATTCAGCGACTCGATAAAGCCGTTGTTGACTCCGGAGCGCAATAAAGCACTGATTTTAGGGACGGGAGGCGCGGCCAAAGCCGTCCGCCAGGGATTACTTAATCTTGGCGTTGAACCAACATTCGTATCACGCACACCTCGGGAAGGAGTAATCACTTACTCCGACATTACGGCAGAGATAATGGACACACATAAAGTGATTGTCAATACGACTCCATTGGGAATGTATCCACATATAGACGAATGTCCCGACATACCGTACTCGCTTCTCACACCACAACACTTGTGCTACGATCTGCTTTATAATCCCGACGTTACCCTCTTTATGAAGAGGGCCCGCGAGCATGGCGCGCAAATCAAAAATGGATTGGAAATGTTGTTGTTGCAAGCTTTTGTCTCATGGAACATTTGGAATGAATAGCTATAACGGCACGACATGCGACCTCCTCTCTCCTATGTCCCGCTTCTACCGTGGGCTATCCTACTTGTAGCATTAATCGTCGGACTTAAATCCGTCGGCATTCTCGATCCACGCACCCCGGCATTGTCGTCTGGGAAAGCCACATACAACGGTGTGGTTACGGAAATTCTCTCCCACCCCGACAGCTACGGCATAACCGCTGAGTTAACAGATTCCACGGGACATAAATTCAAAGCTCGACTTGCCATTAATTCGTCAACGCTTTCCCTAAAGTATTCTGACAGCATCTCAATTTATACACGCCTGACATACCCAAAAATCGATTATTCTTCACCTGAACCATTTGACTATCCGGGCTATCTGCGTAACCGAGGAATCACCGCAGTTGGATATGTTTCGTCTTCCAATATAACGATTACGCACAGAAGCAATTCGATCTACACCGGACTGCGCGACATACAGACAAAGTGCGTGACTTTACTAAAAAGGAGCCGACTTAAGGATGAGAGCGCAAACTTCTTGTCTACTGCTCTTATGGGCGACGATTCGGCACTGTCTGATGACGCACGTCAGACATTCTCAAGCGCAGGCCAGGCACATATACTTGCACTCAGCGGTATGCATGTAGGCATCGTAACGTTATCGATTATTGCACTTCTGTTTCCGCTGACTTTGTTGCGTTTGCGCTCTGCCCGCTTAATATTCACGATTATACTTCTTTGGATCTATGCGGCGTTGACCGGTTTTTCGCCATCAGTGGTAAGAGCAGTGATTATGGCTTCATGCCTTTCCGGAGGCTATATACTCCAACGGCATCATGTGTCGCTTAACTCATTGCTTTTAGCCGGGATTCTAATTCTGGCAGTTTCTCCAATGCAATTGTTTGATGTCGGATTTCAGATGTCATTCGTTTCGGTAGGATGCATATTGCTATTCATGCCTTTCATCAGAAAAGTTGCCGTAAGAGGGAACACCATCTTAAACTTTATCCTTTCTGCCACGGCAATGTCAATATTCGCGACATTAGGGGTCGGAATCTTAACGGCTAATTATTTCCATACATTTCCGGTTTATTTTATCCCGGCGAATATACCTATTGCGTTGCTTTTGCCCCCTTTAATGTGCGGAGGCATCCTGTTTTTAATACTCGAAAGCTTAGGATTCAGTCCGGAATGGCTGATAAAAGTCATAGACTTTATCTATGGGATAGTCTACAACTATGCCGATTGGATTAGTACGTTGCCGGGTGCGACTATCCGTAACATATATGTCTCGCCATACTTTATTCCATGTTACTATCTATGTGTCGGTCTATTGGCTCTATCACTTTGGATTAAAAAGAGATTGGCATGGGGTGTTTTTACGGCCACCGTGACGGCTACCATTATTCTCCCTTATCTCCTGAAGCAAGAAATACCCGAATATGAATGCTTTATTCCGTATGACAGCAGACATATATCAATGATTTATTACGACGGAGAACAAGCACATCTTATAGCTATGGCTAATGGTCAGATAGCGTCAGAAATTGCCCAAAGGAGCAAAGTCAGACACAGGAACTATTTAGGCAGGAGAGGCCTGGACTCCCTAAAAATCGCAGAAGAAAGTATGTCACTTCCGGGATTACGACGATTGCAAAATATGGTAGAACTCCACGGGACAAAATATCTGTTCATCACATCGGACACGTTTTTAACCGAACGCTTCACAACAGTCGGCGCAGTCAACTATGCCGTAGCCTGTAACGGCTTTAAAGGAAATGTCATTGACATTGTGAAGAAGTTCAATCCTGACACGATTTTACTGAGCTCGAATCTTCACATCAAACGCCATGACAGATACGTCGACTCGCTTCAGCTACATGGGGTGCCGTTTCGCTCGCTTAGGCGCACAGCCCACCACATCACATCTCCCAAACTCAGAGATATAGGCACTTATTAGTTCACGCTAATTCAGCATCGTTAGCCATCTGGGGTTGCCGGTCATACTTCTCATAAATTGAGTTTTTCGACTTGAACTCCGGCACAATCTGTTTCATTAGCATTACCATAGAAGGAATCTCTACCTTTCGTGAAAGCTCCTCAAGGGCATCCACAGCATCCATAGCATCAGTCAATGAATATTCACGGACTTTGGCAATGCGGATACGATCGTGGTCAGTAGGAATGGTATTTTCAGTATTTGACAGCACCTCTTCATAAAGCTTTTCTCCGGGACGAAGACCGGTATATTCAATCTTTATGTCCTTGTCCGGAACGAAACCGGCCAGTTCAATCATTCTTTTGGCCAGAGAAGCAATCTTGACCGACTCACCCATATCAAACACGAAAATCTGATTGCCGGTAGTCATAGTCGCCGCCTCCATAACCAGTCGGCAGGCTTCCTGAATTGTCATAAAGAATCGGGTAATTTCAGGATGCGTCACCGTCACGGGACCACCTTTTGCAATCTGCTCCCGGAAACGGGGAATTACAGAGCCGTTAGAGCCAAGGACATTGCCGAAGCGAGTGGTCACAAAACGTGTTTTGCCTTTCTTTTCACCCGAGGCGAGCGCCAAGCCAAGCGACTGTACATAAATCTCCGCCAAGCGCTTCGTGCAACCCATTATGTTTGTAGGATTAACGGCTTTGTCCGTAGAAATCATCACCATCTTTTCGGCACCATATTCGAGGCACTTATTTGCCACATTGCGCGAACCGGCTACGTTGACCAGGACAGCCTCGCAAGGATTCTCTTCCATCAAAGGCACATGCTTGTACGCGGCGGCATGAAAAACCACTTGAGGTTTGTAATGGCGGAACACGTAGTCGAGACGCGCCGGAATACGCACATCACCTATCACGGGGACAAAGTCCAAGCCCGGGAACCGCTCCTCAAATTCGAGCCTTACATTATGCATCGGAGTCTCGGCATTGTCAAACATCACCAATTTGCCGATACCAAATCCGGCCAACTGCCGACAAAGTTCCGAACCTATCGAGCCGGCGGCTCCGGTGACAAGGATTGTTTTTCCTTGGAAATCGGCTTTTATCTCTTCGAGTGAAATTTTAATTTCATCGCGTCCGAGCAAATCTTCAATCTTTATCTCGCGCACACCGTTTTTCATCACGCGGCCATCGATTATTTCATCAATCGGAGGGGCGATAAGCACTTTCATGCCATTGTCAACAGCGTATTTCACGAGACGCTCTTGCTCGTTGCGTCCATCCTCCTCCTTAGCAAACAGCACAGCCGGCACGTCGTATCGTTTCCGCAGACTCAGCAGGTCAGAAGCACTTTCAAAGGAGTAGACCGCCCTGCCGGCGATCGTGGGTTTGATTCTCACTCCCTGTTCCGGCACAATAAAGCCCACGACATCATAGTGAGGCGATTGAGCAAGACGCTGCACTAAAGCCACCGACTTATCGCCGGTACCGTAGACAAGAACTCGCTGAGTATTATGGCTCCGGCGAATATTGCTCTTGATTCTATCATAAACAAGCACCATCGCGATGCGCAACAGAACCAAAGCAGTCGCTGTCAGCGTCGCATCGAGCAACAGGAGCAATCCATCGGGAAACAATCCGAGATTTCTCAACCCGGCAAGCCACGGCAATGAGACCATCGCCACAAACATGATCAACTCTTTTGTGACGACCGATGCGAAAAGCCGACCGATCTCGCGCAAAGTAGTATGTCGGATAACGCTTCTGTAAGTACGCATCAAATAGAAGCTGACACCAGACGCAAACACTGCACATATCAACCAGACCAACGGTAACGAAACAGAAACAAACAGCCCACGGTCAAACAGCGACACTAAGGCCAGAGCCAAGGCACTAGCTATGAACGACACAGACAGGTCGATACATAAAATTACCCACGAACTCAGATAACGTACCAAAAATGGTCTTAGACCTTCAAATTTCATAATGCTCCTTTAACATTCTTGAGAGAACCCCCTCTCCTATAAAATTACATAATTTTCACAAAGATACAGAATCTCATTGATTCGGCAAAATAAAACAATAAAGACCGAGTGTAAAACTATCGGCCTTTTTAGCAGTGATCCGGTTGGGATTCGAACCCAAGACCCACAGCTTAGAAGGCTGTTGCTCTATCCAGCTGAGCTACCGGACCTCACCTTGAATATTTTTTTGCAAAGTTAGTGTTTTTTACCATATACGGCAAATTTTTATTCTCAATTAGCTTAACAAAACGCCACAAACACCCGGCAAGAGCTTCTACGACAATCGCTCAAGCACCTGACGAATCTTTTCGTAGGTAGTGATTCGGGTCGGGACAAGAGGCAGACGCAACTCATTCTCTATGTATCCCATAGCATGAAGCAGACACTTCACCCCGGCCGGATTGCCATCGACAAACAAAAGGCTGAACAGTTCAGTAAAACGGTGATGTATGGTTAAAGCGCGAGGATAGTCGCCTTCAAGAGCCAACCTTACCATTCTTGAAAATTCACGCGGGAAGGCATTGCCAATAACAGAAATCACGCCAACGGCCCCTAATGTAATCAACGGATATGTTATTCCATCATCGCCCGATATGACCATAAAGTCCTCGGGTTTATTTTTTATAATATCGTCAATTTGAGAAAAGTTGCCGGAGGCTTCCTTTATTCCTATGATATTGTCAAACTCACGCGCCAAACGCAATGTAGTTTCGGCCGACATATTAACTCCGGTACGTCCCGGCACATTATATAATATAATAGGTAGGGGCGAAGCTTCAGCTATGGCTTTATAATGTTGAAAAATACCTTCCTGCGACGGCTTATTGTAATAAGGCACTACGGACAAAACCGCGCTGTAGGCTGACAAATCCTCCGTCTTTAGCTGCTCTACAAGAGCAAGAGTGTTGTTGCCGCCTATACCAATAACCAACGGGACTCGTCCGGCGACGCGCTCAACGACAAAACGTTTGACGGCATCTTTCTCCTGCGTATTAAGCGTTGCTGTCTCAGCCGTAGTTCCGAGGACAACGAGAAAGTCCACGCCATTCTTGACCTGATATTCCAGCAAGCGCGCAAGAGCATTGAAATCAACCGATTTGTCATGCTTAAACGGAGTAATCAAGGCCACTCCCATACCTTTTAAACAAATACGCGACATAAAGATGTTTTTGTTATTGCAAAGTTATGCATATTCCCTCGTTTTTACAACAAATTGCTCGATATTTAAGTTCTGCCAACCCGTCAACATACCCACCTCACACCCACCTCACACGGCTATATTCAACATTTTCCCCGAAAATAATGTTTTGCATATATACTTTTTTTGTCGTAGCTTTGCTTTTGCTTTGCGAAGACCAAGACTGACATGGAACAAACCGACGAAAAGATATTGTCTCGAATAAAGACCGGCGACACAGGTGCTTTAGGCGTGCTTTATATGGAGTACGCGCCTAAAGTGCGGGACTTTGCATTCCGTTTCGTCCAAAACGAAGAGGAAGCCGCCGACATTACCCACGACATATTTTTTAAGCTATGGGAAATGCGAAAGTCTCTTTCCGAAATCACTTCCATAAAGGCGTATCTTTTCAGAATGACAAAAAATGCCATCTTGAACAACTACCGGCAAAAGCTAATCCATGACAAATATTCTGACGACATACGGAAGCACAACACAGAAGAATCGGATGATACAGACTCATCTGTGACTACTTCAGATCTTCTCGAGATGATCGAATTGGCCATAGATCGCATGCCCGAGCAACGCAAAAGAGTGTTCTGCATGAGCCGTTACGAGAACATGTCTTACGAACAGATTGCCGAAAAGCTCGACATCAGCCCAAAGACAGTACAATACCATATCTCTATGGCATTAGCCGAACTGCGGAAGGTGATTCACGTCATCTCATTCTTTATATAATAGCCATACCAAATTTCAAGAGCGCAAATGGCGCCTCTAATCCATGCAAATTAAAAAAATTCACCAACATCAAAATTTTTTTACTTAATGCACTAGCATATCACGCCAGTAAAGTGTCATAATAGTGTATACGTAATACCATATATGGATTAAACCCATCATTATTTTTTAACTTTAAATTATTAAACACAGATGAAAAAGCAGATTAGAACACTTCTGATCCTGATGTTCCTATGCCTGTCGTTCACCGCGTGTGACAAGGACGATGACGATGATGCACCCGACAGCATCTATCTTTACAACCTTGCAACTAAAGTAGACGGCAATGAGGGATCTATCTCAGTTACCTTGTTCGCAACGTGCGCCTGGGACGTGACCCCCAACGACGGATGGATCTCAACCGACGTTTCGCACGGGTCAGAAAAAGGCATTTATGCCGTACATCTCAGCTACACTGCCAATACCACAGGTGCCGAGCGCGTAGGAACTGTAACATTCAAAGCCGGAACATATTCCGAGTTGTATACCATCACCCAGGCAGCACAATAACGCAGCAGAGCGATTATATAACGAACTCTGAATGTAAACCGTCTATATAAGTTCATTAAATAGCTGAAATGGATATAAAGGATAGCGCCAAAATCATCGACGGCATCTTCTGTCAGCCGAATTTACCACACGACATCTCGAAGAAATTCCGCAAGTGGATGCTCGAAAACGAAAATGACCCAAGCATAGACCAAGCGATGTACTATATTTGGGAAAACCATGAATCGCCGTCGCCGTCAGCCGACGACATCCATGGACTACGTTTGTTGATGAACGACGTGAACCGGAAGCGCCGACACCGCCGCAAACTTATCGTTGCGGCTCGATGGATGTGCGCGGCCGTCGTTTGCGGGTTGCTATTCTTATGCGGATTTATAGCATCGACTTCGACAAAACAGCCGGCTACCACCGTACTTCTGACCGCCAGCGGCTCAGTAGGAAAGCACATCCTACCCGATGGCACTGCCGTATGGCTTAATAGCGATACGCGATTGAGCTATTCAGAACAGTTCAACACGAAAACAAGGAAGGTAGAACTCATCGGTGAGGCCTATTTTGAAGTAAGGCATGACCCTTCTAAACCGTTTATAGTTGATATGGGCGACATCGAAGTTGAGGTTCTCGGCACGAAGTTTGATGCCATAAACTATTCATTCTCAGAGACGGAAGAGGTGATTTTACGCTCAGGACGGGTTAAAGTGGCGAGCTCACGCCTGCCCGAAGCGATTTATATGTCGCCCGACGACATATTGTCATTCAACCGTTCCGACGGCCATTACACCCTCTCGTCAGTCGATGCCACAAACTACTGTCAGTGGTTCTCTCCGCGGTTGACATTTGACAATGCGCCGCTCAGAGACGTACTAATCAATCTTGAACGCAAGTACAGCGTCGAGATTGATGTCGACTCGAAAGTGAATCTTGACACCCGCCTGTCCATAACGCTGTGCAACGAACCGCTTGACGACCTTATGAATGTAATGGCAACCCTTATGCCGTTACGTTACACTATCTCCGGAAATTTCATCCACATATCGGCCCGCTGATATGATAAGGAGACCGATTAATCCAATCATTAAAAAACATCAACCCAAAAATCATTATGGCAATAACCAATGTCTTGAAAAGTATGAGCCGACGGACTTTATTGGCAATACTTTTCTGCACAGTGACCGCGATCTGCGCCAACGCACAGACTCCGACCGTCACGCTCGACGTGAAAAACGTCACTGTCAAAGACTTGCTTCAAAAGATAGAAGCAAGCACAAGGTACACTTTCGCATATATCGATGCCGACATCAATAGTGAGAAGAAAGTGACCGTGAAAGCTGACAACAAGCCCATCGCCTCAATCATCAAGGAAGTGCTTCCAAACGTCAGCATGGAGATTGAAGGCACAAAAATCGTGCTCAAAGCCGATAAGGACACTCCCTCGGCCACAGGAAACAATAACCGCGACAAGGCTTGGACTGTAAGCGGTCATGTCGTGGACGAAAATGGAGAGCCTGTAATCGGAGCTACCGTCAAAATCAAGGGTACAGCAGCAGCCGTAGCCACTAATTTTGACGGAGACTTTTCGCTTAATGTAAAAGGCGACAAAAATGTTCTGACCGTGTCATTCGTTGGTTACGACGCTTACCAGACCCAGCTTAACCCCGACAATGACAAGCTGAACATCACACTCCGTCCGCAGGCCGTGATGCTCGACGACGTTGTCGTGGTGGGATATGGTGTCCAGAACAAACGCGACGTAACGACTGCCATATCGTCAATAAAGTCTGAGGATTTTTCACGCTCAGCCTCATCAGACTTCCGCGATGCAATGGCGGCCAAAATGCCCGGTGTGCAAGTGACCTCGCTCGGCGGACAGCCCGACGGTAATGTCTCGGTACGTATCCGCGGTATTCAATCGGCTACAGCCGGCAATGACCCACTGTATGTCATCGACGGCGTACCATCTGACGCCCAGGCATTTGCCAACCTCGAAAGTTCCGACATCGAAAGTCTTGAAGTGTTGAAAGACGCTTCCGCCGCCGCTATCTACGGTTCGCGCGGTTCTTGCGGTGTAATCATCATTACGACAAAGAAAGGTAAAGGCGAAAAAGCTGTCGTGACCTACGACGGACAAGTTGGCTGGTCATCGGTAGCAAAAAAAATGGATATGCTTAATGCCTATGAGTATGCCACCATGTTTAAAGAAGCACGCGACGGATCATATCTGTACAACGTGCCCACGGGCAGCATCGACGATGCCTACGAACTTCGTCCGCAGACATATCACCGCGTCACTCCGCTAATCACTTCTTATCTGGAGGATACCACCGGCAAGCTGACCGATACCGACTGGCAGGATGCCATCTTCCGCACTGCACTTACCACCAAGCACTCGCTTTCAGTATCCGGCCGCAACAAAAACAACGGTTACTACATCGGCGGAAGCTATCTTTACCGCGAAGGTACTGTTATCGAAAGCGACTTCCAGCGCTTCAGCGCCCGCGCCACAGTCGACGGAAATTCGGGCAACTTTAAGTATGGAGTCACCTTCTCGCCATCATACTCAAAGACCAACTATGTTGATGCCGATTCACAATACGGTGCTGACGGAGTTATAGCCAATGCGCTCACAATGGCCCCGATATTCCCCGTCTACAATGCCGACGGCTCATATAACTGGGACGGCAACTGGCTACTCCGCGTAGACCCTTGGGACACACAGGCGAACCCATCGCTTAACCCCGTTGCCCTCGCCACCGAAATCGACGATGTCCGCGAAAAAATCAACCTCATGGGAAATATTTACGTGGGCTACGAATTTATCAAGGGACTCGAATACAAGCTCACCGCCGGTGGCGACTACTACTCATACATACGCAATTATTACCGTCCGAGCTACATTCCTCTCAGTGGTTATAAATACCGCGACGATGCTTCTGACCCAACAGCGAAGCACAACAGCAACTCATATTTCCACTGGACTATCACCAACCAGCTGTCATACAACCGCACATTCGGCGACCACTCCATTAATGCCGTTGCCGTATATGAGGCTGAGAAGCAGACTACATCCACTGCGCAGATAGTCGGAACCGGAACAGCCGGCGACGACAAGATTCGCACTCTTAAGGGAAAAACAATCGACCCTGACAATACTTACAACAACAAGTATTCATATACTTTCGCGTCATGGTTGCTCCGCGGTCAGTACTCCTACAAGAGCCGCTACATGTTGTCGGCCTCAATACGCCGTGACGGTTCGTCACGCTTCGCGCCCAACACCCGTTGGGGTTACTTCCCCGCAGCCTCTATAGGATGGCGTTTAAGCGAAGAAAAGTTCATGGACAGACTTACATGGCTCGATGACCTCAAAATCCGCGCCAGCGTCGGACAGACCGGTAACGCACAGATCGGCAACTCGGCTTATCTTGCGCTCTACAGCATGAGCACTTTGGATCTCGGCAACGGCCTGTCGTCAATAGTATATCCGTCACAGATAGCCAACGACGACCTCGGTTGGGAAAAGAACACCCAATACAATGTCGGTCTTGACTTCAGCGCATGGAACGGCCTTCTGCGCCTCGGCATTGACGCTTACTATTCAAAGACCACCAACATGCTGTTTGACATTCCTGTGTCTGTCGTATCTGGATTGAGCTCTTCCGACGTGAACATCGGTTCGATGGAAAATAAAGGTATCGAGCTCACTCTTCAGAGCAACCACAAAATAGGCGAAGTAACTTATTCGTTCAATGCCAACTGGTCGCTAAACCGCAACAAGGTGTTGAGCCTCGGTGAAGAAAATGCCGACATCATCAAAGAAGCATCCTACAGTGGAGCTTATTATATCACCCGCGTAGGACAACCCGTAGGTTGCTACTACCTTCTTGTTCAGGACGGAATCTTCCACAATCAGGAGGAACTCGACTCTTATCCGCACTTTGAATCGACTCAAGTTGGCGACTTCCGCTTCGTCGATGCTGACGGCGACGGTGTTATGGAGCAGGACGATGACCGTGTAATCTGTGGTAACTATATGCCTGACTTCTACTACGGATTCGGATTTACGGTAGGCTATAAGGGATTTGACCTCGCAGCCAACTTCCAGGGTGTTTACGGTAACGAAATCCTTAACCTCGAACGCCGTTACCTGCTCAACATGGAGGGATCATTCAACATGATGAAAGAGGCTCTGGACCGCTATCCTTACGGCGAGTTAAACCGCGCTACCCGAAAGTCGACCGGTAACAACGGCTCAAGCACATCGACTTTCCATCTGGAAGACGGTTCTTACCTGCGTCTGCAGAACGTCACCATCGGCTACAACTTCCCGACCAAGCTGATAAAGCCCATCGGTCTGTCGAAACTACGCATCTATGCTCAAGGATCAAATCTGTTCACTTGGACAAAATATACAGGCTACAATCCTGAAGTCAACAAACGTTCAACCGATGCCCTGCGCCCGGGAGAAGACTACTGTTCATATCCTTTGGCTCGCACATTCACCCTCGGACTTAATTTCTCATTCTAAATACTGGATATTACATCATGAAACTGAAATATTTACTGATGACAGGAGTACTGACCGCAATGTCACTGACTTCATGCGGCGACGACTTCTTTGAACAGTACCCAAGCAATAACATCACTGAAGGCAACCATTATAACACCGACGACGACTTCAACCAAAGCGTCAGAGGTTGCTATCAGCGACTGAAATCGGCAACCAGCTTCTTCCTGACAGAGCTGAGCTATAGATCAGACGAATGCTGGCTCGAATCAATGACCACTTCCACCCAAGACCGCTATAATCTTGACAATTTTGTCGAGGATGCGAGCAACGGCATCTGTGATACCCAGTGGTCCAACTGGTACAACGCCATCTACCGGTGCAACGACGTATTGGCACACATGAACGGACGTACCAGCATGGCTAACTATGATCAGTATCGGGGCGAACTTCTATTCCTGCGCTCATGGTTCTACTTCTGCCTGTACCGCACATTCGGAGTCGTTCCCCTCACCCGTACCGTGGTAACTCCCGCCGATGCCAAATTGATTCCCCGGTGCACCAAGGAAGAGATGCTTCAATTGCTCAAGGAGGATTTGACTGAAGCCGCAGGTCTGTTGCCTGAAACGCGTGGCTCGGAAGTGGCAAGGGTAACCGCCACCGCCGCATACGCTCTATTGGCCAAGGTTTACCTCACTTTTGACGAGCCGACGCTTGCAAAAGCCGCCCTCGACGAAGCGATGAAAAGCACCTACTACGGCTTGGAGACCACCACGGCGCGCGCATTCGACGTCAACAATAAAATGAATAAGGAGATTATCTTCGCTGTATATTACAATAAGACCAACGACCAAGGCCACGGACTTTGGTACACCGCCAACACTCTTGTCATGGCCGACATTACCAATCCGTCACATGTATTCAAGGCTATATATAGCGACGAGGACAATCGCTTGAATCTGCTGACCGACTACACCCCTGTAGGCAATCTATACGCCATCGCTAAATGGTATGACACATACGATGCTGTCTACACTACAGTAGTTGGCAACGACTTTCCGCTGATTCGTTATGCCGACGTAGTTTTGATGTATGCCGAGGCTCTCGCTTCCACAAATATCGGCGAAGCGTTAACTTGGCTGAACAAGACCAGAACACGCGCAGGGCTGTCGGAACTGACCACAGCTGATGTTCCCGACAAAGCTACTTTCATACAGGAACTTGCCGACGAACGCGGACGCGAATTTGCCCTCGAGGGACAGCGTTGGTTTGACCTAATTCGCCTCGGCCTTGCGGTGAAGACAATGAGCAACTTGGGATATTCTATAGAGAGCAAACATCTTCTCTTCCCTATCCCACAGTCACAGCTTGAAATAGTCAACAACGACAAAATTCTATGGCAGAATCCCGGATTCTAAGTTTTTTAAATTCTAAAATTACAAACAATGAAAAAATTCACATATCTCGCTCTTATAGCCACTGCGATGATCACCACCATGACATCGTGCTGGGAAGACGATGTTATCAGTGCCGGCGATGCACGTCCGCAGGTACAGCAACTGAAGGCAGTGCCTGGAGATGAAGAGGTGCTCCTCACCTGGGAGGCGGCCGAAGGCTATAATCCGTCGGACTTCATTATAAAGTACTCAGATACCGACGAAGTTGAAATCCGCACCGGAAATGTGCGTCAATATAATGTGACCTCGCTGACTAACGGCAAACAGTATAAATTTGCCGTACAGGCAGTCTATGGCAAGCTCATCTCAGGAGAAGTATCGGTAGCCGGACAACCTTCGACCTCTCGCTTCCCCGTCACCGACCTTGTAGCCGATGCAGGCGACCAATATGTAATATTGTCATGGTCAAAACCGTCGACCGGTGTGCAGAGCTATACGTTAAGCTACTCATTGACTGACAGCACGGAAAGCCCGACAGAGGTAAGCATAGGTGCTGACGAGACTTCATACGCAGTTAACGGCCTCGAGAACGACGTACACTATACCTTCACGCTCACGGCCGAATATGCACGCGGATCTTCGGAACCCGTCGTCGTAAAGGCAATGCCTACCACCGCCATACCGTACTTCATAAGCCGTACACAAGCCGCTATCGGTCAGACCATCAGCTTCTCATTTAACATGGAAGGCTACCCGACGGCTACCGAGATTACATGGACTTTCCCGGGCAATGAATCACGTATGGGTACCAATGTTGACTACAAGTTCTCTTCAGCAGGCACTCAGACGGTTAAACTGTCGGCCAATGTCAACGGAGTTGAACGCAATTGGTCTCTCGAAGTCAACATTCGCGAATATGTAGTATACTCCGACAGCTGGGAAATGAGCGGTACTTCTTATGAAGGCTTTAAAGGTACGTGCCCGGTGTTCTCTCCCGACGGCAAGACCATCTACATCATCACATTCAATAAAATAGCCGCCCTATACGCTTTTGACATTGAGACTGGAGCCGAGAAATGGCACTATGCACCTTCGGCCCTGTCAGGCACTTATAACATGCTTACTGTAAATCCCGTTACCGGCGACATTTACTACGGTACCACCACAGCCGGACAATTCTACGCAGTGTCTGACGAAGGCGAACTGCTCTGGAACTTCGGTGAAGCTCAGACGATGAATCAGAGTGCCGCTCCCGCCGTATCGGCAGATGGTTCTACAGTGTTCCTCGTAGACGCTTCAGGCAACTTGTTTGCTGTCGATGCAACAACAGGAGCTAAAAAGTGGAGCTATGCCGGAGGCAGCTCAGGTTGCGGACTAATCGTTAACGGACAGGAACTTGTAGCCGGATTCCAAAAGAACGTTACATTCCTCAACGTGAACGACGGCTCTGAAATCGCAACAGTTTCACTGTCGAAAAACATGGTTAAGAACTCAGGATTTGCCGTAGCAGCCGACAAAACCACAGCCTACATCCCGCAAGCCGGTGGCTTCATGACGTCAATAGACATAAATGCCCACAAAATCATTGTCAACGCTTTTGCGGTAGCCACAAATGACCTTTACGAACCGGCGGTAGCACCCAACGGAAACGTATACGTTGGCTCGAAGAACAGTCACGTATATTGCGTTTCAGGCGATCTGACGCAGGTAGTTTGGGACTATACCCATATTTCAAGCAACAACGCCTTCAACTTCTCGCACCCCTGTGTCGACACTGAAAACCGTCTGTACATTTCTTCGGGACAAGAAATCAACAGCAACTTCATATTCGATCCGGCAGGAAACGTGATTGAAAAATGGACTTACGCCGACAATGACGCCAACCAGAGATCAATGGGAGGAAACAACTATCTCGACGGAGTGCTATACTCAGCATTCATCGGTAGTGCGTCAGGAAACGGTATATTTGTAGGAAAATATGTAGGTGGCGAACGAGCTTCCGGATGGAGCACCCACGGTGGCGACATCTGCGGTTCATGCTGCCTGAAATAAATCTTTTATGGTACGGAAAGTGACGAGCTTTCCGTACCTTCACCAAGAAATTATAGATAACCAATGAAATACATAAACCATCAATTCTTGCTCGCCGGACTTATGATGCTCGGCATAGCACCCTTTGCATGTTCTTGCTCTGATGACAACGACTCATCCAATGCCATCGAGACAAGACCGTCAAAAGTGACCTTGTCTCTCGAAAAATATATTACTGAAACGGGTGCAGTCCAACCCGCATGGGCCGACGGCGACAAAGCACCGCTGGTGGTGGTAGAAAACTCTTCTAAGGTCTACTACGCCTCACCCATTCTTCCCAACCATTCATCATCATTGTTCCTTTACGAAGTTGAAGCACCGGCAACAGCTTCTGTAGTGAGCTATTACCCTGCAGATGCTTCGGTAAAGGTTGCAGACAGAAAAGTCTCTATAAACATTCCTCAAACACAGACCGGCACGATTCAGCCTTTGCTGTTAGGACACGACAACAACAAACTGCTTTCAGGATACGAAGGATGCAACATCTCGCTCGTGCAGTATGCCGCAATAATGAATGTCAACATCCAAAGAGGCAATTACAGCGTGAAGGATATATCAATCGTATCTAATGGCGGCGAAGGAATAGCCGGCGACATATCTATCGACGTGGATACGTGGACTCCCACAGCTACCGCACAAACAGTAACTGTCACTCCCGCATCTCCCATCGACTGCTCAGTTGAAGGAAAATCCATTTCTGTTATGCTCGCTCCGGTTTATCTTTCAGCAGGATACACTATAACCGTTAATACAACTGACGGTAAACAGTTCAGCACATCTGAACAAACTCCCGTCAATCTGGTGTCGGGCGAAAAGTATTCTTCCGTAAATACTTCACAGAATGGAGTTTCACAGCTGATTGTCTGTGGCTCAAACATGATATACATTGTCGATGCTAATGAGGCACTTGCAGCCGGCGACTATACTAATGCCGTCCTTTGGAGCTGGGATGCCACCGACATAGCAAGCATTCTCGGACTTAAGGCATCAAGATGCGACCACATCGATGACTGCAAGCCCGTCGACAGCGCAACTAAACTTCTTACGACAAGCTCTTACGGATGGTGCGTATTGCTCGATAAGGCAACAAAAGAGGTACTTTTCCACACGACATTGGTTCCCAATGCCCACTCTGCCGAGCTACTTCCGAACAACAGAATTGTAGTAGCTTGCTCGTCTGGAGAAACCGATACACATAACACAATTCAGCTTTATGACATCAGTAAGCCAAATGTAATTCTACAGAAGTACACTCTCGGCTCAGCTCACGGTGTAGTATGGGACTCTAACACAGAACGTCTTTATGCCATCGGAGGCAATCTGATGCAAATTTACTCTCTTAAGGACTGGACCACCGATTCACCCTCATTGGTGCTGGAAAAGACTATTACTTTGCCACAAGGAAGCGTCCATGACCTGTCAATGGCCGACAGCAACACTCTGTGCGTTGCCGGACTTAAGGCATACCTGTATAATATTGCCACAGGCTCTTTCGCTGAAATGAAGCTGTTTACTAATAGTACTTCTATAAAGTCGCTCAATTATAATCCGGCTTCCGACGAACTTTGGTACACTGACGCTACCGTACCGGAAGGAGACTACGATTGGTCGACACATACCATTAACTATTCGACAGACTACAATGCTTCGGCACCCAGCATGACATTTAAAGTCAACAACTTGAATGTCTACAAAGTACGCGTGTTAAACTGGTAAATCTCCTGAATTATGAAAAAATATGTTATTCTGCTTTTTCTTGCGCTGACCTCTGTATGCACGTTCGCACAGAACAAGGCACAACAAGTAGTAGAAGAAATACACAACCCAAAGTCGAAGAAAGTATTGGTAGCGTGCCACCGCGGTGACTGGCGCAACTACCCGGAAAATTCGCTAAAAGGCATCGAATCTGTCATTAAGATGGGTGCAGACATCGTTGAAATAGATTTGGCTCTTACATCAGACAGCGTACTCGTAGTGTGCCACGACCGCACACTAAACCGCACGACAACGGGCAAAGGTCTAATCGAAGATGTTACAATGGACTCCGTAAGCAAGGTATTTCTCCGTGCCGGACACGGCGTAGCCACCACTCACAAAGTCCCCACCCTTCTTGAAGTGCTTGAGCTGTGCAAAGACCGCATAGTCATCAATATCGACAAAGGTTACCAGTACTACGACCTTGTGCTCGCGCTCTCTGACAGTCTCGGAGTGACCGAACAATTGCTCATCAAAGGCAAAAGTCCGCTGAAAGAGGTCGAAGAGAAGATGGCATCGCATAAGCGCAACATGATGTACATGCCCATAATTGATATTCTGAAACCGGAAGGGCAGGCTCTGTTCAACTCATACTTAACTTCGGGCACAGTACCTCTTGCTTACGAAGTAAACTGGTACGAGCTTACTCCGGAGGTTACCAAAGGGATGTCAGAGATCGTCAACCAAGGGGCGAAGTTATGGGTAAACTCATTGTGGCCTAAACTTAACGCCGGGCTGTGCGATGACGCGGCTTATGAAGGAGATCCCGATGAAATATACGGCAAACTGATAGGCATGGGTGCGACAATGATTCAAACCGACAGACCCGAGCTATTGATTTCGTATCTCCGCGAGAAGGGTCTGCACGACTAACCATTTAAGCCATGCTAAAAAAAGCATTATCATTTTATAGTATCAGCGAGCCTGTACCACAGCGCGAATTTGCGTCGTCAGAAGCACGTGAACGATACTACAAACGACTCCGGCTACAAGCATTTTTTGCGGCTACAATAGGCTACAGCCTGTATTATGTGTGCCGCACGAGCCTAAATGTCATGAAGAAACCAATCATTGACAGCAACACTCTCGATGCAACACAGCTTGGAGTAATAAGTTCGGCACTGCTGTTTGCCTACGCAATAGGCAAATTTGTCAACGGATTTGTCGCCGACTATTGTAATATCAAGCGCTTTATGGCTACGGGCCTGATACTATCAACATTGGCCAACGGAATAATGGGGCTTATGGGTATGTCGACATCAATCATACCTACCATGGCCATATTCATTTCGTTTGCAATAATGTGGTGCATCAACGGATGGGCGCAATCGATGGGAGCCCCCCCGGCAATAATCTCATTGTCGAGATGGTTTCCGCTCAAAGAGAGAGGCACTTACTATGGATTTTTCTCCGCGAGCCATAACCTCGGCGAATTCTTCTCATTTCTGTTTGTAGGAAGCATCGTTTCTTACGCTGGTTGGCAAGCGGGCTTCTTCGGATCTGCAGTGGCGGGACTGATTGGCATCTGCTTGATAACCGCATTCCTGCACGACACGCCACAGTCAAGCGGTCTGCCGAGCGTTGAAGAACTTGCAGGAGAAAAGGTGTCCTCATCTACATCCAAGATGTCGACAAAGGAGATTCAAAAGATGGTGCTTCGCACACCGGCCGTATGGATTCTTGCGGCAGCGAGCGCATTCATGTATGTGTCACGCTACGCCATCAACGGCTGGGGAATGCTGTTCCTGCAGGAATCGAAAGGATTCAGCGATGCCGAAGCCCTCTCGATAATCTCTATCAATGCCCTACTCGGCATATTGGGAACAGTGCTGTCGGGATGGTTTTCAGACAAGTTGTTTAAAGGCGACAGGAAGATTCCTGCGCTCATATTCGGGGTTCTAAACTCTGTGGCTTTGGCTCTATTCCTATACGGAGGCGATTCGTTATGGATCAATATGCTGTCGATGGTGCTTTTCGGAATTGCAATCGGAGTGCTTATCTGTTTCCTTGGCGGACTGATGGCGATTGACATTGTGCCTCGTCGGGCAACGGGCGCGGCAATCGGTGTCGTAGGAATCGCATCATACGTGGCAGCAGGCATTCAGGACATCGCATCCGGATGGCTCATAGATTCGCACATCACCATTGCGGCAGACGGAGTGAAGCATTACGATTTCGGGCCGGTAGCCATCTTTTGGCTTGGAGCTTCCATAGTATCGTTCCTGCTCCCGCTTTTAAACAAAAAACAAGTATATGATGAAGAATAATATTATCACTTTAATGGCAGTGGCGGCTATGTTCGCCACTGCCCTACCTGAAGCTGCCGGCGCCGATACAAAAAGTGTCGAATATATCGACGCGGCCAAAAACCTCACTGTGATAAATAAAGCACAGCCCGGTGGTTCGCCGCTTAAACGTCTTGAGGTAGACAAATACCCTGATCTGACCGACAAGGTGCGCGAGTATTATGGCATGTCGACAGGCGTAGCCGTACTGTTCCGCACGGACAGCCCGAACATTTATGCAAAGTGGACAACAAACGACACCTCGAAAGGTGTTAATACCACCGTTATAGCGCAAAAAGGCCTTGATTTATATATTAAGGACAACGGCAAATGGATATATGCCGGCTATGGCAAACCCAAATATGTCGGGACAGAGCATAAATCCACCGTTGTCGCCAATATGGATTCATCCATGAAAGAGTGTATGATGTACCTTCCCGTTTACGACTGTGTAAACAGCCTCGAGATTGGAGTGGACAGCGGCGCCGTGATTGAACAGATTCCTAATCCTTTCGATAAAAAGATTGTGGTTATGGGTTCGAGTATAACCCACGGTAGTGGCATAAGCCGACCTGGTATGGCATATCCGGCCAGACTTCAACGAATATTCGGGGTAGAAGTGGCTAATCTTGGAGCAAGCGGTCAATGTAAATTAGAGAGCTTTTTCGCTGATGTCATAGCCGACTCAGAAGCTGACGCTTTTATATTCGACACCTTTTCCAATCCCACAGCCGAACAAATCGACGAACGCCTCGAACCTTTTGTAAAAAGGATTCGGGAAGCCCACCCTACCACTCCTCTGATTTTCCTTCAGACCACTGTAAGGGAATCGGGTAATTTCGACTTGGAAAAAAGAGCTTTCGAGACAAAGAAACGGGAAGCTGCAAAACGTGGCATGAAAAAAATCATGAATACCTACGATAATGTATATTTCATTGATCCGGGACTGCCCTTGGGCACCGACCATGAAGCGACTGTCGACGGTGTTCATCCTACAGATCTCGGTCTGGACAGAGTGGTCAACCATATTTCTCCCATCATCAAAGACATTCTATCTCAAACCGGGATACATAATTAATAGGCACTTCAATATATTAAATAAGGTAAATTGTTTTTAGGTTAAATTTGCATCTGATAGTTTTTTGAATCAGATCCTTAAGAGGTCTTGTTTATTAGCAGCTTCTTAAAAATTCGCCCCGATTCATTATATGTCTCGGGGCGATATTATTTTTACTCTAATTTAGGGGTACCACAGAAAACAATCATTTAGCATCTTCAGGGATTGGTGGTATCTGAGGGGTTTTTGCTTCATTATCGCTTTCATCCGGCTCAGGCTTCGCGACATCTTCCGTATCGGTATTTTCAGCAATCTGCTTTTCCTGCTCTTTACGGCTAGCAAATATTTCATCTGTCCGAGACACCCATGGACGCTTGCCGAATATCTTCTCGACATCTTCAGTGTATATGACTTCTCTTGCTATCAGAACTTCAGAGAGTTGCTTGTGACCTGCGGCATGTTCTGTCAATATCTTTTTCGCGCGCTCATACTGCTCGTTAATTATACGCGACACTTCAGCGTCAATGTCTTTAGCACGCTCCTCGCTATATGGCTTAGAAAATCCATATTCTTGGCCGGTGGAGTCATAGTAACTCAAGTTGGGCAGACGATCGCTCATTCCATAATATACGACCATGGAGTAGGCCAGTTTAGTGACACGCTCAAGGTCGTTAGCGGCACCGGTCGAGATATGCCCAAGGAACAGTTCCTCCGCCGCCCTGCCTCCTAAAGTGGAGCACATTTCATCCAACAGAGCCTGTGAGGGAGTAATCTGACGCTCTTCCGGAAGATACCAGGCCGCACCAAGAGCTTTGCCGCGCGGCACAATGGTCACTTTAATCAACGGTGAGGCATAACGGAGATGCCATGATATGGTGGCATGTCCTGCTTCATGCACGGCTATAGCGTGTTTTTCCTCGTCGGTAGTGATTTTTGAGCGTTTTTCGAGACCTCCGATTATACGGTCAACCGCATTATTGAAATCCTCTTTAGTAACAGTCTTCTTGTTGCCACGCGCCGCTATTAGCGCAGCTTCGTTGCAGACGTTGGCTATGTCGGCACCGGAGAATCCTGGTGTCTGACGCGCAAGGGTCTCAATGTCAAGTGATTCATCTGTCTTAATGTTGCGAAGATGCACTTTGAATATAGCCACTCGATCGTTCAGGTCTGGCAGATCCACATAGATCTGTCGGTCGAAGCGCCCTGCACGCATCAAGGCCTTGTCCAAAATGTCAGCGCGGTTAGTGGCGGCGAGAATTATCACTCCGGAGTTTGAACCAAATCCGTCCATCTCCGTCAGCAACTGGTTAAGAGTGTTTTCACGCTCGTCATTTGCACCCATATTCGGGTTACGCCCTCTCGCGCGTCCGACCGCATCGATTTCATCGATGAACACTATACACGGAGCTTTCTCCTTGGCTTGCCTGAACAGGTCACGCACTCGAGAAGCACCCACACCGACAAACATTTCAACGAAGTCGGAACCAGACATTGAGAAAAACGGCACATTTGCCTCTCCGGCCACGGCTTTTGCAAGCAACGTCTTACCGGTTCCGGGAGGGCCTACAAGCAGGGCACCTTTTGGAATTTTTCCACCCAAATCGGTATAACGCTGAGGATTTTTCAAAAACTCCACAATTTCCTCGATTTCGGTTTTGGCCTCCGAAAGTCCTGCAACATCTTTAAAAGTCACCTGAATCGGGCCGTCCTTGTCAAAAATCTTAGCCTTTGACTTTCCTACGCTAAACACACCGCCGCCGGCTCCGTCCTTGTTAGACATTCTGCGGAATGCAAATATCCAGAATGCTATAATAAGAATAATGGGGCCAAATGACCATAGCAGAGCGGAAAAGTCGCTTCCTTTTTCAAATTTGACATCGCCGTTAAACACTCCTTCGGCTTTCCACTGCTCAATCTTGTCCTGAAGCTTGTCAGCACTCGGTATGTCGGTCAACAGCTTGGCCTCCTGCCCGGAGTTTTGCGTGAATTGGCTTCTGTGGAAGATGGTTGAGGCTACAGAGTCGTTTAGATAGGCCTCAGCCTGATTTTTATTTGTATATACCACTATGCGCTCTACACCGCCGTCAAGCACTTGCTTTTCAAAGTCGGAGTAACTCACCTCCTTTGTTATAGAATTGTCATCCAAGAACCAAAGTCCGATGATAAACACTCCGATAATGGCATACATCCAATATATGCTGAACTTTATAGTCTTCTTTTGAGGTTTCTGATCCATGTAATTTCAGAAATATGGAATGAATATTAAATTTTTAGTCCAAATCAGGGAGCTCTTTAATGTCGGCATCGCTCCAAAGCTCCTCAAGATTATAATATTGGCGAGTCTCGGGAGTAAATATGTGCACAAACCAATCGCCGTAGTCAATCACTATCCATTGAGAGTTCTGATAACCGTCATAATTATAAGGTTTAACGCCCGAATGTTCCTGGACATACTCCCTTACGCTATCGGCTATGGCAGACACTTGCATAGTAGAAGAACCTTGACAGATTACAAAGCCGGAAGCCGCCGCGCCTTCAATTTCGTGCAAATCCACAACGGTAATCTGCTTTCCCTTACGCTCATGGATTCCCTCTATAATTAAAATTAAAATATCAGTTTTTTCCTTCATCAGTTAATTGTGAAATATAGCCTAATTAATTTACAAAGGTAATGCAATTCCTTTAAATATTTTTATTAATCAGTGTTAATAAACATACAACAATTCAGCCCCCACTAAAGTTGTTTACTCGAAGCGGATAGATGCGGCGGGTGATATTTTTGCTATCATTCTGCCGGGTATGAACAACATGGCCCACGAAACAGCGAAAACTCCGACATTTAAAGCTAATATGCACCACCAATCAACTTCGACAGGCACGTAACTCAGATAATATGCATCTGGTGATAAAGGGACAAAATGCGTGTATTTTTGCGCAAGCATAAGGCCAATGCCAACCAAGTTGCCGATCAACATGCCCAGAAGCACTAATTTTTGAGCGAGATAAATAAATATTCTGCTTATCGAGCCGTTGGGCGCACCCAGAGCCTTTAAGATTCCAATCATGTTGACACGTTCGAGTATAAGAATAAACAGACTCGAAATTAAAGTAAATCCGGAGACAAGACCCATGAGCACCAGTATGACAACAACATTCGTATCAAGCAAGTCAAGCCAGTTAAAATACATCATCCCGGTGGAATTGACAGTCGAAAGCCTGTAGGTACCGCTTAAGCGACCTTCATAGACTCCACGCATCATGGCGTTCTGCAACGTCAACGCCGACCTGTCGATATCAGACACATCATGCAGAAACAGTTCAACTTTATTACATCCGAGGCTGTCAAGCGAGTTAAGCCCTTGCGTTAAGGCCAATGAGCCGAACACATACATCTTGTCGTAGTCGGTAAAGTGCGTGTCATATATGCCTGCAATGTCGAGCCTGCGCGCCCTGACTGACTCACCGGTAAAGAAGTAGGCATAAACACGGTCGCCGACGTCCAGGCCCAAGCGGTTTGCGACGACTGCGGACAATACTATCTTATTTTTAGACTCGTCGAGAGTATAATCGGGGAGTGTTCCCAAAAGCATATTTTCGGAGATAAAGTCACGGCTTTTACCCGAGCTGATGCCTCGAAGAACAATGCCTTCAAAGTCTGTATCAGTCTTTATAATTCCCGGTTGGTCGAGAATGAGCGACGGTTCGGCAAACATTCCTGTCTCCGTGACCACGTCGCGCAGTCCTTCATCAAATTCCAAAAAGTTGCCGGTATCATCAGGCACGATATGTCCGGGAAGAATACTGACGTGGGCATCAAAACCCATCACCTTATTACGGATTTCATGTTTGAAGCCAAGCACTATGCATAGCGACGCCATCATTATAATCAACGACAAAGCGATTCCGACCACAGCAATGACGATGCTCGGCGAGAGACTACGTTCGTCGGGACGCAACCTCAGCCTCCGGGCTATCATCAATTCGACATTCATACACTTTCGTTGACAGTTATCGTGCGCCCGGGATAAGCTTTCAGGGCTTCACGTAGAACTCGGATGGCCTTTCCGAGCTCGTCTTTGTTCAGGACGTATGCCATTCTGACTTCATCCTTACCCATGCCGGGGGTGGTATAAAAGCCGGAAGCGGGTGCCATGAACACGGTCTGCCCTTCAAACTCAAATTCCTCCAAACACCATTCGCAGAACTTGTCGGCATCGTCGACAGGAAGTTTAACCACCGTATAAAACGCGCCCATAGGTATCGGCGAGTAACATCCGGGGATCTTGTTCAGCTCATCTATTAAAAATTTACGACGCTCAACATATTCATTATATGTGGCGAGCATATAGTCGGCAGGAGTATCAATCGACGCTTCGGCCACGATCTGACCTAAAAGAGGCGGACTTAAACGTGCCTGGCAGAACTTCATAACATTTTTCTTCAGTTCGGCATGTTTGGTTATCAAAGCACCGATACGTATACCACATTCATTATAACGTTTTGACACCGAATCTATTAGCACCACTTGCTCCTCTATTCCCGGCAAATGGAAAGCCGAGATATACGGCGCACCGGTATAGCAAAATTCGCGATATACTTCATCAGAGAAGAGGAACAAATCATACTTCTTCACCAAATCGCGAAGCTGTAGCATCTCCTTCATTGTGTAGAGATAGCCGGTCGGATTGTTCGGGTTACAAATCAGTATGCCTTTAGTACGTGGAGTTATAAGCTCTTCAAATTTTTCGATCGGCGGAAGCGCAAACCCCTGCTCAATGCTTGAAGGGACAGTGACAATCTTTGCTCCGGCCGATATCGCAAAAGCCATGTAGTTGGCGTATGCAGGTTCTGGCACTATGATTTCGTCGCCAGGATCCAAGCAAGCCATGAACGCGAACAGCACGGCCTCCGAGCCACCTGTAGTGACGATAATGTCGTCGACATCGACATCTATATTATATTTCTTATAATATTCCTTCAGTTTTTTGCGAAGCGACAGCAATCCGTCTGACGGGCTATATTCAAGCACTTTTCGGTCAATATGTTTAAGCGCATCGAGCCCCTCCTGAGGAGTCGGCACGTCAGGCTGTCCGATGTTCAAGCGATATACTTTGATGCCCTTAGCCAAAGCTTTATTGGCCAACGGTACAAGGCGACGGATTGGGGATGCCGGCATAATTTCCCCTCGTTCTGATACTTGTGGCATATAATCAATACATTAATTAAATTCAAACATAGGCACTTTATTGTCAAACAAAAGAGATGTCAATTAAGTTTGAAACTACAAATATACGCATCTTCCGTTAAACAGCCCTGCTTCGCCACAAAAAATTTACGTATGTGATTTGGAGAGGGAGGACTTCCGGAGAGGGAAAGTTACCACACGTTGCGGCCACCCACGGTGCCCTTACGTGTGGCTATGCATGTGCGACGGCTTTACCGTCGGAGCCTACGGCTTAGGATTGTGGTAAATATGCCCCGCTATCCCATGGCTACGGCGTATCCATACATATTGATAGCAAAATCTAAAGATTTTTTTCTTATCTACAGATTGATAAATCTTTCCGATTTTTATTTCTTTCACGAAATGAATAGCTTTCCGGAGATAGGCGCGTTGCGCCAATCCCCGGAAAGCTATTCATTTCGTGCATCTTGCAGATGCGATAATTCCATTTTGACACAGGCCCATTCAATTTTGAACCCCCTAAAGATTTTCGTCGTTGCAATGGGATGGCATCTATAAAATAGGACACCTACGTGCAACTTATTCGTTGGGCTGCGCGGGTGCGTCTTTGAGCCAGCGGTCGAGCCAACGGAAGAACACACGTTGCCAAAGCACTGCGTTTTGCGGCTTAAGAATCCAGTGATTTTCGTCAGGGAAAATCAACATTTCGGCCGGCACGCCACGCAAACGTGCGGCATTGAATGCCGACATGCCCTGAGAAGCAAGGATGCGGAAGTCAAACTCACCGTGGGTGATGAGAATTGGAGCTGTCCACTTGTCGACAAAGCGATGCGGAGAGTTGGCAAACGAACGCTGAGCAACGGCATTTGACTTGTCCCAGAAGGGGCCGCCGAGATCCCAGTTGGCAAACCACATCTCTTCTGTTTCAAGATATTGAGCCTCTGTATTAAAGATACCCGCATGTACAATCAGACATGCAAAACGATTATCATGATTACCGGCAAGCCAATATACCGAAAATCCGCCATAGCTTGCACCCACAGCGCCTATATGCTTTTCGTCGACGTAAGGCTTAACTTTCATATAGTCGACCGCACTGAGATAGTCCTTCATGTTCTGTCCACCGTAATCGCCTGAGATTTGGGCGTTCCACTCAGTGCCGAATCCTGGCAGACCGCGACGGTTAGGAGCGATGATAACGTAGCCTTCCGAAGCCATTAAGGCGAAGTTCCAACGATAACTCCAGAACTGGCTGACTGCCTGCTGCGGACCGCCCTGGCAATAAAGAATGGCCGGATATTGCTTAGTCTCGTCGAAGTTCGGAGGAAGAATAACCCAAGTCAGCATCTCTTTTCCGTCAGTGGTGGGCACCATCACCTTCTCTACGCGAGGCATCGTCACTTTGTCAAGAAGATCCTTATTGACGAAACTCAATTGAGAAACTTCACCGTTCTTAACGGAATAAATCTCATTAGGAGCCAACATGGAGTGATGCATTGTGATAAGCTCAGTGTCGGAAAGAGGGCAAAGTCCGTCGTAGTCAAACTCGCCTTGAGCCACCACGTCGACCGTCCCGTCCAATCCGATTGAGAACACCGGCTTTACTCCGTCACGGTAAGCGAGGAAAAACAAGCCTTGACCCGAAGGCTTCCATGCTATAGCATCGACAGTATAATCCCAATTTGCAGTCAAGTCAGTCTTTTCGCCCGACACCAAGTCAAGAATAAATATACGGTTTTTATCACTTTCATACCCATCGTGTTCCATGCTGAGCCATGCCACATACTTCCCGTCGGGAGAATATACCGGATTTGTGTCATATCCCATCATACCTTCAGTCAGATTGCGTACCGACTTGTCGGCAAGGTCATACAAATACAGATCGGAATTAGTCGAAAGAGAATATTCCATTCCGGTCTTTTTACGGGACACATAAATCAGCTGTTTACCGTCAGGCGACCAGGCAAACGACTCTACCCCGCCGAAAGGCTTCATGGGGGCTTCGTAAGGTTCATCCTGCATTATATCAGTCACGTTGGCCACGCTGTTTCCGTCAAAGTCGCCGACAAAAGGATGCGGAATCTCAGTCACCCACTCGTCCCAATGTTTGTACATAAGGTCGTCGATTATACGGCCTGAAGCCTTGGGAAGGTCAGGATAGACGTCTTGAGCCGTCCGGGTATACTTAACATTGGCAATCATAACGATATGCTTTTCGTCAGGCGAGATTAGAAAACCGCCAACGCCCTGCTCAACCGAGCTGACGCACTTACGACCGGAGCCGTCGGCATTCATCACCCACACCTGATTTTTATCGCCGTCGGGATACATAAACGCTATCTGCTTTCCTCCGTTAATCCATACGGCGTTATTCTCCGACTTTGGCGTTCGGGTGAGCCGTGTCGGATTTGAGCCGTCGGCATCCATCACATAAAGGTCGCGATTGGAGGCATTTTCTTCTATGCTTTCATACGAAACTCCAAACAGCACCTTGGTCTTATCGGGCGAAACTACCGGTTCGGTCACACGTCCGAGAGCTTCAAGAGCCTCAACGGAGAACTTGCCGTCAGTGATTGTCACCTCCGGCTTGTCGATAATCTTATCATTAGTCTGCTCCCCGCTCTTGCAGGAAGTAGCCGCAACGAATAAAGCCGCCGACATAACGATTGGTTTGTAATACTTGTACATAATAAATAGATGAGAAATTTTGTATCTCTGCAAAGGTACGAAATTTTTCACCTATGTCAATAATCGACACCTCAATGTTGACAGATTGTTAGTAAGAATCTTCGTTCTCTTATCGTCAATTATGATGATTATACTTAACTTTGCGCAAAATCTCACCCTTAATTAAAACGATAAAATCTTTATATGCCGGAAAATAGACCACAGTCATATCGAGGACAGAAACAAAATAACACCATGTTTGAGACCGGGGGACGCGTGATGCCCCAGGACAAAGAGGTTGAAGAGGCCGTTTTGGGCGCATTAATGCTTGAAAAAGATGCCTACACGACCGTTTGCGACATTCTGAAGCCGGAAAGCTTCTACGAGCCAAATCATCAGCATATTTATGCGGCCATACAAAGCCTCGGGGCCGCCCAAAAGCCGATTGACATGCTAACCGTAGTAGAACAGCTGCGACGAAACGACAAACTCGATGAAATAGGCGGTCCGGTGGTCATTTCCGAGCTGACCTCCAGAGTGCTGTCCGGAGCCAACGTCGAATTCCATGCCAGAATTGTGGCTCAAAAATATCTTGCCCGTGAACTCATTTCGTTTGCCGCCGCAATAGAAGGCAAAGCTTTTGATGAGAGCAACGATGTCGACGACCTTCTACAAGAAGCCGAAGGAAAGCTGTTTGAAATATCTCAGCGCAACGTTAAAAAGGATGTCACGCAAATCGACCCCATTATCGGCCAGGCCATTGACCAGATACAAGTTGCGGCAAACCGCACTTCCGGACTTAGCGGACTCCAGACCGGCTATCACAAACTCGACCAACTTACGTCAGGCTGGCAACGCTCTGACCTCATCATTATCGCCGCACGTCCGGCCATGGGAAAAACAGCATTCGTACTGTCAATGGCTAAAAATATGGCCGTCAATTACAATATACCGGTGGCAATCTTCTCTCTCGAAATGTCTAATCTCCAGCTTGTCAACCGACTTATAAGTAACGTGTGTGAGCTTGAGAGCCAAAAGATAAAGTCAGGACAGTTGACTTCGCTTGAATGGGATCAACTAATGTCGCGCGTAAAGCACCTCTACAGCGCGCCGATGTATATCGACGACACACCTTCTCTGTCCATTTTTGAACTTCGCACAAAAGCTCGTCGCCTCGTCCGCGAACATAATGTGGAGATCATCATCATTGACTACCTTCAGCTTATGAACGCCTCAGGCATGAAGTTCGGCAGCCGCGAGCAGGAAGTGAGCATGATTTCTCGGTCATTAAAGCAATTGGCTAAAGAGTTAAACATACCCATCATTGCACTGTCGCAGCTTAACCGTTCAGTGGAATCGCGGCAGACCGGCGACGGAAAACGCCCTCAGCTGAGCGACCTCCGCGAATCAGGAGCCATCGAGCAGGATGCCGACATCGTATGCTTCATCCATCGTCCAGAATATTACACTAAGTCTGATCAGGACGCGTCGGGCAACGACATTCGAGGTCTGGCAGAATTTATCGTGGCTAAGCATCGTTCGGGCTCGGTCGACGACATAAAAATGCGATTTAAGGCGCGTTTTGCACGGTTCGAGAACTGGGAAGAAGACGACAGCTTCGATCTGGCCTCGTCTGTCACAGTCGGCTCAAAACTAAATTCGATTGACGGAATCGGTGAGACTCAGCAGAATCCATTTAGCGGAGGCACAGCAGACTTCCTAAAAGGCCCCGGCGACGAACCGGCACCCTTCTAAAGCTCATCACAGTATCAGATTGATACTGTGAACTGATGTAGGGAGTGCCCATCGCCACCAAACGTATGCTGATACTCCGATACTCCCAGATTGCGATCAGCGACTGATACCGGACTTCGCTGAGACGATAGCAGAGAATTGCAGAAAAACAAAGCCACCATGCATGTGGGTCGTCGGAGAGACTGAGGCTCTCCGACGACCCACACTCGATCCCACGCATTCACACATTAGGTCACTTGCCGATGCACTTTCATTAAACCATTGGTAATGAGCATCCGTATGCTATAAAACACAGAGGCAGTCTCAATTTACAAAATCAAGCTAATTTTCAAGGTTTTCAGAGGTCTGAACAACCCATTTCTTGGCTTGATTTGGTCCGAGAGGCTTCACAGCCGCCTGTTTCCTTCTGACTCTGCCGATAGCATCGCATTGTCTTTGCAACTGCAAAGGTTGCTAATTTTTCGTGGATTATGCCTATAAAATACTGAAAAATAATGATTATCCGCATGTTGTCCGTCTGTATGTTCTTGACTTGAAATCGGTGT